>JAQXRG010000049.1 GCA_029218405.1 Bacteroidales bacterium
GTGCCGATGATGGGGGCAAAGCCCGACTTGACGAGTGTCTGGCCGGTCTTGAAGTCCTTGCCGGCGATGGGCATGCGGGTCTTCTCGGCCAGCTCCCACATGGCGGGGATGTCCACCGTGGTGTTGGGCGCGCCCATGATGAAGGGAGCCCCTTCGGAGAGGGCAGCGTAAGCGTAGCACATGGAAGGTGCGATGTGGGCGCGGTCGTCGGCCTTCATGGCCTGTTCGAGCGCGACGAGGGAAGCGTGGATGTTCTCATCGACGGGCACGTAGATTTCAGTAGAAGCGGCCCAGAGTACCACGATACGGCTGCAACCGTTCTGTTCCTTGAACGAGCGGATGTCCTGACGGAGGGCCTCCACCATGTCCCAGCGAGTGGCGCAGTCCTTCACGTTGTCGCCGTCAAGGCGCTTGGCATACTCGCGGTCGAAAGCGGCGGGCATGGGCACAATGCGTTCCAGCTCGTCCTTCACGGGCAGGATGTCGCGGTCGCGCAGCACCTCGCAGTTCATGGCCGACTCGAACGCGTTGGCGGGATAGACGTCCCAGGCACCGAAGACGATATCCTTCAGGTCGGCCAGGGGCACAATGTCCTTATAGTGCAAGTATTTCTTCTCGGCTCCACGTCCCACGCGGATCTTGTCATACTGGGTCATTGAGCCGACGGGCTTGGCGAGCCCTTTGCGGGCCATCAATACGCCTGTCATAAAGGTAGTGGCGACTGCTCCCAGTCCCACACAAAGCACACCGAGCTTGCCGGTGGCCGGTTGTACATTCAAATTTTCCATTTTTTCCATTTTTTGTTTTTCCAGTTGTTTCTTCTAACAAAGTAGTAAGTGGCCGTAAAGTTACGCCTTTGTTTTAAATATTCCATCCTTTTCCTCGATAATTCTCCCTACTTAATGAATTTTAGGACATCTTTTGCGAAAAAAAGGAGATACGGGCCAACGAATAGGACAGAAAGACACAGTTTTTCACCCTTTCTTCACGGTTCTTCCCTGATTTTGTTGTACCTTTGTAACAACGAACCTGAAAAAACTATTGTGACATGAAAGATATTTGCTGCATTGGGCACATCACGCTCGACAAGATCATCACTCCCCGGCAGACCACGTACCTGCCGGGCGGCACGGCCTACTACTTCGCGCACGGCCTCCGCCACCTGAACGACACGGAAGGCTTCCAACTCATCACCTCGCTGGCTCCGAGCGAGCAGCAGGCGGTGGACGACCTGCGGAAGGAAGGCATCGATGTGGAGAACATCCCGAGCCGGAAGACCGTGTATTTCGAGAACCGCTACGGCGAGAACCAGGACAACCGCACACAACGGGTGCTGGCCAAGGCCGACCCCTTCAGTGTGGAGAAACTGAAGCACGCCGAGGCACGCTGCTACCACCTGGGCAGCCTGCTGGCGGATGACTTCCCGTTAGAGGTCCTCCGCTACCTGTCGCAGAAGGGAACGCTCTCGGTCGATGCCCAGGGGTACCTGCGCGAGGTGCGGGGCGAAGCGGTGTATGCCATCGACTGGAAGGAGAAGAAGGAGGCGCTGCGATACATCGACATCCTGAAGGTGAACGAACACGAGGCGGAGGTGCTGACGGGCGAGACCGACGAGCAGGCCGCCTGCGCCCGACTGGCGGAATGGGGGGTGAAGGAGGTGCTGCTGACACTGGGCAGCGGCGGGTCGCTGATTTATGCCGGGGGGCAGCACTACCGGATTCCGGCCTACCCACCCCGGGAGGTGGTGGACGCGACAGGATGTGGCGACACGTACATGCTGGGCTACCTGTACCAGCGAATGAAAGGAGCCTCGTACGCGGAGGCGGGCCGCTTCGCCGCGGCCCTATCGACGCTGAAGCTGGAGCATTCGGGACCGTTCGCAGGAACGGAAGAGGAGGCCTGGGCCATCGTGCGGAACAGCGGACGCTGAACGGCCTACCCCATAAGAAGGACGGCGGGGAATCCACTTGATAGGATTCCCCGCCGTCCTTCTATGAGGTCCTGCGAAAAAGGGTCAGGCCGCGCTCTTGCGCAACATGACAAAGCCATAGACGGCCACGACCGCATAGCCCATCCAGGGCACAATGAAGGCGGTGACCATGGACGAGGCGTCCGCCACATAGCCCATCAACAACGGGCCGATGACACCGCCCACGGGTGACATCATGAGGAAGGAGGAGGCCTGCTTGGTGTGACGACCCAGTCCCTTCAGCGACAAGGCGAAGATGGTGGGGAACATGATGGCCTCGAAGGCATAGCCGCACAGCAGGGCCAGGAACGAGAGCCAGCCTGCATCCAACAGAATGAGCGAGGTGGTGGCCACCGTACCGACGGCACAGCCGAAGAGCATCTTCTCGGCCCGCACCCGCTGCATAATCCAGCTGCCGATGAAACGGCCCACCATGAACAGGCCCAGTCCGCCGAACGACAGGACCACCGCCGCATCGCGCGGACGCATCCAGTCCTGCTCCACCACGTAGTTGATGAAGAAGCTGTTGATGGAAATCTCGGCAATCTCGTAGGCCAGCAGGGCCACTAATCCGAAGATGAACAGCCGGTGCGACCACAGGCCTACCTCGTGGCCCGTGGCGTCCACTTCGGGCTCGTGCTGCATCTCGGGTAACTTCACCCGCAGGAAAACAGCGGCCACGATGAGCACCACCACGCCCATGCAGGCATAAGGCAGGGCCACGTTGCCGTCGCCCGCCTCGGCATCAGGACGGTTGGAGAACAGCAGGAGCCCGGTCAGGATGGGAGCGCAGATGCAGCCCACCCCATTGAACGACTGGGCGAGGTTGAGACGGCTGGCCGCCGTCTCCTTGGCACCGAGCTCGGTGACGTAAGGATTGGCCGCCGTCTCCAGGAACGTCAGTCCGCAGCCGATGACAAAGAGGGCGAACAGGAAGGCGTTGAACGACGCCATCTGCTGGCCGGGAATGAAGAGCAGCGAGCCGACCCCGTAGAGTAAGAGGCCGAAGACCACGCCCTTGCGGTAGCCGTAACGGCGGATGAACAGTCCCGCCGGCAGGGCCATGACGAAATAGCCCATGTACATGGTGACCTGAATGAGCGCGGAATGCACCTTCGTGATGTCGAGCGCCTCCTGGAAGTGCTTGTTGAGCACATCGAGGATGGCATGGGCAAACCCCCACAGGAAAAACAGGGAGGTAATCAGGACGAAAGGCAGCAAATACTGCCTTTCGACCAACGGAATCCGGTTATCTTTCATGATTTATTTACTTTCTTACAGGTTGTCGGTCACCGGTCATTCCTCCACAGAGTCCAGCTTCAGCTTGTCGCTGTCATCACGCTTCTCATAGTACTGCTTGCGCAACGGGCGCGCGCTGATCTCGCGCTCCACACAACGGCTGCGGAAGACATCCATCGCCACGTAGATGGCCTGGCGGAAGGAGTCCTCGGAAGCGGTCCCCTTGCCGGCGATGTCGTAGGCCGTGCCATGGGCCGGCGAAGTACGGACCACCGGCAGTCCGGCGGTAAAGTTGACCCCCTCGTCCATCGCCAGGGCCTTGAAAGGTGCCAGTCCCTGGTCGTGGTACATGGCCAGGATACCGTCGAAGTGGGTATAGTTGCCCGAGCCCATGAAGCCGTCGGCCGGGAAGGGGCCGAAGCACTGGATGCCCTTGGCGACCATCTCGCGGATGGCAGGGATGATGATGTCGCGCTCCTCGGTACCGATGAGCCCGTCATCGCCCGCATGGGGGTTGAGGGCGAAGACGGCGATGCGCGGGGCATTGATGCCGAAGTCCTGCTTGAGGGAGCGGTGGAAAATGGCCAGCTTCTCCTGAATGAGCTCCTTGGTCAGGGTCTTTGCGATGGCGCTGACAGGGATGTGGCCGGTGACGAGAGCCACCCGGAAATCGTCCTTCAGCAGAATCATCAGGGCCTTGTTCCCCTCTCCCACCCGCTCCTCGATGTACTCGGTGTGGCCGGGGAAACGGAACGTATCGCTCTGGATGGTGTGCTTGTTGATGGGGGCCGTGACCAGCACGTCAAAGCCACCGTCGGCATATTCCTGCAAGGCGCGTTCGAGCGCGGCCAGCGCGGCCTTTCCGGCCTCGGGCGTGGGTTTGGACAACTCCACCTTGAGCTCCTCGTCGATACAGTTGACAATGTTCACCCGTCCGTCCTGCGCCTCGGCGGCCGAGGGCACGATGCTGAAGTTGGTGGGGAGGTCCATCGCCTTGCGGTGGTAGGCCGCCACCTTGGGCGAACCAAAGATGACGGGGGTACAAAGTTCGAGCATGAGCGGGTCGGAGAAAGTCTTCAGAATGACCTCGTAGCCCACTCCATTGATATCACCGTGGGTAATACCCACTTTCAGTTTACGTTCTTCCATAAAAAAACAGGTTGTTGATGATGGGCCAGGCCCGTTATTGTTTCGCCGGGTCCTCCTCGCCTGCCGCCTCTTCGACCGGCATTTCCTGCAGGTCGGAGCCGTTGGGCAGCTTCAAGGGAAGCTCAGCCGGATATTCGTTCACTTGCTGGTCGGCCTCCATGAGCTCAGAAGGCAGGCGCAGGGTATAGAGCGCGGCGTTCAGCTTGCGCATCTGGTCGCGCTTCAGTTTGCCGGGGTTATAGACAAAACATTCGGCCACGATGACCCGTGCGCTCTGCCGGTCCACCCGCACCACGGAGACAAACGGTCCGCCCATGGCGTCGCCCTTCATCTCCCAAAGTCCGCGCGCCTCGAAGGCATAGTCGCCGTGGAGGTTGAGGTCGCGCACATCCACCAAGGCCGAGTCAGCGGTCTGCATGTACACGCCTTCCTTGTAGCCCGGCAGGTTGACCTTCATCACCGAGTCGCGCTTGTGGATGAAATACTCCTTGGTGAAGGTGCTGTTGGAGCGGAAGGGGTAGGAATACATCACAAAGTTCATGTCGTTGAGGTTGGTGGAAGCCCAGAAGAAGTCCTCGCCCTGCTTGGACGATTCCATCTCAGCAGGCATCCAGACATCACAGCCGAACATGCTGCCCACCTTGGCGGCCACCATCGGGCTGTGCTTCTTCTCCAGCAGCTTCACCTGGCGGTTCATCTCGGCCCGGGTGAAGAAATCGACGATGACCTGCCCGTTCTTCTCCACATAGTCGGCGAACTCGCGCTGGCTGGGCGACTGGATGGTCATGATCATCTGCGGCGAGGAGAACGCGTCGCGGGTGTACTTGAAGCGGGTCTGGGTATATTTCTCGGGATTGATGTCCACCCGGATGATATTGCGGAACAAGCGCATGGTGCGGTCGAAATGGGCCGGACGCACGCGGGAGATGCGGAAGGAGCGTTCGGCCTGCGGCAGTCCCGGCACATCGCTGTCGAGCACATGGTACAGGGCGCTGTCGGGGCTCATCCAACAAGCGTCATCGGCCACCACCATCACCTCGTAGGGACGGCCACTGGAGACGGGCGTGATAAGGCTCTTCCCGTCCTTACTGCAAGAAGCCAATGACAAAGCCGCCATGGCCCAGGCATAGAAACAAGTGCGTATTTTCATATCGTTAATTTTTTGATGTGTTATCATTCTTTTGCTGGGACAGCGACGAAAGCATGCCGCAGGCGGCGAAAATGTCCTCGCCCCGCGAGGCCCGCACCGTGGCGAACACGCCGTGGCCCGTCAGGTAATCGCGGAAGGCCAGCATCTGGTCGCGGTCCACCCCCTCCAGATCCACCCCCGGAATGGCGTGGAAGCGGATGAGGTTGATGCGGCAGTCGAGCCCCTTGAGCAGGCGCACCAGCTCGCGGGCGTGCCGCTCGCTGTCGTTCAGACCTTTGAAGACAATGTACTCGAACGAAAGGCGGCGCTGCTTGCTGAAGTCGTAGCCGCGCAGCAGTTCCACCACCTCGGTGATGGACCAGGCCCGCTCGGCCGGCATCAGGGTGGCCCGCTCGGCCGGGAAGGGCGAATGGAGGCTGATGGCCAGGTGGCAGCCACTCTCGTCGAGGAAACGGCGCAGGCCCTTCTTCAGTCCGACGGAAGAGACCGTGATGCGTTTCGGGCTCCAGGCGTAGCCATAGTCGGCAGTCAGGATCTCGCACGCGCGCAACACGGCGTCGAGGTTGTCGAACGGCTCGCCCATGCCCATGAACACCACGTTGGTCAGCCGGTCGCGCTCGGGCAGGGAATAGAGCTGGTTCAGGATCTGGGCCGGCGTGAGGTGGGCGGAAAAGCCCTGCTTGCCGGTCATGCAGAACAGGCAGTTCATCTTGCACCCCACCTGCGAGGAAACGCAGAGCGTGGCACGGTCGTCATCGGGAATGAACACAGACTCGACGTACTGCCCTTCGCCGACGCGGAAAAGGTATTTCACGGTCCCGTCCACAGAATGCTGGGCCTCCACCGGAGCGGAGCAACCCACCTCGTACGCTTCCTTCAGCCGCTCCCGGTTCTTGAGCGACAGATTGGTCATCTCGTCGATGGAAGCGACTTTCTTGCCATAGAGCCACGAGGCGATTTGGCCCGCCGTAAACTTCGGCAGGCCCATCCCCACGACCACTTCCTGCAGCTCGCGCAGTGTCTTTCCCAACAAAGGAGCCTTCTTATTATCCATATTTTTTTAGTATCTGTTCTAATTAGCGGACAAAGTTAGGCAAAAAATAAGATATATTCCCTATCTTTGCCCCTATAAATATCTAAAACATGCAGAAAACGATTACTTGCTTGCTTCCTTTCCAAGCGAAAGAGGCTGCTTTACAGACCATAAAGACGGTCCAGGCATCGCCTTTGACGGCCCGGGTGCTCCTTCTGGCCGCCACGGCGGACACGATGGTCGAGCTGCCGGCCGGCTGTGAGTGGCTGTCGGTGGCATCGCTCGACGACAGCCGGCAACTGCTGAAAGCGGCAGAGGCGGTGGACACGGACTATACCTTATTATATTTATCGGCCGAGCCGCTACAGCTGGGCTACCGGGCCTTAGAACGGATGACGGACTATCTCGCGGCCGAGGGCTGCGGGATGGTGTATGCGGACCATTACCAGCTGACCGATGACGGACGGAAGCCGCACCCGCTCATCGACTGCCAGCCGGGCAGCGTACGCGATGACTTCGACTTCGGGCCGCTACTGCTGTTCCGCACCGACCGCCTGCGCCAAGCGGCGGCCACGGTGGCCCACGAGGCCCCGTACCGCTACTCCGCCCGCTACGCCCTGCGGCTGGAGCTGTCGCGCCACGCAGTGCTCACCCATATCCGCGAGTACCTCTACACCAAGGTGGAGACCGACCTGCGCGCGTCGGGTGAGAAACAGTTTGACTACGTGGACCCGCGCAACCGCGCCGTGCAGCTGGAACGCGAGGAAGCCTTTACGCGCTACCTGCAGAAAACCGGCTGCTGGCTGCCGCCAGTCCGCCGACGCATCTCCTTCGAGGACAATGGGTTTCCGGTGGAGGCATCGGTCATCATCCCCGTGCGCGACCGTGTGCGGACCATCGATGATGCCATCCGCTCGGTCCTGGAACAGGAGACACGGTTCGCCTTCAACGTCATCGTCATCGACAACCACTCGACCGACGGTACCACCGAACGCATCCGCCGCTTCGCGGACGACCCGCGCGTGATTCACCTCCTCCCGGAACAGGAGGACTTGGGCATCGGCGGCTGCTGGGACCTGGGCATCCGTCACCCGCAGTGCGGCCGCTTCGCCGTACAGTTGGACAGCGACGACCTCTACAGCGGACCGCACACGCTGCAAACCCTCATCGACAAATTCTACGCCGAGGGATGCGCCATGGTGGTGGGCACCTACCGTATGACGAACTTCGAGCTGGAGACCCTGCCGCCGGGCATCATCGACCACCGAGAATGGACTGACGAGAACGGCCCCAACAACGCCTTGCGCATCAACGGACTGGGGGCCCCCCGGGCCTTCTACACCCCACTGCTCCGACAGTTCGGTGTGCCGAACACCAGCTACGGCGAGGACTATGCCCTCGGACTGCGCTTCTCGCGCGAGTACCGAATCGGGCGCATCTATGAGCCGCTCTACCTCTGCCGACGGTGGGAAGGCAACTCGGACGCCGCACTGAGTGTGGAACGCGTGAACCGAAACAACGCCTACAAGGACAGCCTGCGCACCCTGGAACTGCGCCGACGCAAGGCCTTGCTGGCCGCCGGACAGACCGCCCAGCAGTTCTTCCTCGAACAGATGGACCGCTGGCCCATCGCCCGGCGGAACCACTTCGCCCTGCAGTTCCTGCAGACCCGCACCCTGCCGTTCACCCTCGCTACCGACGACCGCTCCACCGACACGGGGGCGATACCCCTGCGGGCCTGGCTGAAGCTGCAGTACAACCCGGAGCGCGTGCGCTCCACCGCCGCATCCATTGACGCCGACAGCATCGCCCGCCGGGCCTGCTTCCTCTGCCGGGAGCACCAGCCAAAGGAGCAGCTGGAACTGCCGGTGTGGCTGCACGAGAAGTTCCGCCTGCAGGTCAACCCCTATCCCATCCTGCCGGGACACTTGGTCATCTCGGCCGAACGCCACCAGCCGCAACGGTTGGACGACAAGCTCGACTGGCAGCTGCCCGGACGGCTCCTCCAGTGGATGGACACCCACTTCCGCACGGGCTACGCCATCTTCTACAACGGAGCGAAATGCGGTGCGTCCGCACCGGACCACCTCCACTTCCAGGCGGTACCCGCCCAGGAGGTGCCGATGATCGCGCAATGGGACGAACTGATGAAGGGGGCCCGCTGCATCCAGCAGGCCGCTTTCGACGGACAAACCCGCTGCACCCTGTACTATGCCCATTACCTGTGCCCGCTCATCGTCTTTGTGACAGAAGGCACTCCGGAACTGCCCTCCACCTGGGTGGAGAAAGAGCTGGGCCTGACCGACATCCACCAGCCGGCAGCCGCCTGCGAACCGCAGGAAGACCGGAGCCCGTTCAACCTCCTCACCTGGAAGGACGCGGACGGACGGAACATCACCGTCTTCCTGCGCCGCCGTGCCCTCCGGGCCTCCAACTACGGCTGCGAGCGTCCCGACCAGTTCTTGGTGAGCCCGGGCGCGCTCGACATGGCCGGCCTGGTCATCACCCCGCGCAAGGAGGACTTCGAGCGGCTGACCCTCCCCGACCTGAAGGCCATCTTCCACGAAGTGTCCTTCCAGCCGACCCATTTTACTGACACTTATCCCCCCACAGAAAAGCCATGAAAACCTACCTTCGCCTACTGTTTGCGCTGAGTTGCCTGCTGGCGGTCCCGGCAGGAGCGCAGTCGTTTCTCCGCTTCTCGCTGCACACGCCCCAGCTGCCGGACTCCACGGACCTGGCCTACTACGGGAAGAACCATCCGGTGCGGGCCGCCGGGACCGTTGTGGGACTGAACCTCGGCGTATGGTCGTTCGACCGCTTCGTGTGCAAGTCAGACTTCGCCTACATCAACGCACATACCATCCGGGAGAACCTGAAGCACGGATTCGTGTGGGACAATGACTGCATGGGAACCAACATGTTCCTCCATCCTTACCACGGCAATCTGTACTTCAACGCCGCCCGCAGCAACGGTTTCAATTTCTGGCAGTCGAGCCTCTTCGCCTTCGGCGGGAGCGCGATGTGGGAGCTGTTCATGGAGAACGAGTTCCCCTCGACCAACGACATCCTCGCCACCCCCATCGGCGGAGCCGCCCTGGGCGAGGTGGCCTACCGCATGTCGGACCTCATCCTCGACGACCGACAGACGGGCGGACGACGGTTCGGGCTGGAGGCGGCCGCCTTCCTCGTGTCGCCGATGCGCGGACTGACCCGGCTCCTCAACGGGGACGCGCGCCGCCACCGTCCGACCTCGGGCAAGCAGTTCGGTATTCCCGACATGAGCATCGAACTCTCCGCTGGTATCCGTACCCTGGAGCTGAAGGACGAACTGCTGGACCGGGGCGTGGGACTCGTGACGGAATTCAACATGGAGTACGGTGACCGGTACGACGCGGACGGGACCCGCCCCTACGACTACTTTCACGTGAAGGCGAACCTGAACCTCCAGAAGGCGCAGCCCCTGCTGGGGCAGCTCAACATCGTGGGACGCCTGGCCGGTACCGAGCTGGTGGACAACCGGCGCAACTACCTCAGCATGGGCCTCTACCAGCACTTCGACTACTACGACTCGGACACCATCTCTGACGTGTCGGCCAAAATCCCCTACAAGTTCTGCACCCCCGCCTCGCTGGGCGTGGGCTTCTTCTACAAACGGAAGAGCACGGGCAAGTGGGACTTCAGCGGCTTCACCCACCTGAACGCCGTCCTGCTGGGCGGCGCGCTGAGCGACTATTACAAGGTGGCCGACCGCAACTACAACCTCGGCAGCGGCTACAGCACGAAGAACGGTCTCTGCCTGATTTACAAGAAGGACGTGTTCGCCCTTTCCACGAGCTACGAAGCCTATCATTTCTTCACGTGGAAGGGCTATCCCGATGACATCGACTGGAACACCGTGGACCCGCGCACGCTCAACGCCCAGGGAGACAAGTCGAGCGCCATCCTCCATGCGGCCAGCCTGCGCCTTGACTTCAAGCTGCGGCGGGGCCTGTACCTCACCTCATACTTCAAGACTTACGCCCGACGGACGCACTACCACCACTACGAGGACGTGCACTCCACCACCACCGAAGGCCGCCTGATGCTGACCTTCGAACTGTAAGCAAGCAAACAATCTATTCCGCTAACGAAAGACAAACGATATGAAAGAACCCGAAATAAGTGTAGGCATCGTGAATGCCCAAGAACTCCACTTCACGCTCAACGCCCCTTTCCTGGCGAAAGGCGAGACCGTGAGCGGCTACCAGGAAGTCTGCTTCGAGGAAGGCGGCATCCGGTGGAACGACAATGTCTATCATGAACTGACCTTCACACCGCTGGAGGAGAACGCTTCGTTCTCGCTGGACGATGTGACCATCGGCCTCAACTTCCACTGGGAACGGCAAGAAACCCAGCACTTCCCCGGCACACTGAAGCTACTGGTGGACGAAGGCAAGATTACCGCCATCAACCTGCTGCCCGTGGAGGAGTACCTCACCAGTGTCATCTCGTCGGAAATGAGCGCCACCTCCCCGCAGGAGTTCCTCAAGGCCCATGCCGTCATCTCCCGGAGCTGGCTGCTGGCACAAATCGAACGGCGCAACGCCCTCTGCCGGAAAGACGGCGGCTTCTTCCCCTTCCTCAAGACGGACACGGAATACATCCGCTGGTACGACCGGGAGGACCATACGACCTTCGACGTGTGCGCCGATGACCACTGCCAGCGTTATCAAGGCATCACCAAGGCATCGAGCCCCAGCGTGAGCCAGGCCGTGAGGGCCACCCGCGGACAAGTGCTGATGCACGACAACCGCATCTGCGACGCCCGCTTCTCAAAATGCTGCGGAGGCACGACCGAACAGTTCAGCACCTGCTGGGAGGACAAGGACTTCGACTACCTCGCTCCGGTGAGGGACGATGACGATCCTTCCCTGCCCGACCTGACACAGGAAGAGGCGGCCAGCCGCTGGATCCGCACCTCGCCCAAGGCCTGGTGCAACACCCGCGAGGCGCACGTGCTGCGCCAAATCCTGAACAACTATGACCAAGAGACCCACGACTTCTACCGCTGGAAGGTGCACTACACCCAAGAGGAGCTGGCCGAGCTCATCCGCACAAAGACCAAATGCGACTACGGGCAGATACTCGACCTCATCCCGGTGGAACGGGGCCAGTCGGGACGACTCTGCCGGCTGAAAATCGTGGGGACCCTGAAGACCCTTACCATCGGCAAAGAGCTGGAAATCCGCCGGACGCTTTCCGAGAGCCACCTGCTCAGCTCGGCCTTCGTGGTGGACAAGGGCCCCCTGTCCGAAGACGGCATTCCCGAATGGTTCGACCTGCTCGGCGCAGGATGGGGACACGGTGTGGGACTCTGTCAGATAGGTGCGGCCGTCATGGGCGAACAGGGCTACAGCTACAACGACATCCTGCTGCACTACTATAAGGGAGCCGAAATCCGTAAGCTGTACTGACCATGAGACAGCTCTCCCCCTGGACGTGGGTGCCTTCCCTGTATTTCGCGGAAGGCATCCCTTACGTGATTGTCATGACGCTCTCGCTGGTCCTGTACAAGCGCATGGGCGTATCGAACACGGACATCGCCCTCTATACCAGCTGGCTGAACCTGCCCTGGGTCATCAAGCCCTTGTGGAGCCCCTTCGTGGACCTGCTGAAGACGAAGCGGTGGTGGATTGTCTGGATGCAGCTCCTGCTGGGCGCGGGACTGGCCGGGGTGGCCTTCACCCTGCCGACTTCGCATTTCTTCCAGACCTCGTTGGCGGTGTTCTGGCTGCTGGCGTTCAGCTCGGCCACCCATGACATAGCGGCCGACGGCTTCTACATGCTGGGACTGACCTCCCACCAGCAGGCCTTGTTCGTGGGCATCCGCAGCACCTTCTACCGCATCGCCACCATCGCCGGCCAGGGACTGCTCGTCCTGCTGGCCGGGACTTTGGAGACACGGACCGGCACGATTCCTTACGCCTGGAGCCTCACGTTCTTCGTGGCCGCCGGGCTGCTCATCGGGTGCGGGCTCTACCACAGTCTCGTGCTGCCGCGTCCAACCACAGACACCTCCTGTCCGGACACAGCGGTCCATCCCCGAGAATTGGGTGAGGCCTCCGAAAAGGTCCGTCAATCGAGCAAGGTACCTGAAAAGGCCCGCCGGCCGGAAGGTCTGCTGCACGGTTTTATCCGAGCCATCCGTTCGTTCTTCCAAAAAGAACAAGCCGGTGCCGCCCTGCTGTTCATGCTGCTCTACCGTCTCCCCGAGGCGCAACTGGCCAAGATGAGCATCCCCTTCCTGATAGACTCCCCGGAGGCGGGCGGACTGGGCCTCACCACCCAGCAGGTAGGGTTCGCCCAAGGCACTGTCGGCATCATCGGCCTGACCCTCGGCGGCATTCTCGGCGGACTGGCGGTGGCCCGGGACGGACTCCGTCACTGGCTTTGGCCCATGGTCTGGGCCATCTCCCTGCCCGATGTGGTCTATGTGCTGCTCAGCTACACACCGGCCCCCCACCTGGCCTTCGTCAACGCCTGCCTCTTCACCGAGCAGTTGGGCTATGGCTTCGGGTTCACCGCCTATATGCTCTACCTGATTTATTATGCGCGAGGCACCCACCAGACCGCCCATTACGCCATCTGCACCGCGTTCATGGCGTGCGGGATGATGCTGCCCGGCATGGTGGCCGGCTGGCTGCAGGAGCTGTTGGGCTACCGGCTGTTCTTCGTGTGGATCATGGGCTGCACCCTGGCCACCTTCGGCGTGACGGCCCTGCTGAAGATTGATCCCGCTTTCGGGAAAAAGACCGCCTGAAACAGACGTTGGGCATAAGGCCACTGAAACAGATTGCTTGAAACCTTACAAGGCCGCTGGGAACGCGATACTCCCAGCGGCCTTGCCGTTTCTTGGTCACGATGCTCCGGAATCCTCCGTCGTGCTTAATCTTCCATCAGCTTGCGGTAGCGGACCCGTTTCGGCTCCGTGTTGCCCATGCGCTTCTGCTTGTTGGCCTCGTATTCCGTATAGGAACCCTCGAAATAGAACACCTCGCTGTTCCCCTCGAAAGCCAGGATGTGCGTGCAGATACGGTCGAGGAACCAACGGTCGTGGCTGATGACCACGGCGCATCCTGCAAAGTCCTCAAGACCTTCCTCCAAGGCACGCAGCGTATTCACGTCAATATCATTGGTCGGCTCGTCCAGCAGCAGCACATTGCCTTCCTCTTTCAGGGCCATGGCCAGGTGCAGACGATTCCGCTCACCTCCCGACAGCATGCCGCAGAGCTTCTCCTGGTCGGCGCCCGAGAAATTGAAACGGCTCAGGTAAGCGCGGGCGTTCACGTCGCGGTTGCCCATCCGGATGAGGTCGTTGCCACCACTGATGACCTGATAGACCGTCTTGTTCGGGTCGATGTCCTTGTGCTGCTGGTCCACGTAGGCCACCTTCACGGTCTCACCTACCTCGAACTCGCCCTTGTCGGCTGTCTCCAACCCCATGATGAGGCGGAAGAGCGTCGTCTTACCGGCGCCATTGGGACCGATGATGCCCACAATCCCGTTCGGTGGCAGCATGAAATTGAGGTCGCCGAAGAGCAGCTTGTCGCCGAACGCCTTCGCCACATGCTTGGCCTCGATGACCTTGTTGCCCAGACGGGGACCGTTGGGGATGAAGATCTCGAGCTTTTCTTCCTTCTCCTTCACGTCCTCGTTCAGCAGCTTGTCGTAGGAGTTCAAGCGCGCCTTTCCCTTGGCCTGACGGGCTTTGGGGGCCATGCGCACCCACTCCAGCTCACGCTCCAGAGTCTTGCGCCGCTTGCTGGCCGTCTTCTCTTCCATCTCCATGCGCTTGGTCTTCTGCTCCAGCCAGCTGGAATAATTTCCCTTCCAGGGAATTCCCTCGCCGCGGTCGAGCTCAAGAATCCATCCCGCCACATGGTCCAGGAAGTAACGGTCGTGCGTCACGGCGATGACCGTTCCCTCGTACTGCTGCAAGTGCTGCTCCAGCCAGTCGATGCTCTCCGCGTCGAGGTGGTTGGTCGGCTCGTCCAGCAACAGCACGTCCGGTTTCTGCAGCAGCAGACGGCACAAGGCCACCCGACGGCGCTCACCGCCCGAAAGGTTCTTCACCGGCTGGTCATCGGGCGGGCAACGCAGGGCATCCATGGCCCGTTCCAGCTTGCTGTCGAGGTTCCACGCGTCGGTCGCGTCGATGATGTCCTGCAGCTCCGCCTGACGGGCAAAGAGCGCATCCATCTTGTCCGGGTCCTCGTAGTACTCGGGAAGGCCGAACTTATTGTTGATTTCCTCGTACTCCGCCAAGGTATCGACCACCTGCTGCACCCCTTCCATCACGACCTCCTTGACCGTCTTGTCCGGGTCGAGCTGTGGCTCCTGGGGCAGGTAACCCACGGAATATCCGGGCGAGAAGACCACCTCCCCCTGGAAGTTCTTGTCCAGTCCGGCAATGATTTTCATCAGGGTGGACTTACCCGAGCCATTCAGACCGATGATACCGATCTTGGCTCCATAGAAAAAGGACAGGTAGATGTCTTTCAGCACCTGTCGGTTGTTCTGGAAGGACTTGCTCACTCCCACCATTGAAAAAATAATTTTCTTGTCGTCTGCCATATAGTTCTTTTATAAGTAATTCAATCTTCTGATTCCGTATTCACGCTTCCACATGTCGCTCAAAATAATCGTGCAGGTAGAGCTGATAGAGAAGCAGCCCGGCCACCGCTGCCATGAACGACAAGGCGAAGGGATTGAACGCCGGGACAAAAGCTGCCCACGCACCCAGCACAATGCCGACTTCCCACAACAGGAGGTAGGTCTGGAACCCCGAAGCCCGCTCACAGTGACGGGGCAGCAGAATCATCATGCGCAGGAACTGGCCTACCGAAAACCCGCTGCCCAAGCCCACACAGCCGGCTGCCAGATACAGGACACACCGGCTGCCGGGATACGACAGCATCGCCAACACGCCACCAATCACGAGCGACTGGCCCAACAGGACCTGCAACCGTCCGTGCATCAGACGGGTATAGACCTGCCGGAACAACAGGTATCCGATAAAACCGGCCGCGGTGCAAAGATAGAAAAAAATATCGGGAACCGCAACCGCTAATATCCCCAACACAAAAGGGACCACCAGCATGTTGCCGCCTGCGGGAACAGAACGGAACAGCAAGAAGCGGTCAAACGAGCAATGAGGGACGTCCAAAGGAGCCCGGAAACAGACCTCCACCATCGAGACCAACAAGACAGCCCCGAGACAGAGACCGGCCGAGAGGTAAAGCAAGGAGTGGAACGGCCAGACCTCCGCACCCACCAAGGCGGTCACCAGACCGGCCACCGCCCCCAGAATGGAAGACCAGGCAAAGACCCGGTTCGCCGGGGTACGCTTGTCGCCAGGCGTGACATCAATGGCCAACGTCGCTCCTGTGGCCATGACCGCCACCCCGAAGGCCGCTCCCTGCACCACCCGCAAGGCACCCACCAGCTCCGGACTGCCCGCATAGGGATAGAGCAGGCTGGCCAAGGCAATGGCCAGCAGGGAACGCTCGGCCACCGCCTTGCGGGCGTAATGGTCCACCCAGTAATTGTTGAAAGCGCCCAGCAGGAACATAGCGGGCGCAAACAGCGCGCAAACGCCCCCTGCCTGCAGCGGAGTGAGCCCCCCATCACCCACCAGCCAACGGTGCAGCAACGGATAGAGCAAGTAAACGGCCGCATAAAGCAGCACATTCGCTGCCACAAGCAACGAAAAATTCCTGTTCCACAACATGGACTGCCGCTATCGTAGGATTAGTATTGCTCCGACTCGTTCGGGAAGTCCGAAGACTTCACATCCGCCACATACTTCCCAATCGCATCGGTGATGACCGTATGCAGGTCGGCATACCGGCGCAGGAAGCGGGGACTGAAGCCCTGGGTCATGCCCAGCATGTCGGCCACCACCAGCACCTGTCCATCGACAGCCCCACCGGCCCCGATTCCGATGGCCGGAATTGTCAGCCCGGCCGCCACACGGGCCGCCAAAGCAGCCGGAATCTTCTCCAACACCAGTCCGAAGCACCCGGCCTCCTGGAGCAACCGGGCATCGCGCACCAGCTTCTCGGCCTCGGCCTCCCCTTTCGCCCGCACGCCGTACGTGCCGTACTTATTGATGGACTGGGGCATGAGGCCCAAATGTCCCATCACGGGAACTCCCGCGCCGATAATCTTGCGGATGGTGTCAATCACCTCCTCGCCTCCTTCCAGCTTGAGGGCATCGGCTCCGGTCTCCTTCATCATGCGGATGGCGTTGCGCACCCCTTCATAAGGCTCTGCCTGGTAGGTGCCAAACGGCATGTCCACCACCACCAGTGCACGCTTGACACCCCTTACGACCGACTTTCCGTGATAAATCATCTGGTCCAGCGTAATGGGCAGCGTGGTGACATTTCCTGCCATGACATTCGAGGCGGAATCACCCACCAGGATGATGTCCATCCCGGCACCGTCCACCAGTTGCGCCATGGTATAGTCGTACGCGGTCAGCATGGAGATTTTCTCTCCCTTTTGTTTCATCTCAATCAAACGATGGGTGGTCACCTTACGGGTGTCACCCGACAAATATCCTGCCATAGTTTATTGTGTTTAAAAAAAACGGCGTCAAAATTAGACAATAAAGCCGACTTACGCAAGCAACGCCCGCATCTTTTCGTAAGTGAACGCCTGAAAATCGGGAATCACCGTGCTGCACCGGCCGGCAATGGACGCGGCGGAATTGGTCGTGGAGAGCCCCACCACCGCCATCCCGGCGGCATTGCCCGCCTCGATGCCGTGGAAGGAATCCTCGAACACCACGCAGCGGTCGGGAGTGGCCCCCAACACCTCCGCGCCGAGCAAGAAGCAGTCAGGAGCGGGTTTGGAACGGGTAAACAGTTCCGCCGTCAAAATACGGTCCACCCGCTGCTTCAGCTCGGGATGGGCGGCATAGACGTTCGCCATCTTCTCTTCGTTGGAGCTGGTGACAATCGCCATCCTGACCCCGTTCGCCCGGAGGTTTTCCATAAAGCACTCCACCCCCGGAATGTACTCGAACGTCATCGTCCGTTCGAAGCGGTTCAAGCGCTCCGTAATGAGCGGCTGCTCCGCCTCCATCCCCTGGAAGTACTGGCGGTAGATATTCCCGAGCGTCTGTCCTTTGATGATGCGCCCGAAGCCTTCGTACTGCGGCAGGTATTCCCGCCCTATCTCATCCCAGAACACCGTGTACTGCGACTCGGTGTCCATCACCACCCCGTCAAAATCGAACAGGGCAGCCGTTACTGTAGGTATCTTCATGTCTTGAATCTGTAGTTATCACAATGCTTGTCCCGTCCGGAACAGGTTTTCACCGCCCCTTCCTTACCGCACACTGCCCAGGTAGAGGAAGAACATGCCCAGCAAGACCAGCAGGAGGTCCACCACCTTGCTCTTCAGGTTCTTCTCGCGGAAAATCAGGGCTCCGAAGAGGAAGGACACCACCACGCTGCCACGGCGCACCATGGAGACGATGGAAATCATCGAATCGTCCATGCTGAGCGCATAGAAATAGACAAAGTCGGCGGCGGAAAGGAAGAGGGAAATCAGCGGGATGCACTTGTCCCAACGAAAAGGAGTGGAGGCCTTCCGCTTCGGCCACCACAGGACCAGGAGCACGCCTCCCATGATGAACAGCTGGTAGATGTTGTACCACGACTGGACCGCCATGTTGCTGAAACGGCCCATCAGGTACTTGTCATACAAGCCGCTGACAGCACCTAGCACCGCCGCCAATACGATGAACCATATCCACTTATCGTGCTTGAAGTCAATGCCTTCTTTCTTGCCCGAGCGGCTGAGCAGGAAAAAGGAAGCCACCGCCAGCAACACACCTACCCACTGGTACAGGTTGAGCCGCTCGCCAAACACCAGCAGCGCCCCTACCAGAACCATGACAGGACGGGTGGCGTTGATGGGGCCTACGATGGTCAGCGGCAGGTGCTTCATGCCGAAATAGCCCAGCATCCAGGAAGAGAGGACGATGATCGACTTGAGCAGGATGAACTTGTGGACCTCCCACCCCACCTGAGGCACGTAGAACAAACTCCCTTCCAGCGCGGAAGGCCAGCAGCTGGACACAAGAATAAAAGGAAGGAAAATCAGGCTGGAGAACAACGTGTTTAACCCCAGTACGGGAAGCACGGCGTTGTTGGTCAGCGACTTCTTCTTGAACACATCATAAAAGCCCAGCAGCACTGCCGAGCAGAACGCTAATACTAACCACATCATAATACAGCTGAAACACTCTTGTTTTTAATTGTTGATTGTTTTGCGGGTGCAAAAATACAAAAACAATCCGAGAAACGGAAGCCCTCATCGGAGGAATGTGCAAAAAAACACACAGAGGTGCCAGAGCATCCCTGTGTGTTCGTTCGGTTTTCTCTCTCTTCTTCTTAGTTCTGCGACAGGTCAACGGCATAGTTGGCCCGCTTGCCCGACGGATAGACACCGGTCATGAACAATACCTGGTCGGGACTCTGCGAAGCGGCCTTCATCACCTCCTCCAGGTCCTTCACCGTACGGAGCTGCTTGTTGTTGGCCTTGAGGATAATGAAGCCTTTCTGGATACCCGAATCCTTCATGCGTCCGTCACTGACACCGGTCACCTGTAGGCCATAACCGAGGTTGAGCTGACGCTTCAGGTCTTGCGGAAGCTCGCGGAAGGCGGCACCCAGTATCTCCATGTCAGCACTCTTCACAATCTTGGTGTTGCCCTGCGCGTTCTTCAAGGTCAGGGTGAAGTCCTTCATCTTCTTGTCGCGCCATACCTTCACGGTCACCTTGTCACCCGGACGGAACTTCGCCAGCATGCCCTGCAGCTCGTTCATGGTCTTCACCTTCTTGCCGTTCAGTTCCACCAGCACGTCATTCTTCTGCAACAACCCGTCGGCAGAGCCGCCCTCGGTCACCTCAATCACCTGCACACCTTCGTTGATGCCCAGTTCCTTCTGCTCCTCCTTGAGCTCGTCGGGGAGGAGCTCGTTGCCCATGTCACGTCCGGCAATGCCCAGCAGCGCGCGCTGCACGGTGCCGTACTGCTTGAGGTCGGTCACCACTTTCGTCATGATGCTGGTCGGAATGGCGAAGCCGTAGCCGGAGTAGGCACCGGTGGGCGAAACCAGCATGGCATTGATGCCCACCAGCTCTCCCTTGGCGTTGACTAACGCGCCTCCACTGTTACCCTGGTTGATGGCGGCATCGGTCTGGATGAAGGACTCCACCTGGTTGGCCCCCAGTCCGCGCGCCTTCGCGCTGACCACACCAGCCGTCACCGTACTGCCCAGGTTGAAGGGGTTGCCGACGGCCAGTACCCACTCGCCCACCTTCAGATTGTCCGAGTTGCCCACCACGATGGCCGGGAAGTCATCTCCCTCAATCTTGACCAACGCCAGGTCGGTGGTAGCGTCCGTACCAATGATGCGTCCCTTCAGGTCACGTCCGTCGTGGAGCTTGACACTGATCTCGTCCGCTCCGTCAATGACATGGTTATTGGTCACAATGTAACCGTCCTTCGAAATGATGACACCCGATCCGAATCCCTTCTGCTCCGGCGTCTGCACCTGCTGCTGGCGGCCACGGCCGTCACCGAAGAAGAAGTCGAAGATGTCGGCAGGCGCCTGCACGGTCCGGGTCTTGCTCCGCTGGATGGACGTGATATGCACCACCGAGTTCAACGTAATCTCGGCAGCAGCGGTCAGGTCAACGGGCTGCAACGTAGCCGCGTCGAGTGCGGCCATACGGGCACCTTTCACCGAATCAAATGCGTCATCAAACGAAGCCACCGACTGTTGGGCAGCGTTCCCTTTTAATAAGGTATAAGCTGTCACTCCACCTACACTGGCACTCACGGCCACCAAAGCAGCCGCTCCCATCGCATACTTAGTTACATTTTTCATAATCATATTACGTTTAAACTGTTAATTCAATATTAGTTTTAACTTTTCGACTGCTAAAGTAGAACAAAAATCATACGGTTGTACTCTTTGACAGTGGTTTTTTCTGTCTTTTAACAATGGATTTCCCGGCATTCACCGTTGTTAACGGGCAAAGCTGACAGATTGACATTGACCGATCCTGATTCCCTAAAAACGACCCGAAAGAAAAAAAAGTGGGAAAGGATATTGACAGTTCCTTAAAATTCCTTACATTTGCCAATGAATTAGAAACAGAA
>JAQXRG010000050.1 GCA_029218405.1 Bacteroidales bacterium
AATACGACGGCTATCACTTCACATGGCCATCGCCGGATATCTTCAACCCCTTCAGCCTCCTGAATGCGTTCAACCTGAAAAGAATCAACAACTACTGGTTCGCTTCGGGCACACCGACCTACCTCGTGGAAATGCTGCGGACGTTCGACACCCTCCCCACCGACCTCCGTTCGATGGAGGGAAGTGCGGACGATTTCGATGCGCCCACCGAAACGATGACCACCATACTGCCACTCCTCTACCAGAGCGGATACGTCACCATCAAGGGCTACGACAGGGAGTTCGACTATTACCGGCTCGACTTCCCCAACAGGGAGGTACGAATCGGGCTGACCAAAGCACTCGTGCCGGCATACATCATGCCCAATACACTGGTGGTCAACAATACGGTCAGACGGATGGCACAGTGCATCGCCAAAGAGGACATCGAAGGAGCACTCCGACTGATGCAGGCGTTCCTCGGCACTGTCCCCTACTGCAACCATGCGAACAGTGAAGGCCACTTCCAGCAGGTGCTGTACATCATCTTCTCCCTGCTCGGACAATACAACGGACTGGACGTGGAGGTACGCACGCCCGTAGGCCGGGTGGACATGGTGCTGCGCACCCACAAGGCCATCTACCTGTTCGAACTGAAACTGAACAAGACGGCCGAAGCAGCCCTGCAGCAGATAGACCTCAAGGACTATGCATCGCGCTTCGCCCTCGACGGGCTGCCCGTCGTGAAGGTCGGCATCAACTTCGATACCGAACGGCATACCTTCAGTGACTGGGAGATTAAAAGAGGGACGGTATGAGCAAGGTCGATTACAAAGCCGTCCAGGCATTCGTCGGGCGTTGGAAGGGCAAGGGTTACGAGAAGGGGCAGAGCCAGCTGTTCTGGACCGAACTGCTCACCGCGGTGCTCGACGTGGAGACCCCGTCGGACATCATCGCGTTCGAGGAACAGGTGAAGCTCGACCATACCGCGTTCATCGACGCCTACATCCGGACCACCCACGTCATGATCGAGCAGAAGTCCATCGACAAGGACTTGCGTGCCCCCATCCGACAGTCGGACGGCACGCTCCTCACCCCCTTCCAGCAGGCGAAACGCTATGCCAGCGAACTGCCCTATTCCGCCCGTCCGCGGTGGATCGTGACCTGCAACTTCCGCTCCTTCCTCGTCTATGACATGGAACAGCCGCAGGGCGAGCCCTTCGAACTGCTATTGGAAGACCTGGAACGGGAGGCACACCTGCTGCGCTTCCTCGTCGAGGACAAGGATGCCCACTTACAGCACGAAACGGAGGTGAGCATACAGGCGGGCGAGATGGTGGGACGGCTCTACGACGCCTTCCTGTCTCAGTACGGAGGAACCGCCACACCGGCCGACCTGCACAGCCTCAACGTGCTCTGCGTACGCATCGTCTTCTGTCTCTACGCCGAAGATGCGGGCGTGTTCGGCAAGGACCAGTTCGCGGACTACCTGCAGACGTTCCGACCGGAGAACATGCGCATGGCCCTCACCGACCTGTTCCGCACGCTCGACACGCCCGTAGAGGCCCGCAGCCGTTTCCTCGAAGACAAACTGAAGGCGTTCCCGTATGTCAACGGCTCGCTGTTCCGGCAGCAGCTGGGCGAGGACATTCCGCCCGTCACCGAAGAAATGGCCGACCTCCTGCTGCGCCGTGCCTCGCGCGACTTCAACTGGAGCGACATCTCGCCCACCATCTTCGGAGCCGTGTTCGAGAGCACGCTCAACCCCGAGACGAGGCGGTCGGGAGGAATGCACTACACGAGTATCGAGAACATCCACAAGGTCATCGACCCGCTGTTCATGGACCGCCTGCACCAGGAGTTCGAAGAGATTTGCCGACTGCCGAAGGGCAGGCAGCGGACGGCAGGACTGAAGCAGTTTCAGGAACGGATGGCCGGCCTGAAGTTCCTTGATCCTGCCTGCGGGTCGGGCAATTTCCTCACCGAGACCTACATCTCGCTGCGCCGCTTGGAGAACGAGGTCATCGGACAGCTGCTGGGCGGTCAGGCCCTCCTCGGCTTCGAAGAGGTCAGCCCCATCAAGGTCAGCATCCACCAGTTCTATGGTATCGAAATCAACGACTTTGCCGTGGCGGTGGCGAAGACGGCACTCTGGATAGCCGAGGCGCAGATGATGGGCGAGACGGAGCGCATCATCTCGTTCAACAACGACTACCTGCCTCTGAAGCCCTATGCCAACATTTACGAGGGGAATGCCCTGCGCACCGACTGGAGCAGCATCGTCGCTCCCGAAGAGCTGGACTATATCATCGGCAATCCACCGTTTGTGGGGGCACGCCTGATGACGGAAGCGCAGAAGAACGATGTGGTGGAGGTTTTCGGACCGAAGTGGAAGAACGTCGGCAACCTGGATTACGTGGGCTGCTGGTACAAGAAAGCGTCCGATCTGATGCGGGGCACACACATACACACCGCCTTCGTCTCGACCAACTCGGTGACGCAGGGTGAACAGGTCGCCAACCTCTGGGCACCGCTCATGGCGGAAGGACTGTGCATCAACTTCGCCCACCGCACGTTCCGCTGGGACAGCGAGGCGACACTCAAGGCTCATGTCCACTGCGTCATCGTCGGCTTCAGCTACAACGATTCGCAGCCGAAGACGCTCTTCGGTGGCGACGGGCCAAAACTGGCAGCGCACATCAGCCCGTACCTGATCGATGCCCCCGACACCTTCATCTACAGCCGCAGCCAACCGTTGGCAGACGTGCCGAAGATTGGCATCGGCAACAAGCCGATAGACGGCGGCAACTACCTGTTCGAACAGGAGGAGATGGAAGCCTTCATCCGGCAGGAACCGCAGTCGGCCTGCTATTTCCATCCGTGGTACGGTGCGGAAGAATTCATCCACCGCTGCCCGCGCTACTGCCTATGGTTGGGCGACTGCACACCGGCGGAACTGCGCCGGATGCCGCATTGCCTGAAAAGGGTGGAGAATGTGCGGAACCTGCGGCTGTCCAGCAAAAGCGAAGGCACAAGGAAGCTGGCGGACCGCCCGACAAGATTCCATGTCGAAAACATGCCCGAAGGTTCGTCCATCATCATACCTTCAGTTTCTTCCGAACGACGGAGATATGTGCCAATGGGGTTCCTGGAGCCGGGGACATTGGCAAGTAATCTTGTTCTGCTCATCCCCAACGCCACCCTTTACCACTTCGGTATCCTGACGAGCAGCGTCCACATGGCATGGATGCGTGCGGTGTGCGGCAGGCTGAAATCAGATTACAGGTATTCCAAAGACATCGTCTATAACAACTTCCCCTGGCCTGTCCCCACTCCGGAGCAGCGGTCGAGGATCGAGAAGACGGCTCAGTCCATCCTCGACGCAAGAGCCGCCTACCCCGATTCGTCGTTGGCCGACCTGTACGATGAGGTACTGATGCCTCCCGAACTGCGCCGTGCCCATCAGGACAACGACCGGGCCGTAAGGACAGCCTATGGTTTCCCCACAGGCAAGGAGTTCACGGAGAGCGACTGCGTGGCGGCACTGATGAGGATGTATCAGGAACTGGCGGATAGCCGGAAAGAAAAAGATGCTGCGACTGTCTTCGCTACAGGAAACCGAAAGACAAACAAAAGCAAGTAAAACAGGCAGGCTTCGATTGAGACCTGCCTGAGTCGGGGTCCTGACCCCTTGAGGGTGAGAACCGATGCAAATATAAGCATTTATTGTCAGACGCCCAAGAAAAGAGAAGTTTTTTTTGCCGATATTGAAAGTTTCCAATGGACGTTCTCCTTATAGGGTGCTTTCTTTATGTTCATAAGACTGCTTGCTGGTTGATTGTTGAATCGATATCTCCCCCCAAACTGTCCGAAAACCTTCTTTCCGCTTCCCTTTTGTCCTGTCATCTAAGGGAGCAACAAGAAACAACGTTCGGTGAAGCCAAGCTGCAAACAACAAGCAGATGTATTCAGATGCTTCACTATGCATGACAGAATGATAGGTGACCAGAAGTTATCGGACAATCTCCCCTCATTTAGAAACATTCTTCTCCTTGTCCGAAGAAGGCACCTTCTCTATAGTTGATGAAGATTCCTCCTCCTCCAAATCCTTAAGAAATTCTTCAATGTCTTCAGGCGAACAACAGCAATCACGTGACATAAAGAAGAGGCCCTGAAAAAAAAGACCCATCAGTGTAACGGTTATCCACAGCACGAAAGTAGCACCATAAAACAGGCAAAAAATGCTCCAAATGATGAACAAATAGCTGAAAGGTCTGAACCAATAGACAATGAGGACGAGAATCTTGATCATAATGGACGGAATTGTTGACATGGCAAAGATAAGCATTTTATTTCAACTGCCCAATAAAAAGACACTTTCCGCCTAAAATAAGCAGATGCGCCAACGAAAAAGGGAAAGGGCTACCCAAAGATAAAACGGAAGGAAAATCAAACAGGCAGACTTCGTATGAGCGAAACCTGCCTGAGTTGGGGTCCTGACCCCTTGAGGGTGAGAACCGATGCAAATATAAGCATTTATTGTCAGACGCCCAAGAAAAGAGAAGTTTTTTTGCAGATATTGAAAGTTTCCGATGGACGTTCTCCTTTTATAGGAGGGACATGCTGGCTCTTTTTGTCAGGCCAATCAATCATTGTCAAGATGAGTATCGCAAAGCAGCTGAGTCCATACACGATGATTTTCCGATTCAGGAAAAGGAAGTCAACTTTTTCTTTGCGTTTCCAGAATTAGTCCTTACATTTGCAGCAGAGGGAGCGGTGCGATGACATGTCGGGGCGGAGGTCTACTGCAAGGACGGTCGCCTGCTCCCTTACCTGTTTCTATGAATACGGGAACTGGCTTCGCCGAAGAATTCCCTGTACGTTCCTTGTGATATTCGGGCTTTTTCCGTAAGTTTGCAAAAGTAAACCGGTACCACCCAAAACAAGGAAGGATATGGAAAAGAAACCACTGAAAAGACTGCCTGTGGGCATACAGACTTTCTCTGAAATACGGGAGAACGACATGCTGTACATCGACAAGACCGAGTACATCTGGAACATGATATACCTCAGCAAGTACATCTTCCTGAGCCGTCCACGACGGTTCGGAAAGTCACTGCTCATCTCCACGCTACAGGCCTATTTTGAAGGAAAGAAAGAACTGTTCAAGGGACTCGCCATTGAACAGCGGGAGAAGGAATGGACAGAATACCCCGTACTGCGGTTTGACATGTCGTTAGGCAAGCACATGGAAAAGGAGCAGCTGGAACGGTACCTCGGTATGCGGCTCTCCTCCTACGAAACGAAATACGGCATTACACATCCTGCCGTTGATGCCAATGACCGACTCACGACACTCATCCTTACAGCATATGAACAGACCGGCAAACAGGTGGTCATTCTCATCGACGAATACGATGCACCGCTGTTGGACGTAGTCCACGAGG
>JAQXRG010000051.1 GCA_029218405.1 Bacteroidales bacterium
GTCAACCACAATCGTGACTAAGCCGCAAACGTATCAACCAAATATAAAAGTAATGTTTAACCAGGTCAACCAACATTAAAAGTAAGGCTTGAAGTAGTCAACCAAAAGCGTTAAACTACACTTCATAGGCAGTACCAGCTACGAGATACTCCAGAACCAGTCGTCTGAAACTCCAGTACCAGTTAACTTGCACTAATAAGGGTACTGGATGGCTTATTCCACTCTCGTTCAGAACGCAAGCGAAGCAGCTGTTGCCACAAAGTAGAGGCATTCAGCTGCTTCGCTTGCATTCAGAATGACAAATAAAGGAATTCTCCTGTCTCGCCACCATTAATGGTGGAACAGCCGTATGCCGGTGAAGGCCATGGCGATGCCGTACTTGTCGCAGGTCTCGATGACATGGTCGTCGCGTACCGATCCGCCGGCCTGGGCAATGTATTCCACACCGCTCTTGTGGGCCCGTTCGATGTTGTCACCGAAGGGGAAGAAGGCATCCGAACCCAGTGATACGCCTTTCAGTGTGTCCAACCATGCACGTTTCTCTTCGCGGGTCAGCACTTCCGGCTTCTCGGTAAAGAACTGCTGCCATACGCCGTCGGCCAGCACATCGTCGTGGTCATCGCTGATGTAGATGTCGATGGTGTTGTCGCGGTCGGCACGGCGGATTTTCTCCACCCAAGGCAGGTTCAGCACCTTCGGATGCTGGCGCAGGTACCAGATGTCGGCCTTGTTGCCGGCCAGTCGGGTACAGTGGATGCGGCTCTGCTGTCCGGCGCCGATGCCGATGGCCTGTCCGTCCTTCACGTAGCAGACAGAGTTGGACTGCGTGTACTTCAGGGTGATGAGCGCAATCATCAGGTCGTGCTTGGCCGATTCGGGGAATTCCTTGTTCTGGGTGGGGATGTTGGCGAAGAGGTCATCGCCGTTCAGCTGGATGTTGTTGCGTCCTTGCTCGAAGGAGATGCCGAACACTTCCTTGTGCTCGATGGGGTTGGGCACGTAGGAGGGATCTATCTGGATGACGTTGTAGGTTCCCTTGCGCTTGGCCTTCAGGATGGCGAGGGCTTCGTCGGTGTAGCCCGGAGCGATGACACCGTCGCTCACCTCGCGGTTGATGAAGCGGGCGGTCGCCTCGTCGCAGACATCACTCAGCGCGATGAAGTCGCCGTAGGACGACATACGGTCGGCGCCGCGTGCGCGCACGTAAGCGTTGGCGAGCGGCGAGAGGGGCAGTCCGTCCACGAAATAAATCTGTTTCATGGTCTCGTCGAGTTCCTTGCCGATGGCGGCGCCTGCGGGACTCACGTGTTTGAAGGACGTGGCGGCGGGCATGCCGGTGGCTTCTTTCAGTTCTTTCACCAACTGCCATCCGTTCAGCGCGTCCAGGAAATTGATGTAGCCCGGACGTCCGTTCAGCACCGTGATGGGCAGTTCCCCCTCCTGCATGTAGATGCGGGCCGGCTTCTGGTTGGGGTTGCAGCCGTACTTTAGTTCAAGTTCTTTTGCCATAAATCATGATGGTTTGATAGTTTTGGCACAAATATACGCATTATTTTCGGTTGGTGCATCATATTGGGGGCGCATTCAACAATAAGTCGGCAACTTCTGCCTTCAGTCATCCATATACTAATTGTTTAGTGTTGTCAACGTTTCTTTTAAAGTAGGGATTTCTGATGGCTTGTTCTTCCAATAAATCGACAGCTCTGCCAAACAGGTCTTCTAATGACTATTTCAACTCAAAGAAATTGTCGAAATAGTCACTGACCTCTGCGACCTTGAAACTGACCACTAAATCGACATCACTTTTCTCGGTGAAACGGTCGGTAAGAACAGAGCCGAAGACAAATAATTGGTGTACCTTATGTTTCTTGCATAAAGTGGCGATTTCCTGTCGATAGCTCTCGATGGGTTTCATAATGGTTGAGTTTTGATTTGATGCAAAGATAACGATTCTGGTGGAATATTCCATTTATTCTCGAAAGAAAAAGGCTTGCGGTTTCCGTAGTCCGGAAAAACTTTCTATCTTTGCCGCCGCATGGTTCCGCACGGTCCTTTCGAGGCGGTGCGGATGAAAAGGGAACCAGGTGAGAGTCCTGGACAGTCCCGCTGCTGTAAGTTCCATGTCAGGTGTTGCCCTATTCGTTGGCCACTGGCTTCCTCTACGGAAGCTGGGAAGGCGAGGGCAGCCGGAACAAGTCAGAAGACCTGCCATGCCTTGAGGTTTCTTCACGGCTTTCGAGGAAAAAGCGGAGGAAGGCGCAGGCAGGGGTGTCCCTGCCCTGTTGTGAGACAGTTTTCTGCCTGCGGGCGGAGGAGTGTCTGTCGCTTGTCAGTCAGCCGGAAGACTTTTGTAGTACCGCTTGGGTTGCGGAGGTTCCGTAACCGGGCATAAATGTGTGTAAGTTCATGAACAGGAAGGCTTTCTTTTGGCTGATGGCAGAAGGACTGGGGGCGGTGGCTGTCGCTCAGGTCCCGGTGGACACGACGCGGGTGTATGACATACCCGAGGTGGTGGTGTCCGAGCGGCTGCGTACCCGCGAGGTACGTGCTGTGGCGCCCCTGCAGTTGCTGGGACGGGAGGAGCTGGGACGGCTCAACGCCTTGCAAGTGGCGGATGCCGTGAAACATTTTGCCGGTGTCACGGTACGCGATTATGGTGGTATCGGCGGCCTGAAGACCGTGTCGGTCCGCAGCCTCGGTGCACAGCATACGGCGGTGGGCTATGACGGCATTGCCGTGACCGACTGCCAGACGGGACAGATTGACTTGGGACGTTTCTCGTTGGAGAATGTGGACCGGCTGGCACTCAGCACCGGACAGGAGGAGGCCATCTTCCAGCCTGCCCGGTTCTATGCCGCGGCAGGACTGCTGAACATCCAGACGCTGGCACCTGTTTTCCGGGAAGGGCAGACCATGAAGGTGAAGGCTTTGGTCAAATCGGGTTCGTGGGGGCTTCTCCAGCCCGCTCTCCGGGTGGAACGGCGGCTTTCGTCCCGCTGGAGCCTGTCGGCGGATGCCGAAGCGATGCGCTCGGACGGGCATTATCCTTACACCTTATTATATAGTACGGACGACGGTGAGTCGGCCCGGCTGAAACGGAGCAATACCGAAGTGCGGAGCGTACGGACGGAAGTGTCGGCGGTGGGCCGTCTCCGGGACGAGAGCCGGCTGCGCCTGAAAGCCTACTGGTATGCCTCGTCGCGCGGCCTGCCCGGTGCCGCCACCTATTATTACGACCATTCCGCCCAGCACTTGTGGGACAAGAACGCGTTCGTGCAGGGGCACTATCACAAGGAACTGGGCGAGCGGTGGGCGGTGAAGGCGGCCGCCAAGTGGAACTGGAGTTACCAGCATTACCTCGACCCGGACTATAAGGGCAGCGAGGGACGCACCGAGAACCGTTATTACCAGCAGGAATACTATCTGTCCGCCTCGGCCTTGTACCGGGCGTTCTCTCATTTGTCGTTCGCGCTTTCGACGGACGGCAGTGTCAACCGTATGAACGCTGACCTGCGGAACTTCGCGCGGCCGGTACGCTATGCATGGCTGACGGCCTTAGCGGCCAAGTATGCCCATGAGCGTGTCACGGCCACGGCCTCGCTGTTGGCGACCGCCGTTTACGAGGATGCCCTGTCGGGAGGCAGTGCCGGTAACCATCACCGGCTGTCGCCCTACATCGGTCTTTCCGTCCGCCCCTTTGCCCAGGAGGCGTTTCGGGTGCGGGCCTTCTACAAGGACGTGTTCCGCCTGCCCTCGTTCAACGACTTGTACTATGGACAGACGGGCAACCTGTCGCTCCGTCCAGAACGGGCGCGGCAGTTCAATGTGGGACTGACCTACAGCCGCGGACTGGGAGACCGGGTGCCGCAGTTCGCGCTGACGGTGGACGCATACGTCAACCGGGTGGACGACAAGATTGTCGCCACCCCCACCAAGAACCTGTTCGTCTGGAGCATGGTGAACCTGGGGAAAGTGGACATCCAGGGCATCGACTTCAGCGGGAACGTGGAGCTTTGTCCGGCAGACGGCTACCGGCTGCACCTGTCGGGCAACTACACCTACCAGCGGGCGTTGGACGTGACGGATGCGGACCCCGCTACGCTGGCAGGACAGACCTACCGCCATCAGATTGCCTATACACCCCGTGTGTCGGGTGCCGGACAGGCATCGCTCGACACGCCCTGGGGCACCCTGTCGTACGCCTTGCTCTGCTCGGGCAAGCGGTATGTGTTGGGGCAGAACCTGGCCAAGAACCGTCTGGCGGGGTATGCCGACCACAGCCTTTCCGTGCGGCGTGACTTCCGCTGGCGGCAGGCGACGGCACGGCTCCAGGTGGAGGCGCTCAACCTCCTCGACAAGAATTATGAAATCATCAAGAACTTCCCCATGCCGGGGCGCTCGCTGCGGGTGACGGTGGGGATTAATTATTAAGTTATGAACAGGTTGTTGATAAGTTACCTCATTGGCGGCTGTCTCCTGCTGGGAATCCCCGCGTGCGACGATATGGAAGACCGTCCTTCTACTGAGTTATCAACAGGTGTGGAAGACGATGGAACCGCCGAACTGTACATCCTCAATGAAGGATTGTTTAATCTGAACAACAGTACGTTATCGAAATATTCCTTTGCCAGTGGCACCTTTGTCCCCGACTATTTCACCACCCTGAACCGACGAGGACTGGGCGACACTGCCAACGATATGAACAGTTATGGTGGAAAACTCTATGTGGTGGTGAATGTATCCAGCACCGTGGAGGTGGTGGATATGAACACCGGCCGGTCGCTCCGGCAGATTCCGTTCCGCACGGACACCGGCAGTTCGCGACAGCCTCGGGCCATCGCTTTCCACGAGGGAAAGGCATACGTCTGCTCCTATGACGGCACCGTGGCCCGCATCGATACGTCCACCCTCGAAATCGACGGCTGGACCACGGCGGGACGCAATCCGGAAGACCTCTGCGTGCAGGACGACAAGCTTTATGTCGCCAATTCCGGGGGACTGGACTGGGAGGGGGTCGGCGTGGACCGCACCGTGTCCGTCATTGACCTGCAGACCTTCCGGGAGCTGAAGCAGATTGAAGTGGGTCCCAATCCAGGGCGCATCCTGCCCGGTCCCGACCATACCGTGTGGGTGGCCATCCATGGCGAGGCCATTGAGGAAGGCCGTTACCAGTTGGCGAAGATTAACACGCTCACCGACACGTGCGTCGAGGTGTTTGACGAGCCGGTGATGGACTTTGCCGTGGATTACAGCACTGCCTACCTCTACAATTACGATTACGCCACGCAGCAGACCGCCTTCAAGGTGTTCGACCTGCAGGCTGGTACGGTGATCCGTCCCACGTTCATCACCGACGGCACCCGCATCGAGCGGCCTTATTCCATCCAGGTGAATCCGTACAGCGGCAATGTCTATATCACCGAGGCGTACAATTACCAGCTCGACGGCGATGTGTATTGCTTCACACCGCAGGGACAGCTGAAGTTCCGCCTGCCGCAGGTGGGACTGAACCCGAACACCGTGCTCTTCAGCGATGAGGCCACCGGTCCTGACGCGCCTGTGTCGCCCGATGACACGGACCCGATGGCCGCCTATGCCACCCGCGTACTGGATTACCGGCCCGCTCCTACCCAGTATATGAACACAACCCTCACCGCCTGGCAGGACAGCTTCACCTCGAAGGAGCAGGTGCTGGCTTACGCTGCCCGTCGTCTGCAGGGCAAGTCGCTCCTGTCGCTCGGTGCTTATGGTGGCTACATCGAACTGGGCTTTGACGAGCCGGTGCCCAATGTGCCGGGCGAGTACGACCTGAAAGTATATGGCAATGCCTACTACAATGCTGTCACCGGACAAGGCCTTCCCGGCGGCAGCTCGGAGCCCGGCATCGTATTAGTGTCGGCCGACGCGAACGGCAACGAGCTGGCCGATGACCCTTGGTACGAGCTGGCTGGCAGCGAGTACGGAAAGGATACCGAGACCCGGGAATACGAAATCATTTACCATCGTCCGGTGCCGTCCGATGCCGATGTTCGGTGGACCGACAACCAGGGCAACGAGGGGTATGTCTTCCGGAACAGCTTCCATACCCAGGACTCCTACTGGCCCGTCTGGGTGACGGCCGACAGCCTCACCTTCCGAGGCACGCGGCTGCGCGACAACGCGGTGGAGGAGAACGGCATCTGGGTGGGCTACTGCTACGGCTGGGGGTATGCCGACAACCATCCCAATACCGAGGAGGCCACTTGTCTGGACATTGACTGGGCCGTGGATGCGGAAGGCCGTCCAGCCGGTCTGCAGCAGATTGACTTTGTCCGTATCTACACGGCGGTGAACCAGTCGGTCGGTGTGTTGGGCGAGATGTCCACCGAGATTACCGGCGTAGAGAATTTACATTATCAACATAAATCAACCAAAAACCAAAAGTAAAGATGAAAAAGTTTTCAGTATTGTTGGCCGCTCTTCTGAGCGTGGCCTTGTGGAGTTGTAGCGACGATGACGATGCGAAGGCAAATCTCACCGTCAGTTTCGAAAACAGCCTGAGCGGTGCGGAAGCGACCTTCCAGGGTACGGACGGTGAGTCGTTCGGTGAATGGGGATATTACGTGACCAGTTTCAAGGATCCCCAGCAGCTGGCGCAGTTCAGCCATTACTATGCGTCGTGGGGCTTTGGTGGCGGCTTCACCTATACCAACACCACCGATGTGTCCACCCCCGGCTACACCAACCTGAGCGCCATCACCGGCAAGGGACAGAACGGCAAAGTCTATCTGACTGCCGCTACCGCCAACGAGGTCCGCATCACCAACCTGCAGCCTGCCACCTACCAGTTCAAGGGGGCTTACATCACCAACACTACCTACGCTTACCTGGCCATGCGCGACGGCAATGACGGCGGCTCGAACCTGGTGAAGAAGTTCGGTGCCGACGACTGGTTCAAGCTGACCGCTACCGGCTATACCGCTTCGGGCAGCAAGGTAGGTGCCGTGGATTTCTACCTGGCGCAGGGCACGGACATTGTCAACACCTGGAAGTGGTTCGACTGGTCGCCCATCGCCACTGCCGACTATCTTCTCTTCACCTTGTCTTCCACCGACAACGGCGAGTGGGGCATGAACACACCGGCCTATTTCTGTATGGACGGTGTCACCCTGGTCGAAAAGTGATCGGACCGGACTCAAAAAAAACAGACCGGCACGCTCTCGTGAGAAAGCGTGCCGGTCGTTTCTTTACGCTTAAAGAATTCGTTCAAAGTCAAACTTCCGTGGGTGGGCTTCCTTGTGCAATGCTCTCCACGGTAGAGAGCTTAGAGTATTAATGTTGTATTTTATTATGAGAATCCGGTTTTAATAAACATCCTTTCGGGTGTCCCACCACATCTGCTTGCCCCAGAAGTCATCCTTCACCTCACTGTTGAACGGAGCGTTGTTCGTACCGTTCAGGTTGCGTTCGGTGTCGGGGTAAGGCGAGCGGAAAGGAGGAACGTTGTGGTTCTGGTATTTGCTGGCGCGTCCCGGAGCGATGTAGTTGTTGGTCGGCACGCCGGTACGGCGGTAGAGTGACCAGCCTTCCATGGCCTGCTTGAACATGGCCACCCATTCTTCATACCACAGTTTGTCCTTCGTGTTGTCGAACCGTCCCTTGCCTGCCAGGTAAGCGTCAGCGTCCGCCTGCGGCACCTCGTTCTCCTCCATGGAGAAGCGCACGGCCTTCTCGTAGTTGGTGGCGGCGTTGCCGTAGCTGCCGGTGTTGTAGCCCAGCATGGCGGCTTCGGCAATGTGGAAATAGACCTCGGCCACACGCATCCAGGGCGAGAAACCGCCCAGGTCCTGTCCGTACTTGTAGCCCCATACCGAGTAGTTGCTGGCTACGGCGTTCTGGGTGGCGCCGATGATGTAGCCCCGATAGCACGGCTTGCCGTCGTTGTAGTCGGCCGAACTTGGGTCAGAGCTGGAAGGAGTCGGAGAGCAATATACCCCGATGCGCGGGTCCTCGTTGGCCAGCAGGTTGTCCACCATCACATCCGAGCAGCTGAACTCCAGCTTACGGGTGCGGTACGTGTCGGCCAGCGGCTCGTAGTAGTTCGAGTCAGATCCCTGCCACCAGAAGAAGGCGTTGTCATCGTTCGATTCCATCACAGGGTACTTGGCCGGGTTGCCCAGCACTTCTTCGATGGTAGATTTGGCCAGACTGGGGGCCACCTCCGAGATACGGATGGCGAGACGCAGACGGAGGGAGTTGCAGTACTTCTGCCATTTCTCCACGTCGCCGTCGAACAGCAGGTCGCCGTCCAGGTAGTCCGAACCGCCTGCCGCGAAGCCGTCAGCGGCTTCCTTCAGTTTGGCGAGCAGAGCAGGGTAGATGTCCTCCTGCTTGTCGTAGGAAGGGGTCAGGTAGCCTTCGGCCATTTTCACCGCATCGGTGTAAGGCACGTCGCGCCAGCGGTCGGTAGCGATCTGCATCAGGTGTACTTCGAGAGTCTTGGCCACGTTCATCAGGTTGGGTGCCCCTTCATTGGCCCGGCGCTGCAGGTCCATCACGTTGTTCAGGATGCGGTACAGGTACTCCCAGTTGGTGTCCTGTACACCAGCGCGGTACTGGTACTTGGATTCGTCGATATAGTTCATCTTCGCCACATAGCCGCAGAACGACATCGGCTCGTCCATGGCGAACCAGCGGTCGTAGAACCGGTAGGAGGTGTAATAGAGACTGTATGCCAGCAAGTTGGCATTTGGCACATTGATGGCATTGTCCGGGTCGGTGTTCACGTCCTCAAACGAGTCGGTACATCCTGTACCGCTCAGCAGCATGGCACCCGCCATGAATGCCATCGAAAATTTCTTGATATATTGTTTCATGTCAATTTCTTCTTTTGGTTCAACGATTGGTGATTAGAAGGTCAGTCCCAGCTTCATACCGATGCTGCGGGTGGGAGGGTAGGAGTTCGATTCAAAGCCCACGCCACTGTTGGTCGATCCGGTGGTGGATTCAGGATCCATGTGCGTCAGGTTGGAGTCGTGTACCCACAGCAGCGCCACGTTGTTGGCGATGAGCGAGAGGTTGGCTGCCTTGATGCACTTGGTCTTCTGTAGCAGTGACTTCGGGAAGGTGTAGGTCAGGTGGATCTCGCGCAACTTCAGGAAGGAGCCGTCGAAGACCGACATCTGCCGGTTGCTGTAGAACTGTCCGAAGAAGTCCTCGGCGTTGACAGCCACATCGTTCACCTTTCCGTCGGCGGTCTTGAACACCTTGTCGGTCATGAAGTTCTTGCCCACGATGACACCGTTCTCGCGCAGATCGCCCTCGGCGGTGTAGTCGTAGATACCTGTATAGGTGCCGAAGGCCTGGCTGATGGAGAAGATGTCGCCGCCCTTGCGGAAGTCGAGCAGGAATCCGAAGCTCCAGTTCTTGTAGCTGAACTCGTTGCTCCAGCCTGCCAGCCAGTCGGGAGTGACATCACCGATTACCTGACCGGAGGCATAGACCGGCATGCCGTCTTCCACAAGGATGGAACCGTCTTCATTGTACACGTAGCCGGTACCTACCAGCGTACCCCAGCTCTTGCCCGGCATGGCGTAGTTATACACACTCCAGCTGCTGCCGATTTCGTAGGCGTTCAGCGACTGGCCCGTGTTGGGGTCGGTATAAAGCTCGTCGATACGGCTCTTGTCCTTCGACCAGTTCAGGGTGGAGGTCCAGCTGAATCCGTTGGAGTTCTTGAAGATGTCGGCGCTGATCTGCAACTCAATACCCTTGTTGCTGATCTTGCCGGCGTTGATGAACATGGAATTGTAGCCCGTAGAGGTAGCTACGTTGGCCTCCATAATCTGGTCGGTGGTGGTGCGCTGGTAGTAGGCGCCATCGATGCGCAGACGGCTGTTCAGCAGGTGGGCCTCCAGACCGACTTCCCAGGTCTTCACCATCTCCGGACGGAGGCTGGTGGCGGGATAGGTGGTGGGGTTGTAGTAGAGGGTAGTGCCGTTGAACGGAGCGGTCATGACGGAGTAGTACGCATTGGACAGGTACGGGTCGGTGGCGTTACCGATCTTGGCCCAGCCGCCGCGCAGCTTCAGGAAGTTCAGGTAGTTGCCCTGGGTCAGTGTGGGGAAGGTCTCTGTCAGGATCCAGCTGCCGCTGAACGAGGGGTAGAAGAAGTCCTCCTTGATGGTGGAATCCCAGTCATTGCGCAGGCTGATGTCGGCATACAGCTGGTTTTTCCAGCCCAGTGAAAGGTTGCCGTATACAGAATTCGAACGGCGGGTCTCGTGGTTCTGTGAGTTGTAGGCGCTGCCCTTGGCGTTGGCCACGGTGTACAGGCCGGGTACGGTCAGCTCGTCGGCACCAATGATCTTGATACCATAGTTATAATCGCGGTAGTTGGCGCCGGCCAGTGCGTTCACGTTCAGGTCGCCGAACTGCTTGGTGAAGTAGGCGATGAAGTCGGCGTTGATTTCCGTCGTGCGGCGGTCGTAGTCGCGGAAGTAGCCGTCGGGATAGTCCACGCTCCATTCCACATTCGAGAACTGGTTCGAGTCGAAGTGGTCGAAACCGAGCCGGCCTTCGAACTTCAGCCATTCGGTAGGCTTGACGAACACGGAGGTCTTACCGTAGAAACGGTCGCGGGTGTACTTGTTCAGGTTGTGATAGAGCACCCAGTAAGGGTTCGTGGCATAGGCGGTCTGCCAGTTGTAGTGGGTGTAGTTGCCCTGTTCGTCCTTCTTGTCATAGTTGGCCTTCAGGTCTTCCATGTCAATCTGGCGTCCGTGCCACTGCAGCAACGACTGGAGCACGTTTCGTCCGTCGTAGCCGGTGCCCGGCAGGTTGTCGCTTTGGGTGCGGATGAAGTTGGCGGACAGGTCGAAGTCAATGTACTTGTTCACCTTCATTTTGGTGTTCAGTGCGGCAGAGTAGCGCTTCTGGTCCGTGTTGGGCGTGGTGCCTTTCTGGTCGCGGAAGGCGAGGGAGGCACGGGTGGAAGACTTCTCCGTAGCGGAGGTCAGCGACACCATGTGGTTCTGCGAGTAGCCGGTCACGAAGAAGTTCTTGATATTGTCGGGGTGAGAGACCCACGGAGTGGCCTGGCGGACACCGTCCACGACCGGGCTGTTGAACTGCGGCAGCTTCAGGCCGATGTCCAGGCGCGGCCCCCACGATTCATCGGCGTCATCGTTCACGCCACTGCCGGCACCGTCCTTGTACACATAACCGTATTTCAAGGCGAAGTCCTGATAGGAGCCCGTGAAACCTGCGGCTTGCGCTTCTTTGTAGTCGTATTCCGTTCCGTTGTAGCCCTGTCCGTACTTGTTCTGCAGTCCCGGCAGGTTATAGATCTTATCCACGGTGAAGCTGCCATCGTAGCTCACCTGCACCCCCTTGTCCTTTTTGCCGGACTTGGTAGTGATGAGGATGACACCATTACCGGCCCGCATGCCGTAAAGGGCGGCGGAACCGCCTTTCAGTACAGACACAGACTCAATGTCTTCGGGGTTGATGTCGTTCAGGCCGGAGCCGAGGTTGACTGAGCCGCCGGTACCGTTGTCGTTCTGCACGGGCACACCATCCACGACAATCAGCGGGGCATTGTTGCCGAAGGAGGAGTTGCCTCGGATGACGATGTTCTGTGAGGCTCCGATCTGTCCGCCTTGTGCGGTGATCTGCACGCCCGATACCTTACCGGAAAGAGAGTTGACCACGTTCATCTGGCCACCCTTGGTGATTTCGCCGGCTTTCACTTCCTGCAGCGCATAACCCAGGGCCTTCTTCTCTCGAGAGATACCCATGGCGGTCACCACTACTTCTTCAAGTGCTTTGGTGTCTGATTTCAGAAGAATAGTTAATGCCCCCCCTGATTTGTTAATGTTTACTGACTGGGTCTGCATTCCGATGTAGGACACCTGCAGGGCATGCGCCGATTCAGGAACATTATTGATAACAAACTTGCCATCCATATCGGTAATGGTACCCAGCGTGGTGCCTTTCACCAATACAGAGGCTCCGACAATCGGTTCGTTGTCTTCGGCCGAAGTGACTGTTCCGGTCACCTTAATCTGGGCCATTGCCAGCCCTGCGCTGAGGAACAGGCAGGCCAGCATCATCCAAACTTTTTGTTTCATAAACTCTCTTTTTTTGTTATTAATTAATAATCGGTTCTCAATCTTCCGTTACCATTGATACCGTTCTGTCATTCATTTTCTGGTTCTTGTTCCCTACTGGACGACTGTTAACGTCCGGATGGTTAAAGATTCCTTTGCTTTTATTGCTGACTTTTATAAAAACGGGTGCTAAAATAGTAGGTTGATATGAAATGGACAAATATTCTGGTAGAAAAAGTGCAATTTATCGCTGTTTTTGTCTTGTATCTTATTAAAATGCGGTAAAAATACGAAAATAGAGTCAGATAGACAAATGGGGTCAGCCTAAAACTGATGGCGATATGACAGTTTTTGTAGGGTTGTACGAACAAAATGTTTGTCAGGAGTGGTTGCGCCGTTTCAGCCTTCTGTGCCGTTATCTTCATCGGCTGACGCAGGTATCTTCAAGAGCCACGAAGATACCTGCGGATTTCAGGGGTGATGTTCCCGTCTCAGCACTCGGATGGGCCTGTCTTCGCCTCCATAGAGACGATGGTCGAACACGGTGTCGCCGGTGGGCACGAAGCCGCACTTCTCCATCACCCGTCCCGAAGCGGGATTGTCGGTGAAGTGGCCGCTGATGAGTGATGGGATGTCTGTTGTCTCACGGACATGGTCCATCATCAGACGGAGGGCCTCGGTGCAGATGCCCTGGCCCCAATAGGGCTTGGCCACCCAGTAGCCGACAGTCGGCTCGCCTTCCCGTGCGGGCAGGGAGCAGTCGCACGAAGGGCCGTAGCCCATGGCGCCGATGGCCTCGCCCGTCTCGTTCCACACGATGGCCCAGGTGGTCGGGTTGTTGAATACCGTTCGGATAATCTCTAAGCTCTCCGCTTCCGACCGGTGCGGAGGCCACCCCGCCCGTGGCCCCACGTCAGGGTCACGGGCATACTTGTACAACGCCTTGGCATCGTTGTCCTGCCAAGGGCGTAGGGTGATTCTTTCAGATTTCATCATTCGTCGCAGTTTCACAGGTTCTTGACTGCCTGCGGCTGATTAGATGACTACTGCCGTTCCGCTTGCCGTCACCATGAGCATGGAGCCGTTGCTTCCAAGGGCCTCATAATCGAGGTCAATGCCCACTACGGCATTCGCCCCCATTGCCAGCGCACGCTCCTGCATCTCCTGCAAGGCGATGTCCTTGGCCTCTCGCAGCACGCTCTCGTACGAGCTGCTTCTTCCGCCCACAATGTCGCGGATGCCGGCGAAAAAGTCCTTCACGAAGTTGGCGCCGATGATGGTCTCACCCGTCACCAGCCCTTTGTACTCTCTGATGGGATGTCCCTCAATAGTGGGAGTTGTCGTTACTATCATACTTCTCTTCTGAAGAGTTATTCTGCATTCTTCCGCTGGGGTTACTTCTCGATGGCCTGCCGTAACAGGGTTTCCACTTCGTTCTTGTAGATGCCGCCTTCGTGCACCTTCACCCCGTCGAGGTAGAAGGTGGGGACGTAATAGTAGTCGTACTGGTCGGCCAGTTCCGGTTCCTGGGTCTCTTCGATGGTGTGGATAGGGATGTCCCTGAGTTCGGGATGTTCGGCTTTCAGCTCGTCAATGTAGCGGAAGGCTTTCTTGCAGAAAGGGCACCGCTCCTGATGGAAAAGTGTAATGGTCTTCATGTTCCTATAGTTATTGAATGAATTTGATGACAAAGATATGTTTTTGGGGTTTCCGAAACATTTTTTTGCTGAAAAATTATGGTTCTATAACGAATTGTATGGGTGATAGTTCATTATGCATTCTAATTTTTAATACATTTCGGTTTGAATAGTGAAAAATCGTTTGCTATGAGACTGGGTCTTCCTTCTCCATGTGCAGTCAGACCTGCGCCATTCAAGAAAACTCGATTACC
>JAQXRG010000052.1 GCA_029218405.1 Bacteroidales bacterium
CTTCAGCAGCAAGGCCTCCCGGTCATTAGGGTCGCTTTGCTGGTTGAGCAGTTTTTCCGCCTCCTCCCATTGGTTGAGTGCGACGAGGTTGCCACATTTGTACAGTTGTATTTCCGAATTGTCAGGATGCAACGACATGGCGTAATCAATCACTTGGTCTCCTTGGCTGAAATTGCCAGTCGAAACGTAATACTCGGCCAACAGTAACAAATCGTCACTTCCCCAATACGGGGTAGTGCCGTCTGCCAAAGATTGTTCATACTGCTGAAGGAGGTTCTTGAAATGTGGAGTATTGAACTCCTTGCTGATATCGTATCTCATGAATCATCAGATGGGCTATGGTTAGTGAATCTCTTCCTTTCTGTTCCGTTTCATGTTGGTGTGAAGGAGCAGAAAGGAATCAAAGAGAGCCAGGAAGTTTCGTTCCGGTTGCCGGTAGGAACGTTCATGAAGACAGCAACTTCTGCTGGCTCCCTTTGACGTGTTCTTGTCCGTAAGTTCCAGTGGCCTTGAAAAGGCGGGGCTGGACTGCTTTATTTGTTGATCTTGCTCCAGGTGTCTTTCAAAGAGACCGTGCGGTTGAACACCAGATGTCCGGGAGTACTATCCTTATCGACATTGAAATAGCCGATACGCTGGAACTGCAGGTAGTCCAAGGGCTGGGCATCGGCCAAGTACTTCTCGACATAACAGTCGGTCAGCACCTCCAAAGAGTCAGGATTAATCATCTCCTTCATGGCTTCAAGCGGTGTGCAACCCTTGGCTTCGCGGATGGCGGCCAGCTCATCGCGCGGGTTTTCCACTTTCCACAGGCGGTCGTAGAGCCGTACTTCCGCTTTCAGGCAGTGAGCGCAGCTGACCCAGTGCAGGGTACCTTTCACCTTCCGGTTGGCATCAGGCATTCCGCTCTTGGTGTTGGGGTCGTATTCAGCGTACACCTCCACGACGTTGCCTTCCTCGTCTTTCTTGCAGCCGGTGCATTTCACGATGTAAGCATTCTTGAGACGAACTTCCTGTCCGGGCGTCATGCGGAAATATTTCTTCGGCGCATTCTCCATGAAGTCATCGCGCTCCATCCATAATTCACGGCTGAACTCGATGGTGTGGGTGGGCGAGTTAGGGTCTTCAGGATTGTTGATGGCCTGCATCTCTTCCACTTGTCCTTCCGGATAATTGGTGAGGATGAGCTTTACGGGGTGCAGTACGGCGGATACGCGGGTAGAGCGGGTGTTGAGGTCTTCACGAACGGCGCTTTCCAGCAGGGCAAATTCGTTCAACGCATCGTAGGTCGTATAGCCGATACGGTTGACAAACTTGTGGATGGATTCGGGCGAGTAGCCTCTGCGGCGGAAACCGCACAGGGTCGGCATGCGGGGGTCATCCCATCCGCTCACCAATCCTTCTTTCACCAGGATGAGTAAGTTACGCTTGCTCATCAGTGTATAGTTCAGGTTCAGTTTGTTGAACTCATACTGGCGGGGACGGTTGTCGTCCAGGTCCTGTCCATCCTTCACCCAGTCCACGAACAGGTCATAGAGGGGGCGGTGAGGCACGAATTCGAGTGTACAGAGAGAGTGGGTCACTCCTTCAAAGAAGTCGCTCTGACCATGTGCAAAGTCATACATGGGGTAAGCCTTCCATTTGTCACCGGTGCGGTGGTGCGGAGTTTTCACCACTCGGTAAATGATGGGGTCGCGGAAGTGCATGTTGGGGCTGGCCATATCAATCTTGGCGCGGAGCACCATGCGGCCTTCCTCGATTTCCCCTCGGTTCATCTTCTCGAACAATTCCAGCGTCTCCTCAATGGGACGGTTCCGGTAGGGACTTTCTATGCCCGGTTGTGTAGGAGTTCCCTTCTGCAAGGCAATCTGTTCCGATGTCTGCTCGTCGATATAGGCCTTCCCCTGTTTAATCAAATGGATGGCGAAGTCCCACAACTGCTGGAAATAGTCAGAAGCATAGTATTCGTTGCCCCACTGGAAACCCAACCATTGGATGTCCTCCTTAATGGCTTCCACGTATTCGACATCCTCCTTCGTGGGGTTCGTGTCATCAAACCGCAGGTTGCACACACCGCCGTACCGTTGGGCGATGCCGAAGTCCATGCAGATGGCTTTTGCATGTCCGATGTGCAGGTATCCGTTGGGTTCTGGCGGGAAACGGGTCTGTATGCGTCCTCCGTTTTTCCCTTCCTTCAAGTCTTTCTCTACAATTTGTTCAATGAAGTTCAGGTTCTTCTTCTCTGAATCTTCGGTTGTATTCATTACTGCCATAATGTTGGTGATTGCTTACCTTATATAAATTAGCCGCAAAATTAGTGCTTTTTTCAGAAATGCCAAATGAAGAGGGAGAGAAACATAGGAATCTTTTCCTAATTTTTTGTGCAGAGGTTGGAGGGAATGCCGTGGCCTTTTCCCATCGAATGCCTGAAAACTTTGCAAAATCCTTTAAAAAGTGGCTGATTCTTCGTTTTTCTTTTCTTTTTTTGTAAAGTTGATAGGCAGATTAAGACAAAACACTTAATTTTGTCAAGCGCAATAAAAGGAATCCTTTTGAGAAGCAGATACAGATAGTGCAACGAAAATGAAAAATATGTTTTATATCATACTTTTTTATTTGGCTGGTTCGAAAAAAGGGTGCACCTTTGCGCCGTTATCCTGAAAACAATCTTTTTACCTTAAAAAAAACTAATACCTATTGAAAACTTAGAAGAAAAGGCCCTTTGTGAAAAGCGCCTTTTTTTTATGGTTTCTTTTGTCCTTTCTTTTGTGTTTCTCTGGGAAATATGTACTTTTGTCCCCAATCTAATAATCAAGGAACAGATGTCACAACCATTAGCAGAACGAATGCGTCCGAAGACATTGGACGAGTACATCGGACAGCAGCACCTTGTAGGCAAGGGGGCTGTCCTGCGCAAGATGATTGATGCCGGGCGCATCTCCTCCTTTATTCTATGGGGGCCCCCGGGAGTGGGAAAAACCACGCTGGCGCAGATCATCGCGCACCGGCTGGAAACCCCTTTCTATACGCTGAGTGCTGTCACTTCGGGCGTGAAAGATGTGCGGGAAGTGATTGAGAAGGCGCGTGCGGGACGTTTTTTTTCGCAGCAAAGTCCGATATTGTTTATTGATGAAATCCACCGTTTCAGCAAGTCCCAGCAGGATTCGTTGCTGGGAGCGGTCGAGAAGGGCACGGTGACGCTCATCGGGGCCACTACTGAGAATCCTTCGTTTGAAGTCATCCGTCCGCTCCTGTCCCGTTGCCAGCTCTATGTGCTCAAGCCGCTGGAGAAAGAAGACCTCTTGCAGTTGCTGCATCGTGTCATTGAAGGGGATGCGATCATGAAGGAACGGCAGATTGAGCTGAAGGAGACCGATGCGATGCTTCGCTATTCGGGAGGCGACGCTCGGAAATTGCTCAACATTCTGGAACTGGTGGTTGAGGCGGATGGAGACATCCCCGTGGTGATTACGGACGAGAAGGTGGTGAGCCGTCTGCAGCAGAACCCGTTGGCTTATGACAAAGACGGCGAGATGCATTATGACATCATTTCAGCGTTCATCAAGTCCATCCGGGGCAGCGATCCCGATGGGGCCTTGTATTGGCTGGCCCGCATGGTAGAGGGAGGGGAGGACCCTGCTTTCATCGCCCGCAGGCTGGTCATTTCGGCGTCGGAGGACATTGGGCTGGCCAATCCCAACGCGCTGCTGCTGGCCAATGCCGCTTTTGACGCTGTCATGAAGATAGGCTGGCCTGAAGGGCGGATTCCGTTGGCGGAAGCTACGGTGTACCTGGCTACCAGTCCCAAGAGCAATTCGGCGTACGAGGGGATTAATGCAGCGTTGGGGGTGGTCCGTGAGACAGGCAATCTCCCCGTACCGCTTCACCTGCGGAACGCGCCTACCCAGTTGATGAAGCAGTTAGGGTATGGCAAGGACTATAAGTACGCCCATGCCTATCAAGGCAATTTTGTGGAGCAGCAGTTCTTGCCCGACGAGCTGCAGTCCCGGCGGCTTTGGCATCCTCAGGACAACATGGCCGAAGCGAAGATGCGCGAACGGATGCTGCACTTGTGGGGGAAACGGTTTGAATGACCCTTCGGACGGCGGTCTCCTGTAACTCGAATCAAGAACATGGAATCGTATAATTGAAATAAGAAAAGTGGATAAGATTGTCATTTTAGATGCTTATACCTTGTGCCTTGACAACCGGGCGATGCTGAAAGACGCGCTGGCCCCCTACGGCACAGTGGAGATGTATGACCGCACGTTGCCTCATGAGGTGGCAGAGCGTGCGGCGGGTGCGAAATATGTATTTACAAACAAAGTGGTGATGGATGCGGCTACGATGGCGGCGTTGCCTCAGCTCCGCTTTATTGGCGTGCTGGCCACAGGCTATAACATTATTGATACGGAGGCGGCCAGCGAACGGGGGATTGTGGTGGCTAATGTGCCGGCCTACAGCACCGAGTCGGTGGCGCAAATGGTGTTTGCCCATCTGCTCAACATCGCGCAGCGCGTGGGCCATTACGCGGAGGAGGTGCGGAAGGGTGCCTGGAGCGGCCAGCCGGATTTCAGTTACCGGAACACCCCTTTGTTGGAACTGCACGGAAAGACCATCGGACTGGTGGGCTTCGGAAACACCGGACAGGCTACCGCTCGTATCGCTCTTGGCTTCGGCATGCAGGTAAAGGTTTGTACCAGCAAGGCGCAGGAGCAGCTGCCGGATGGGGTAGAGAAGGTTACGCTCGACGAGGTTTTCGAAGGTTGCGATGTGGTCAGCCTGCATTGTCCTTTGACCAGTGACAATGCCCGGATGGTCAATCGGGAGCGTATCGCTTCCATGAAGCCGGGTGCGATATTCATCAACACGGCCCGCGGAGGACTGGTCGATGAAGAGGCACTGGCGGACGCGCTTCGTGAGGGCCGTCTGACGGCTGCGGGACTGGATGTGTTGTCCACGGAACCGCCGGCTGTGGGCCATCCGCTCTTGGCAGTGGAGAACTGTTTTATCACGCCGCACATTGCCTGGGCCAGTCGCGAAGCCATCGACCGGCTGGTCGCCGTCACTGTCGGCAACCTGAAGGCGGCGGCCGGAGGCCATCCGGTCAATGATGTGGCCACCCGTGGATGAACATAATAGGATTAACATTACATAGAAAAACAGATACCTGATGATACGACTTACACAAGAAGAAAGAGAAGAGAGAGTACAACGGGCGGTTGCCCTTTTCAAGGAAGGCTATAATTGTTCCCAGTCGGTCGTGGCGGCGTACGCGGACCTGTATGGGTTTACCCGTGAACAGGCGTTGCGCATGTCTGCCTCGTTCGGGGGAGGCATCGGACGGATGCGCGAAACCTGCGGCGCGGCCTGCGGCATGTTCCTGCTGGCCGGGCTGGAGACAGGAGCTGTGGATGGTGCCGACCGCGACGGGAAGGCGGCCAACTACGAGCTGGTCCAGCGATTGGCCGGACAGTTCAAGGCAGAGAATGGCGCTCTTCGTTGCGCGGACTTGTTGGGGCTGTCGCGGCAGGAGCCTGTCGTGTCCACTCCGGAGGCTCGTACGCCCCAGTATTACGCCAAGCGCCCCTGCTCGAAGATGGTGGAAACAGCGGCCCGCATTTTCGGGCAGTATATCACAAGCGGAGAGGAGTAAGGCGTATGGCAGACACTCTCCGAAGAAATACACGGGTGCCCAAGGCTGCCGCTGTCAAGCAGATGGACGAGTACGGCCATCTGCAGCCCCAGGCACCTGAGCTCGAAGAAGCGGTGCTGGGGGCGTTGATGATTGAGAAGGACGCCTATTCGCTGGTCAGCGAGATTCTGCGGCCGGAATCGTTTTACGAGCGCAAGCACCAGTTGATTTATGCGGCGGTCACGGACCTTGCCATCCGTCAACGCCCCATTGACATCCTGACGGTGACCGAGCAGCTCCGCGCCAGGGGAGACCTGGAGGCCGTGGGCGGAGCGTTTTATATTGCCCAGCTCAGCGGAAAGGTCGCCACCTCTGCCCATATCGAGTACCATGCGCGCATTATCGCCCAGAAGTTCCTGGCTCGTGAGCTGATTACTTTCACCAGTCACATCCAGACCAAAGCCTTTGATGAGACGCAGGATGTGGACGACCTGATGCAGGAGGCGGAAGGAAAGCTCTTCGAGATTTCCCAGCAGAACATGAAGAAGGACTACACGCAGATCAATCCGGTCATTCAGGAAGCCTACGAGAAGATTCAGAAGGCCGCTGCCCGGACGGACGGTCTGAGCGGACTGGAGAGCGGCTTCCACCAGTTGGACAAGATGACTTCCGGATGGCAGAACTCCGACCTCATCATCATCGCCGCCCGCCCGGCCATGGGTAAGACGGCCTTTGTGCTGTCGAT
>JAQXRG010000053.1 GCA_029218405.1 Bacteroidales bacterium
AGGACGCCCTCATCATGAACATCGACGACCTGCTCTGCGTAGGTGCCGTAGATAACATCCTGGTGTCCTCCACCATCGGTCGCAACAAGCTGCTGGTGCCCGGCGAAGTGATTTCCGCCATCATCAACGGCACGGACGAACTGCTGGCCGAACTCCGCGAGATGGGCGTGGGAGTCTATGCCACGGGAGGTGAGACAGCGGATGTGGGCGACCTGGTCCGCACCATCATCGTTGACTCGACCGTGACCTGCCGCATGAAGCGCAGCGAGGTCATCAACAACGCCAACATCCGTCCGGGCGATGTCATCGTAGGACTGGCTTCCTACGGACAAGCCACGTACGAGAAAGCGTACAACGGAGGCATGGGCAGCAACGGACTGACTTCGGCACGGCACGACGTGTTCGCGAAGTACCTGGCTGAAAAGTACCCCGAAAGCTATGACCACGGCGTACCGGCCGACCTGGTGTACAGCGGCGGCCTGCAACTGACTGACCCGGTGGAAGGCAGTCCCATAGATGCCGGCAAGCTGGTGCTGTCTCCCACCCGCACCTACGCACCGGTGGTGAAGAAACTGCTCGACGCGCTCCGTCCGGACATCCACGGCATGGTGCACTGCTCCGGCGGCGCACAGACCAAGGTGCTCCACTTCGTGGGCGACAACTGCCGTGTCATCAAGGACAACCTCTTCCCTGTACCTCCCTTGTTCCGCACCATCAAGGAACAGAGCGGCACCGACTGGGACGAGATGTACAAGGTCTTCAACATGGGACACCGGCTGGAGGTCTATCTGGCCCCCGAACATGCCGAAGAGGTCATCGCCATCTCAAAGAGCTTCAACATTGATGCCCAGGTGGTAGGACGCATTGAAGAGAGTGACCATAAGGAACTCATCATCCGATCGGAGTTCGGTGAGTTCAAGTATTGACCCCACGCAGGCTTGCCAATGGCTGAGAACACGCTGATTGAGAAACTGGAGGGGCTGGTGGCCCGGTTTGAAGAAGTGGCCACCCTCATCACCGACCCGGCTGTCATCGCCGACCAGCGACGGTACGTGAAGCTGACCAAAGAGTACAAGGAACTGGGCGACCTAATGGCGGCCCGCAAGGAGTACCTGCAATGCCTGAACGGACTGGAGGAGGCGAAACAGATGATGAGCGAGAGCGACCCGGAGATGAAAGAGATGGCCCGCGAGGAAGCGGCTGCCTGCGAGGCCCGGTTGCCCGAACTGGAAGAAGAGATCAAGCTGCTGCTGGTGCCTGCCGACCCGCAGGACGACCGCAACGCCATCCTGGAGATACGTGGAGGTACAGGAGGCGACGAAGCTGCCCTGTTCGCCGGCGACTTGTTCCGCATGTACAGCAAATACTGCGAGACCAAGGGCTGGCGGCTGGAAGTGTCGAGCGCCAACGAAGGTGCGGCAGGCGGCTTCAAGGAAATCATCTGCTCCGTTACGGGTGAGAAGGTGTACGGCACCTTGAAATACGAGTCGGGCGTGCACCGGGTGCAACGGGTACCCGCCACCGAGACCCAAGGACGCGTACACACGTCCGCCGCATCGGTGGCCGTACTGCCCGAGGCGGAACCCTTCGATGTGGAAATCAACGAAGGCGAAATCAAATGGGACACCTTCCGAAGCGGCGGAGCCGGCGGACAGAATGTCAACAAGGTGGAGTCGGGCGTGCGCCTGCGCTACAACTGGAAGAACCCGAACACGGGAACCGTGGAGGAAATCCTGATTGAATGTACCGAGACACGCGACCAGCCCAAGAATAAGGAACGCGCGCTCGCACGTCTGCGTACCTTTATCTATGACAAGGAGCACCAGAAGTATATCGACGACATCGCCAGCAAACGGAAGACAATGGTATCGACCGGTGACCGTTCGGCCAAGATACGTACCTACAACTATCCGCAGGGACGTATCACGGACCACCGCATCAACTATACCATCTACAACCTGGCCGCCTTCATGGATGGCGATATCCAGGACTGCATCGACCACCTGACCGTGGCCGAGAACACAGAACGACTGAAAGAAAGTGAACTCTAAATAACGTAACACCATGAACAAACAAGAATTAGTTGAGAACATCCGACGCAAGAAATCCTTCCTCTGCGTGGGATTGGACACGGATATCCAGAAAATCCCGCAGCACCTGCTGAGCGAGGAAGACCCGATTTTCGCCTTCAACAAGGCCATCATCGACGCTACCGCCCCCTACTGTATCGCCTACAAGCCAAACCTGGCCTTCTACGAAAGCAGGGGCGTGAAAGGCTGGATGGCGTTCGAGAAGACCGTAGCCTATATCAAAGAGAACTATCCCGACCAGTTCATCATCGCTGACGCCAAGCGCGGTGACATCGGCAACACGTCTGCCATGTACGCCCGTACTTTCTTCGGCGAGCTGGACATCGACTCGGTGACGGTGGCTCCCTACATGGGAGAAGACAGCGTGACCCCCTTCCTCTCCTACGAAGGGAAATGGGTCATCCTCTTAGCACTGACATCGAACAAGGGGTCGCACGACTTCCAGCTGACTGCAGACACAGCCGGCGAACGCTTGTTTGAGAAAGTATTGCGCAAGTCGCAGGAATGGGCCAACGACGAGAACATGATGTATGTGGTGGGTGCCACCCAGGGCAGTATGTTCGAAGACATCCGCAAGGTTGCGCCCCGTCATTTCCTGCTCGTGCCGGGCATCGGCGCACAAGGCGGCTCGCTGGAAGAGGTCTGCCGGTATGGCATGACGCCTGAATGCGGACTGATAGTCAACTCCAGCCGTGCCATCATCTATGCGGACAAGACCGAGAACTTCGCACAGACAGCCGGCGAGGAAGCCCGGAAAGTGCAGCAGCAAATGGAACTCCAACTGAACGCACACGGTATCTGACACGTACCGTTGACGGTCACGGATGGACGAACCTGAGATTACGGCCACCGATGGATGGACTGACTGCCCGAGAAGGCCTGCCTCTTTCCATCGGTGGCCGTTCTTCTGCTTCTTTCTGGTTGCTGTTCTTCCCATCCTTTCCAGGCTTCCTTCCTTTTTCTTCCCTTCCACACGCCCTGCCTCTTTTCTTTCCTCCTCCCTTCCTCTTTCACACGCCCTTCCTCTTTTCCCTTCCTCTTTTCCCTTCCTCTTCTACTCTACCTTCTTGCTCTTTTTCTCGCTTGGAACAGGGGAAACAGTGCCCAAAATCCTCTAATAAGTGGTTAAATTCACCTGTTTTACCACCATTTTTGCACTTTTACGCAGTTGATGTTACAAATAATTGTCGATTTAGACGGAAATCTGAAAAAAAAATGCGTAATTTGCATAATTAAGTGGGAGAAAGGCACAACAGCCCGCTCTCTCACCCTGAAAATTGAATCAACCAAAAGGAGCAAAATAGAAAAAAGATGTAATTATGGAGTTTACAGCCAAGCAAATTGCAGCATATATCCAAGGAACCATCGTTGGAGATGAGCAAGCGACCGTGCATACCTTCGCAAAAATTGAGGAAGGGATGGAAGGGGCGCTTTCTTTCTTGTCAAACCCTAAATATACCCATTATATTTATAGTACGAAGTCTTCCATCGTATTGGTCAACAAGGATTTTGAACCGGAACATGAAATCTCCGCCACGCTTATCAAGGTGGACAACGCCTACGAGAGCCTTGCCAAACTGATGACACTCTACGAGCAAAGCCAGCCCAAGCGGACGGGTATCGACCCGTTGGCCTACGTGGCTCCGACCGCCAAAATCGGAAAGGATGTCTATCTGGCCCCCTTCGCCTGTGTGGGCGACCATGCGGAAATCGGTGACGGAACGGAACTGCATCCGCATGCCACCGTGGGCAGAAACGCCAAGGTGGGCAGCCACTGTATCTTGTACACCCATGCCAATGTCTATCACGACTGCCGCGTGGGTGACCGTTGCATCCTGCACTCCGGCTCCGTAGTGGGTGCCGATGGCTTCGGCTTCGCCCCCTCTCCCAACGGTTACGAGAAAATCCCGCAGATTGGTATTGCCATCCTGGAGGATGACGTGGAAATCGGTGCCAACACCTGCATTGACCGTGCCACCATGGGGGCCACCATCGTCCACAAGGGAGCCAAACTGGACAACCTGATTCAGGTGGCCCATAACGTGGAAATCGGCAGCCATACGGTCATCGCCTCGCAAACGGGCATCGCCGGCTCCGCCAAAATCGGCGAGTGGTGCATGCTGGGCGGACAAGTGGGTGTAGCCGGACACATCAAGGTGGGCAACCGGGTCTCTGTAGGCGCCCAATCGGGCATTCCGGGCAACGTGAAAGACGGTGTCCAGCTCATGGGCTACCCTGCCATCGACCCGAAGCAGTTCGCCCGCTCGGCGGCTATCTATAAGAAACTTCCGGAGATGTATTCCGAGCTCAACCGTCTGCAGAAAGAAATCGAAGAATTAAAGAAACAACTTAACAAATAAACCCATGCTGAAACAACAGACATTAAAAGGCAGCTTCACACTGAACGGAAAAGGACTCCACACCGGAGTCAAACTCACCGTAACCTTCAATCCTGCCCCTGAACATCACGGGTACAAGATTCAGCGCATCGATCTGGATGACCAGCCCATCATCGACGCGGTAGCCGAAAACGTGGTGGACACCACCCGCGGAACCGTACTGGCGAAAAACGGAGTGAAGGTCAGCACCGTGGAACACGCGTTGGCCGCCCTCTATGCAGCAGGTATCGACAACTGTCTGATACAAGTCAACGGACCGGAATTCCCGATTCTGGACGGAAGCGCCAAATCGTACGTGGAGTGCATCCGACGAGTGGGCATCGAGGAACAGAACGCTCCGAAAGATTATTATATCATCAAATCGAAAATCGAGTTCCGCGATGAGGCGACAGGGTCCTCCATCATTGTGTTGCCCGACGAGAAATTCAGCATCAACACCCTGATATCCTACGACTCGCAGATTCTCGACAACCAGTTCGCCACGTTGGAGAACATGGAAGACTTCCCCACCGAAATCGCTTCGGCGCGTACGTTTGTCTTCGTCCGCGAAATCGAGCCGCTGCTCAACGCAGGCCTCATCAAGGGGGGCGACCTGGACAACGCCATTGTCATCTATGAACGGCCGATGACGCAGGACAACTTCGACAAGCTGGCCGATGTCATGGGAGTGCCCCACATGGACGCCTCCCACCTGGGCTACATCAACCACATCCCCTTGGTATGGCCCAACGAGCCGGCCCGCCACAAGCTGCTGGACATCATCGGCGACATGGCCCTCATCGGAAAGCCCATCAAGGGACGGATCATCGCCACAAGCCCGGGACATTACATCATCAACAAGTTAGCCGGGGATATGCGCAAGGAAATCCGTCTCCATGAAATCCAAGCACCCGTGTACAACTGCAACGAGGCACCCATCATGGACGTGAACCGCATCCGGGAACTCCTGCCCCACCGCTATCCGTTCCAGCTGGTGGACAAGGTCATCGCCATCGGCGCGAACCACATTGTCGGCATCAAGAACGTCACCGCCAACGAGCCCTTCTTCCAGGGACATTTCCCGCAGGAGCCCGTCATGCCTGGCGTACTGCAGATTGAAGCAATGGCACAGGTAGGCGGCCTGCTGGTGCTGAACTCCATCGACGAGCCGGAAAAATACTCCACCTATTTCCTGAAGATTGACGGCGTGAAGTTCCGCCAGAAGGTCGTGCCAGGGGATACCCTGATTTTCCGTGTCGAACTGATGGCCCCCATCCGCCGGGGTGTCTCCACCATGAAGGGCTATGTGTTCGTGGGCGAGAGAATCGTGTGCGAGGCCGAATTCATGGCACAAATCGTTAAGAACAAGTAAAGACAACCACCAGAACCAAGCATAGATATGATAAGTCCGTTATCTTATATCCACCCGGAAGCCCACATCGGCGAAAACGTTGAGATAGGTCCGTTTGTCTATATCGACAAGAATGTCGTCATCGGCGACAACAATATAATCATGCCCAACGCGAACATCCTGTACGGAGCGCGCATCGGCAACAACAACCGCATCTTCCCGGGAGCCGTCATCGGTGCCATTCCGCAAGACCTGAAGTTCCACGGCGAGGAAACCACCGCCGAGATTGGTGACAACAACACGATTCGCGAGAACGTGACCATCAACCGCGGGACGGATGCCAAAGGAAAGACCGTGGTAGGCAACAACAACCTGCTGATGGAAGGGGTGCACGTGGCGCACGACACGATAGTGGGAAGCGGCTGTATCATCGGCAACTCCACGAAGATGGCCGGCGAGGTCATCATCGATGACAACGCTATCGTCAGTGCCAACGTACTGATGCACCAGTTCTGCCACGTGGGCAGCCACGTGATGATTCAGGGCGGCTGCCGGTTCAGCAAAGACATTCCTCCTTACATCATCGCCGGACGCGAACCGATTGCCTACAGCGGCATCAACCTGATCGGGCTGCGCCGGAGAGGGTTTTCGAACGAGCTCATCGAGAACATCCACAACGCCTACCGTATCATTTACAACAGCGGGAAAAACGTGAGCGATGCCTTGTTGCAGGTACGCGAAGAGGTGCCCATGAGTCCGGAAATTGAATACATTGTCTCGTTCATTGAAAACTCAGGCCGAGGTATCATCCGCTGACTTTAATATACTATCATTGTCTCATCCACAAAACTGAAATACAACTATGGTCTATAAATTTAGAATCATCTCTGATGAGGTTGATGACTTCCTCAGAGAAATCAAAATCGACTCGGAGGCCTCCTTCTATGACCTGCACGAGGCTATCCTGAAATCGACCGGCTACAAGGACGACCAAATGACATCGTTCTTCATTTGCGACGACGATTGGGAAAAGGAAACTGAAATCACCCTGGAAGACATGGGGACAGGCAGCTCGGAGGAAGACACGTATGTCATGAACGATACGCTGCTGAACGAACTGCTCGAAGACGAGAAGCAGAAACTGATTTATGTGTTCGACCCGCTCGCGGAACGTGTGTTCTTCATCGAGCTGGCGGAAATCATCACCGGTAAGGACCTGGACAAGGCGGTCATCTCCCGCAAGGAAGGCAACCCGCCCCAGCAGACCGTGGACTTCGACGAACAACTGAACGCCAACACGTCGTTGGACCTGGACGAGGATTTCTACGGCGACCAGGATTTCAATGAAGATGACTTGGACGACGCCGGCTTCGACTTCAACGACGGCAGCGACCCCTACGGACAAGACAACTATTGATGAAGTCACTGATTGTCATCATCGGCCCTACAGGCATCGGCAAGACAGAACTGAGCCTGCAGGTAGCCGAGAGATTCCAGACTGACATTCTCTCGGCAGACTCGCGCCAGTTGTACGCCGACCTGAAAATCGGTACGGCAGCTCCCACCCCGGAGCAACTGGCGCGGGTCCGCCATCATTTTGTCGGCATCCTGCAACTGACCGACTATTACAGCGCGGCACGCTATGAAGAGGAGGTACTGCGAAAACTGGACGAACTGTTCCGCACGCATTCGACCGTCGTGATGACAGGCGGCTCAATGATGTACGTGGACGCTGTGTGCCAAGGTATTGACGACATCCCCACGGTAGATGCGGACACACGTGCCCTCCTGCGGGAACGCTATGAGCAGGAAGGACTGGAACCTCTCTGCCGCGAGCTGAAACTGCTCGACCCGGACTATTACCGCATCGTGGACCTGAAGAACCCCAAGCGAGTGGTACATGCCTTGGAAATCTGCTACATGACGGGGAAGACGTACACCTCCTTCCGCACCAGCACCCGGAAAGAGCGTCCGTTCCGTATCGTGAAAATCGGCCTGCGACGGGACCGGGAAGAACTTTATGACCGTATCAACCGCCGCGTGGACCTCATGCTGGAGGAAGGACTGCTGGACGAGGCACGCCGTATGCTCCCCTACCGTCATCTCAATTCCCTCAACACGGTCGGTTACAAGGAATTGTTCAACTACTTCGACGGGACCTGGACGCTCGACTTCGCGGTAGGGAAAATCAAACAGAACTCCCGCATCTACTCCCGCAAACAAGTGACCTGGTTCAAACGTGACCCGGACATCACCTGGTTTCACCCCGACCAACAGACAGCCATCTTCGAGTTCATCGACCGCTGCCTGTCGGCAGAAGAGGTCACTCCTCGTCCTCTTCCACCGGCAGCAGGTACTCCTTGCGATACATGTCGAGGAACAGCAGGAACAACGACACCAGCAACGGACCAAATATCACGCCCATAAAACCGAAAATGGGCAACCCTGCCACCACTCCGAAAATGGTAATCAAGGGATGGATGTCGGCCATCTTCTTCTGAAGCAACAGGCGAATCAGGTTGTCCGACTGGGCAATGACCACGGTACCATACACCAACAGCACGCAGGCGTTCACCCAGTCGCCTACAACCATGAGGTAAGCCACCACCGGCACCCACACCACTGTGGTGCCCACCAAGGGAATGATGGACGCAAAACCGGTCAGCAGGGCCGTCAACACCGGATTCGGCGCACCGCACAGCCAATAGCCTCCCAGGGATATGACTCCCTGGATGATGGCCAGCAACGGAATACCGATTGCATTGGAACGGACAATCAGGTCCACTTCTTCCAACACCTCTCGCTTGTATTTCTCCTTGAACGGCAACAGGGTATGCACATACCGCTCCATGGGATGCCCCCCGAACAACATAAAGAACAACAGCAAGATGGCTACAAACAGATTGACCACCAGGTCGCTGACACCACTCATCACCTTCTGTCCTACCAAGGAGACCTGGGTCACGACAAACGACATGCTCCGTTCGGAAAGCAGGTCGAAACCGGTCTTCTCCTCAATGAAGTCAATCACCTTCTCGGCAGGACCAATCACCGATGCCATGTCCAAATGCATGCCCGACAACTGACTGACGATGGCCCAGGTGAACAGCGTCAAGGGCACAATCAGAAACAAGGTGACCCCGATGGTCAGCAACCAGACCGCACAGGTACGGTTCATGCGGCACTGCAACCACCCATAAGGCTTGCGCAACAGCACATACAGGGTGAAGGCCCCCAAGATGCCGTTCATGTACGGCTGGGCCTGACAAAAGAGCAAATAACCGAGTCCCACAATCAGGATACCCAGCGAATACTTCCAATACGCTTCTTTCATGACTCATATTTATTAACGGATTGAACAATCTCATTAAAGGTCCTCTTTCCCCGCACCTTCACCTGCCATACCAGACTGAACGGACAGCGCTCGGGAATGTCAACAACTACGGTCTTCCGCCAATTGTCCTGACGTACCTCCGTATAGGCGTCACGCATCCGGCGGAAGTCACGCCGTGCCTGTAGCACAGCCTTCGCGTTCTCCACCTCCCCTTTCAGCAGGAAGACCACAGCCGCCACGACATCCAGTACCCGGCGGACACGCATCACCGGCTCAAGTTCCCGCGGCGAAAGGTTCTTGTACAGCATCAGCAAGTTATTGCGGAAGTTCAGGTACGTCTTGCGGGGACTCTCCTTCTTCAGGGTAGCCCCTCCCACATGATAGACCCGGCTGGAGGGAACGCACACAATGCCGTGTCCCCGGCTCCGCAACCGCCAGCACAGGTCGATTTCCTCCATATGGGCAAAGAACGCTCCGTCCAGCCCCCCCACGTCCTCATACACCTTCCGGCGAATCAGCAAAGCCGCCCCGGAGGCCCAGAACACCGGGACCACCGTGTCGTACTGCCCGTTGTCCCGTTCCACGGTCTCAAACACCCTTCCCCGACAGAACGGGTAGCCGTACCTGTCGATGAACCCACCGGCAGCGCCAGCGTACTCAAAGCAATCCCGCTCGCGCTCGGACAAGAGCTTGGGCTGGCAAGCCGCCACTTCCGGATGCCCGTCCATCCACGTCACTAACGGCGACAACCACCCTTCCGTCACCTCCACATCACTGTTCAGCAACACCACATATTCCGCCTCCACGGCAGAGATGGCCCGGTTATAGCCCTCGGCAAACCCATGGTTCTGATTCAGGCGCAGCAGACGGACCGTCGGAAACTCGGTCTCCACCACCCGGCAGGAGTCATCGGTCGAACCGTTGTCCGCCACACAGACCTCACCGTCCGGCACCGATGAATACCGGAGTACGGAAGGGAGGAAACGACGCAGCATCCCACTCCCGTTCCAGTTCAGGATGATTACCGAGACTTTCTTCATAAGCGGATTCCCTTTAAGGCCGTACCGTCCTCGTTGAAGTCGCCCAGCCGCACCCGCAGCAACTGGTTGTCCAGGCGGTTGTCCTGTTCCAGTTCCACCCGGATATAGTTGTCCGTGAATCCGTGCATGACCACGCCTGGCTTGGCGTGCTCCATCAGCACCACCGCTTCCCGTCCTATGTGCCGGGCATAGAAATCCCGCAGCTTCTCTTCCGACAAGGCCAACAAGCGCTGACTGCGCTCGTGCTTGACCTCGGCAGGCACTACCGGCTCAATCTTCAGTGCCTGCGTACCCGGACGTTCAGAATAGCTGAACACATGCAACTGCGAGATATCCAGTCCATCGATGAACCGATAGGCTTCCTCAAAATATTCGGGCAGCTCGCCTCGGGTACCCACAATCACGTCCACCCCGATGAACGCATCGGGCATGCAGGCCTTGACATGCTGGATTTTCCGCGCGAACAAGGCCGTGTCATACCGGCGGCGCATCAGCCGCAAGACCTCGTCACATCCTGACTGCAACGGAATGTGGAAGTGTGGCATGAAACGTCTGGAGGCCGCCACGTACTCAATCATCTCATCGGTCAGCAGATTCGGCTCAATGGATGAGATACGATACCGTTCAATTCCCTCCACGGCATCCAGCGCCTTGACGAGATCGAAGAAACACTCGCCTGTCGATTTGCCGAAGTCACCGGTATTGACCCCCGTAATCACAATCTCCTTGCCGCCCTCAGCGGCCACCTCCTGCGCCTGCTTCACCATGTCGGCAATGCTTCCGTTCCGGCTTCTGCCACGGGCGAAAGGAATCGTACAGTAGGAACAGAAGTAATCACATCCGTCCTGCACTTTCAGGAAATAGCGCGTACGGTCTCCCCGTTCACACGAAGGCGCGAACGCGCGTATGTCCTTCATAGGGGTGGTGATGGCCTCGCCGTGCACCCGTTTCTCAAGGTTCCCCAAGAAGTCCAGCAGGTTCCCTTTCTGTTCAGCACCCAGCACCAAGTCCACCCCTTCGATGGCGGCCACCTGGTCCGGCTTCAGCTGGGCATAACACCCCGTCACCACGACAAAGGCACCGGGATGCTCCTTGACCAGCCGATGGATGGCCTGACGGCACTTCTTGTCCGCCACCTCCGTCACCGAGCACGTGTTCACCACACAGATGTCGGCCACCTCTCCCGGACGGACCGTCCTCACTCCCGCCTCTTTCAGCAGCTTGCCGATGGAAGAGGTCTCCGAAAAATTCAGTTTGCAGCCCAACGTATAGTAAGCCGCCTTTTTATCCTGAAAAACAGTTGTATCAATCATCTCAGTATTCGAATCTATAATCAAATTAGTACGGCCGCAAAGTTACGCATTTTCTTCCAATGGCCGTGCTCCCCGTTCCGTTCCTTATTTATTTTTTGGATTTACCAGAAGACTTCCAACCGCTAAATATGTTTAATATCATATTTTTTAGAAAAAAAGTGGCCGATAGGAGAACAACGTATCAGAAAACTCCGTATCTTTGCAGCGTTTTAGAAAACAACATAAGTATTACAGATTTAAAAAGCAAAGAAAATGAAAAAATTGGTATTTTTGTTCGTAGCATTCGCTGCTGTATCTTTCGCATCTTGCGGTAACAAAGCAGCTAACACTGAAGCAACTGAAAACGCTGAAAGCGTAGAGGCAACTGTAGTTGAAGAAGCAGCTCCCGCCGCTGAAACTGATACTTGCTGCCAGGATTCTTGCAAGAAGGATTCTGCTGACTGCTGCAAGAGCGCTGAATAATCAACGCGAGTCAACGAGAGAATTGAAAGTCTGTAAGCTCAGCCTACAGACTTTTATTATGCCCGTACGCTTCCCGTCCGCAGGCCAGGAAATGCCGGCACACAAACCCGGAGGATGCCGACGCATAAAAAAAACCCCAACCAGACGTACATCTGATTGGGGGATTTTTATCAAGTATTTACAGATAGCCTATCAAGCTTCTTCCGCAACTACCTCGAAAGGAATTTCTACAGAAACCTCCTTGTGGAGTTTCACGATGGCCTTGTACTGACCCACTTCCTTCACCTGGTCTTTCACCACGATAATCTTGCGGTCGATGTTGTGACCCAACTTAGCCAGTTCCTCAGCAATCTGGATGTTGCCTACAGAACCATAGATAGAACCGGTAGCGCTGACCTTGGTAGCGATCTTCAGGGAAACGTCCTTCAGGGATTCAGCCACTGCTTCAGCGTCCTTCTTGATCTTTTCCAACTTGTGCGCACGCTGCTTCAGCTCTTCTGCCAACATCTTCTTGGCAGCCGGAGATGCGATGACAGCCTTGCCGGTAGGAATAAGATAGTTACGGCCATAGCCAGACTTCACGGTTACAATGTCGTTCTTGTAACCCAGGTTCATTACGTCTTCTTTCAAAATCAGTTCCATACTCTTACTCCTCCTTTATTATTTCATCATATCAGTTACGAAAGGCAGCAAAGCCAAGTGACGTGCTCTCTTAACAGCCTGAGCGATACGACGCTGGAACTTCAGTGAAGTACCGGTAATACGGCGCGGAAGGATCTTGCCCTGTTCGTTCAGGAACTTCTTCAGGAATTCGGGATCCTTATAGTCGATATACTTGATACCGCTCTTTTTGAAACGGCAATACTTCTTCTTCTTGACATCTACTGAAGGCGGAGTCAAATATCTGATTTCTGATTGTTGCTGTGCCATGATTAGTTCTCCTCATTTTTAGTTGATTTCACATTTCTTCTCTTAGCAGCGTATTCTGCAGCGTATTTGTCCATCTTGAAAGTCAAGAAACGGATAACACGTTCGTCACGACGGAAGTTTACTTCCAATTTTGCGATTACCGAAGGTTCAGCCTTGAACTCGATGAGCTGGTAAAAACCGGTAGATTTCTTCTGAATGGGATAAGCCAATTTCTTCAGACCCCAGTTCTCCTCATTGATGATCTCAGCCCCTTCCTGAGTCAGGACAGCCTTGAACTTCTCTACCGCTTCCTTCATCTGAGCATCAGACAAAACGGGAGTTAAAATGAAAACGGTTTCGTATTGATTCATACTATTCGTTAATTAAGTGATTAATAAAAAATTTTCAATTGCGGCGCAAAGGTACGACTTTTTCTGGAACTGCCAAATACCTTTCCGTATTTTCTATGAAAAATTATGTTATTTCTTCGCTTTTTGTAGGCATTCTCCCAAAAGAATACTACCTTTGCAACAAAGTTGTTAGCACAATGATTCAATGATAGAACAGTTCAATTTCGACATACAGATGATATTTGCCATCCTGAACGGCAAGGTATCGGCGGCCATCAACCGGAAACTCATCCGAAACTTCCGGAAGAACGGGTTGGAAATCACCCCGGAGCAATGGACCGTACTACTCTTCCTTTGGGAAAAGGACGGGGTCTCCCAACAGGAGCTCTGCAACGCCACGTTCAAGGACAAGCCCAGCATGACACGGCTCATCGACAACATGGAACGGCAGCACCTGGTGGTGCGCATCAACGACAAGAAAGACCGCCGCACGAACAAGGTGCATCTCACCAAGACCGGGAAGGACCTGGAGGAGCGGGCTCGCTTCGTGGCCAACAAGACGTTGAAGGAGGCCCTGCACGGACTGACACTCGAAGAGCTGCGCGTCAGCCAGGAGGCCTTGCGCAAGGTTTTCAGCAACACGAAGGACTGAGAGCCCGGTCCGGAAAAGCCTTTTCGGGGAAGAAACGAAGATATTTGCTCCCAATTCCGAATTTTTTCCCGAAATAATTTTCTTGATACAAGAATTATGCTTTTCTTTGCAAGTAAGAATGATATAACCATTAAAATAGAAGACACACATGAAAAGCTTATTAAAGTATTTAGGGGTGATATTGGTCATCATTGGCGCAGGCATCCTGATTGTATGTTCCGCCACCGGCAATGTCAACGACAATGGAGTATTGGGTTCCTCACTGGTATTGATCATCGTGGGAATGATCGCCTACATTGTCATCAATAAGCGCATTACCGACTGACCGTCACACACAGACCGCCTTCAGGCAACAAAAAGCCCGGACACCTTCATCGGTTCCGGGCTTTTTGTCGCTCGACATCCTTCCTGCCTTACTCGTTCTCCGGCGTAATCAGCTTATAGCCTTTTCCATGGATGTTGATGATTTCGATCGAGTCGTCGGCCTTCAGGTGCTTGCGCAGCTTCGTGATGTACACGTCCATGCTGCGGGCGTTGAAGTAATTGTCATCAATCCAGATGGTCTTCAGCGCGAAGTCACGCTGCAGGATTTCGTTGGCGTGCGCGCACAGCAAGCCGAGCAGCTCCGACTCCTTGGTCGTCAGTTTCGTCTGCTTGTCATCAATGGTCAGCAGCTGCTTCTGAGTGTCAAAGGTAAAGCGGCCAATCTTGTACATCGTACTCTCCTTGGTCTTCTTGCCCCGCACGCGGCGCAGGATGGCCTCGATGCGCAAGGTCAGCTCTTCCATCGAGAAGGGCTTGGTGATATAGTCATCCGCACCAATCTTGAATCCTTCCAGGATATCCTCCTTCAGCGTCTTCGCGGTCAGGAAGATGACAGGAATCTCCGAGTTGGCCTGTCGGATTTCCTGTGCCAGCGTGAACCCGTCCTTCTTCGGCATCATCACATCAAGCACGCACAAATCGTATTTATTCTTCAGGAAGGCCTTGTAACCGGCTTCCCCGTCCGGGCAAAGGTCTGCAGAAAAGCCTTTCGCCTGCAGGTACTCTCTCAAAAGCATGCCAAGATTCTCATCATCCTCGCATAACAAGATACGCAATTTCTCATCCATATTATTCATCTTTTAATAAAGGTAATACAATTATAAACTTAGTTCCCACATTCACTTCACTCTCGGCACGTATCGTGCCTTTGTGGTCAGTAATGATCTTTTTCACATACGCCAGTCCCAGTCCGAACCCTTTCACATCGTGGAGGTTGCCGGTATGCACGCGGTAGAACTTCTCGAAAATCTTCTTCAGGTTCTCCTTCTTGATACCGATGCCATTGTCCTCAATGGAGATATGCAGCTTGCCGCCCTCGTTCCAAGTGCGCACCTGCAGGTGGATGTTCACCTCCGGTTTCTTGTACTTCATGGCATTGTCCAGCAAGTTGAAGATGACATTCGTGAAATGCATCTCGTCCACATAAACAAAGGGGTCGTCAGCGTCCAGCGCCACGTCCAGTGTCCCGTGGCTGTTCTCCACTTTCAGCTGGAACGTGTTGGTCACATTGTATATCAGTTCGTTCGCATCGACCTCCTTCATCTTCAGCGTGGCCCGCTGCCGCTCGAACATCGACATCTGCAGCACCTTCTCCACCTGGAAGCGGAGGCGCTTCGTCTCGTCGTTGATGACCCCGGAGATGTGCTGGAACATCGCAGGCGACTTACCCACCGCAGGGTCGTTCAGCATCTGGGCCGCCAGTGAGATGGTCGATATGGGGGTCTTGAACTCGTGCGTCATGTTGTTGATGAAGTCGTTCTTAATCTCAGTCAGCTTCTTCTGCCGGAAGATGATGTAGATGGTGAAGACAAACGTCACCAACAACACAAAGGTGAAGATGAGCGACGGAATCATGAAGCGCACCGAACTGAAGATGTAGCTGTTGATGGTCGGGAAGAACACGTTCACGAACCCCATCTTGGCCGGAGGATCCTTCTCGAAGAGCAACCGCGTATAGATTTTCTCCTGATTGTACACATAGTCCGAGCAGCGGTACACTTCCCGTCCGTTGCGGTCGGTCACGGAAAAGTGATAAGGAATGTCCACCCCGTTGTTCAGCAGCTCCGCCTTCAGGAAATGGTTCAGCTGATTGAAGTTGATACGCTCCTTCAGCGGCTTGTCACTGGCGGTGTAGAGCATGTTATAGACCACCTCGTCCAGCAAGGCCCGCTGGTAGATATAGCGTTCTTTCAGGATTTCCTGCAGCGCATGCGCCGTCTGCGGGATGTTCTTACCCGTCGAGATCACCACCTTCGGAACGGAAGACGGACGCTTGGTGTAGGACTTCAGCTCAAACGAGGAGTACGGACGTCCGTTCACATCCACCGACATCGTATAACGCTGCTCCTCCACCGTTTCCGACCTGTCATTCTCACCGGAAAGCCGGCCGGCCCGTTCGGTGGCCATCATGTCCTTCTCCAAATACCGCTTTGTCTCCACCAGTTCCAGGTTATGGACTGCCTGCGCAAGACTTCGTCCGACATTCTCCTCGAACTGTTCCTTGCGCATCTTGACCATTTCTTCAATGTAACTCACCTGCAGGTACAGCAGACTGAGAAAAGAAAGGCCCATCACGATTCCCAATATCCAAATAGTTGACTTTTTCATGGAGGCAAAATTAACAACCTTATCACAATTAACAAATGGCATTAACATGATTAACATTCGATTTCCTCTTCATTAACCAAAATCGCCATTCTGTCTATCAAAACAACAAGTAAAACCGGACAAAGGTTCAGTTTCTCTGCAAAAATAATTAAAAATTAAATCAAGGCCAAAGAATCGGGAAGTTATTTCAGAAAGAGACGGGAAGGAGGAAACGAAACGAAGCGAAAGGAGGAAACGAAACGAAGCGAAGAGCAGGACGGCCCGGACAGGCCCTTCCTGCTCTTCGCAAGTGGGGGAGGACAACAGATGACCTCCCCCTATCAGACAGTCTCCGCAAGGAGACATACCACTTACTGATCGTCCTTTTCCTGTTCCTCGAATTCCTTCATCAGCTTGTTCTGTACATCTGTCGGAACCAGTTCATAGCTGGCGAACTTCATGATGAACGAAGCACGTCCGCCCGTCAGTGAGCTCAGCGAAGTAGAGTAGTTCGACATTTCCTTCAAGGGCACCTTAGCGGCCAGCTTCTCATAGCCTTTCTCGCTGCTCATGCCCATAATCATGCCCCGACGGCCCTGCATGTCGCTCATCACGTCACCCAGCTTCTCGCTCGGCACGAACACTTCCACGTCGTAAATCGGTTCCAGAATCTTCGGTCCAGCGTTGCGGAAAGCCTCGCTGAAGGCGTTGCGTCCAGCCAGCATGAACGAGATTTCATTGGAATCTACCGGGTGCATCTTACCGTCGTACACGATGACACGTACGTCACGGGCATACGAACCGGTCAACGGACCCTGCTCCATACGGCTCATGATTCCCTTCAGGATGGCCGGCATGAAACGGGTGTCGATGGCACCACCTACCACACTGTTCACGAACACCAGCTTGCCGCCCCATTCCAGGTCGATGACTTCGGTGCTCTTCACGTTCATCTTGAACTCCTGTCCGCCGAACTTATAGGTGTCGGGAGCAGGCATCCCCTCGTAATAGGGTTCCACAATCAGGTGCACCTCACCGAACTGTCCGGCACCGCCCGACTGTTTCTTGTGACGGTAGTCCGCACGGGCCGACTTGGTAATGGTCTCACGGTACGGAATCTTCGGCTCTAAGTACTGGATAGCCAGTTTCTCGTTGTTCTCCAGGCGCCATTTCAAGGTACGCAAGTGGAACTCACCCTGTCTGTGTACCAAAATCTGACGCAGTTCCTTCGACTGTTCCACCATCCATGTGGGATCTTCCTCCCGCATGCGGTTCAGTACGGCCATCATCTTTTCCGTATCGGCCTCATTGACCGCCTTGATGGCACGGGTATATTTGGGGTTCGGATATTTAATGAAGTTGAAACGGTTCTCGCAGTCCTTTCCGTTCAAGGTATTGCCCGTCTTCACGTCCTTCAGCTTCACGGTACAGCCAATATCGCCAGCACGCAGTTCCTCCACCTTGTCGCGGATGGAGCCGGCGCACACATACAGCTGGGCCATACGTTCCTTGGAACCACGGTCAGCGTTCGACAGGTCATCCCCTTCGTGCACCGTACCGCTCATTACCTTGAAATACTGCACGTCACCGATATGCGGTTCTACCGCCGTCTTGAAGAAATAAAGCGAAGTCGGTCCGTTCGGGTCGGGCACCACCACCTCGCCACGGGTATTGTGCACCTTGGGCATCTCGTCCACAAACGGCACCACGTTGCCGAGGAACTCCATCAGACGGCGCACACCCATGTCCTTGCCGGCGCACACGCAGAATACGGGGAACATGCCGCGGGCCACCAATCCCTTGCGGATACCCTCGCGCATCTCGTCCTCTGTCAGCGATTCCGACTCAAAGAACTTCTCCATCAATGTCTCGTCGTGTTCGGCAGCCGCTTCCACCAACGCCTTGTGCCATTCCTGTGCCTTTTCCATCTCTTCGGCAGGGATATCCTCAATGGTCGGTTCGCCACCTTCCGGACCCCACGAATACTTCTTCATCAGCAGCACGTCAATCAGCGCGTTGAAGTTCGGGCCGGTAGCCAAGGGGTACTGTACGGGCACCACCTTCGATCCATAGTTTTCCTTCAGCTGTTCCAGCACACGGTCGTAGTCACACTTGTCGCTGTCCAACTGGTTCACCAGGAAGATGACCGGCTTGCCCAGCTTCTCCGTATAGCGGAAATGGTTCTGCGTGCCCACCTCCGGACCGTACTGGCTGTTCAGCAACAGGATGGCCGTATCAGTCACGTTCAGGGCCGTGATGGCCGCACCCACGAAGTCATCACTTCCCGGACAGTCAATGATGTTCAGCTTCTTGCCGTTCCATTCCACATGATAGACGGTGGAGAAAACCGAGTAACCGTACTCCTGCTCTACCGGGAAATAGTCACTTACGGTATTCTTGGCAGTGATTCTGCCGCGACGTTTTATGATGCCACTCTCATAGAGCAACGCTTCTGTGAGGGTGGTCTTACCTGATCCGTCATTGCCAAGCAATGCAATGTTCTTAATTTCGTTCGTCTGATAGACTTTCATGGTATTTCGAGATTTAATTAATAGACAAAGGATATGCTTCTCATATCTCTTTTTTGAAAACGGGCGCAAATTAGGCATTCTTCTTCATATATGCAATTTTACGGCATGTGTTCTTCAACATACTTCGATGACGTTCCGACAGCACGGCCCCTTGAATGCTGCAGATTCTCCCCGCCCGAAAGCGTTAAAAACCCTTCCAGCCCTTGCACACGTGCGGAAAAAGCCGTAACATTACGCCCGGTTCGGAACAGCCGGACTTTTATAGTACCTCATCAGCATGAACAACGATACTTCACTTCACCGGAGCCTCGCCGCCCGCCCGGCCTCTTCCACAGGCGGCATCTACTTCCACATCCCCTTCTGCAAACGGAGGTGCGTGTACTGCGACTTCTTCTCGTCCACCGACAGCGGGAAGAAGGCGGCCTACGTGCAGGCCTTGTGCCGAGAGCTGGAACTGCGCCAGGACTACCTGAACGGACAGCCCGTGCAGACGGTCTATTTCGGAGGAGGCACCCCCTCGCAGCTCAGCGCCGACGACTTCGGGAAGCTGTTCGACACGATCTACCGCCTCTTCCCCATCAGTCCGGAGGCCGAAATCACCTTAGAGGCCAATCCCGATGACCTGACGGAAGAGTATCTGTCCTCGCTGAAGCCGTTCCCCTTCAACCGGCTGAGCATGGGCATCCAGACCTTCCACGACGACACCCTCCGCCTGCTCCACCGACGGCACACGGCGGCACAGGCCGTCGAGGCTTTCCACCGCTGCCGCGACGCAGGCATCGGCAACCTCAGCATCGACCTGATGTACGGACTGCCGGGCGAGACGATCGAACGCTGGGAAGCCGACTTGCGGCAGGCACTGGAGCTGGCGCCCGAACACATTTCGGCCTACCACCTTATTTATGAAGAAGGCACTGCACTCTGGCGGCTGCGCGAGCAGCACCAAGTGGCCGAGGCCGACGAAGAGCTGAGCCTGACGCTCTACCGGCACCTCGTCCAACGGCTGAAAGAAAACGGCTACGAGCATTACGAAATCTCCAACTTCTGCCGTCCGGGCCGTTTTTCCCGCCATAACTCCAGCTACTGGGACGGAACGCCCTACTTAGGGTGCGGCGCAGCGGCGCACTCGTACAACGGCATGGCTCGCCAAGCGAACGTGGCCTCCATCGACGGCTATATAGCCGGCATCCGACAAGGTTCCCCCGATGTTGAGACCGAACCGCTGGACCTCGCCACCCGCTACAACGACTGCATCGTCACCGCGCTCCGCACCTGCTGGGGAGTCTCCCTTCCCCTCCTGACCGAACGGTTCGGAAAGAAGCTGGCCGACTACTGCCTGCGGATGGCGCGGCCTCACCTGCAACGGGGCACCCTCGAGCTCCTGGCAGACCACCTGAAGCTCACCGAACGCGGTGTCTTCGTCTCCGATGACATCCTGAGCGACCTGCTGTGGGTAGAGGCATAATCCCCCTACCCCTACAAAAACATCATCCCCGGAACCCACACACGGCAGGTTTCGGGGACGATTCACGACAGCGGCAGAAGCGTACCAGCCGCCCGGTCCGACAGGACCTTATTTCGCCAAGCTATACACGATATCCATAATCTGCTTGCCCAGCTCATCGGCAGCCTCCATGGTGGCAGCCTCTGAATAGACACGGATAATCGGCTCGGTGTTGCTCTTGCGCAGGTGCACCCACTTGTCGGGGAAGTCAATCTTCACACCGTCGATGTCATTGATTTCCTCGTTCTTATAGAGTTCCTTCACCTTCACCAGGATAGCATCCACATCCGTTTCGGGAGTCAAATCAATACGGTTCTTGGCAATGCAATATTCCGGATAAGTGGCCCGCAGCTCGCTCACCTTCTTGCCTTCATGGGCCAGGTGGCTCAGGAAGAGGGCGATACCTACCAGGGCGTCACGTCCGTAGTGCGATTCGGGATAGATGACCCCACCGTTGCCTTCGCCGCCGATAACTGCGTTCACCGCCTTCATCTTCGTGGTCACGTTCACTTCGCCTACCGCAGAAGCGAAATACTCCTGACCGTACTTGCGGGTCACGTCACGCAGCGCACGGGTAGAGCTGAGGTTCGACACCGTATTGCCTGGCGTATGCTTCAGCACGTAGTCGGCCACGGTCACCAACGTATATTCCTCGCCGTACATCTTTCCGTCCTCGCAGATGAGTGCCAGACGGTCCACATCCGGGTCCACCACGAAGGCTACGTCGTTGCCCCCCTGTTTCATCAGGCCCATGATGTCACCCAAGTTCTTCTCCAAAGGCTCCGGATTGTGCTGGAAGTCACCTGTCGGGTCACAATACAACTTCTCCACGTGCTGCACGCCCAACTGCTCCAGCAGCTGCGGCAGGATGATGCCGCCCACTGAGTTCACACAGTCGATGGCCACCCGGAAGTTGGCGCGGCGGATTGCTTCCACGTCCACCAATTTCAGGGCCAGCACACTGTCGATGTGACGCTGGTTGAAGGAATCGTCCTCCCGGTACTTGCCGATATGGTCAATGTCCGCATACTCGAAGGCCTCAGCGGCCGCGATGCGCAGCACTTCATTACCCTCGGCGGCATTCAGGAATTCCCCGTGCTCGTTGAGCAACTTCAGTGCGTTCCACTGCCGTGGGTTATGGCTGGCGGTCAGGATGATACCGCCGCAAGCGCCTTCCATGGTCACGGCCAGCTCGGTGGTCGGCGTAGAAGCCAGTCCGATGTTCACCACATCGAAACCCATGCCCATCAGGGTGCCGCATACCACGTTCTTCACCATCTCACCCGAGATGCGAGCGTCGCGTCCCACCACAATCTTGTTCGACTGTACAGTCGTTGTCTTACGAATCAGCGTAGCGTACGCCGACGTGAATTTCACAATGTCCAGCGGGTTCAGTCCCTCACCCGCATGTCCTCCAATAGTACCGCGAATACCGGAAATAGATTTGATAAGTGTCATAATAGCTTTATTTACCAAGGTTATATGTAATTTCATAATAGGCCGGATAGACATAGCTGGACGCCTGGTAGGTGCCCTGGCTATGCGGCACGATGAGCCGCACCCGCGCCACGTCGGCCGCCGACTGCGTGCGCTGCGGACGGATGTACTTCAGGGGCAGGAGCCAGCCCGAAGGCACCGACGCGCTCTGGTAGGTGGAGTACATCAGCGAGTAGCCCTGGAACGTGCCCGAGTACGTGTTGTTGCTCACCGTCACCTTGTACTCTTCCGGCTGTGCCAGATACGAGGAGTTGACAATGTGCATATTGGCCAGCAACGTGTCCCCAACCGAGAACATGTCCGACCGTTCCTGGATGGCCACCTCCACGAAGCGCGACAGCAGCTGGTAATAGCCGTCCGACAAGCGCTTCTCCGCCTTACCCCGCTGCACGATATTCATATAGACACCCGACTCTTCGAACAGCACATATTCGTTCTCTTTCGTCAGGGTGTCCTGATCGTAAAATTCCTTTTCAGAAATGACCTTGATGTCGTTCTCCAGAATATAAGCTTGGATGGCGTCCGCCTCCTCCTCTTTCATTTCCGCATACGTCTTCCCGTTGTTGCAGCTCTGCAGTCCCCAGGCCAGGGCCAACAGGACGATGCCTACAAGTTTCATTCTTTTCATTACTGTCATCATAAATGTTTTCAGGACAAAAGTACGAAAAATGCATGTCCCTGTTTACTATTTCAAGGAAAAAAATCAATAAATAACTAATTTTTCAACAATTGGTCCTCGTAGCGCACCAAGGCCTGCTTGAAGAGCTCTACGGCCTCGTCCATGGTGCCATAGAACTCGCCGCCCGAAGCGTTCAGGTGGCCGCCGCCGTTGAAGAACTCCGCCGCCACCTGGTTGCAGGGGAACTTCCCTTCCGAGCGCAGCGAGACCTTGATCATCGGCTTCTCCGTGTCCTCACGCAGGAAGGCGGAGAAACAGATTCCCTTCATCTGCAACGGCAGGTTGACCAGGCCCTCCGTGTCTCCTTTCACGTAGTGGAACTTCGACTGCTCCTCCTTGGTCAGGTAAATCAGTGCCGAACGGAACTGCGGGAACACCTGCATCTTCTCGTACAGCACATAGCCCATCAGCCGCAGCCGTCCCTCGGAATACGTGTGGAACACCCTGCGGTAAATCTCGTCCTTGTCAATGCCCTTCGACAACAGTTCGCTGATGATGAAGTAAATCTGCCGGTCGTTCGAATTGAAGGTGAAGCCGCCTGTGTCGGTCATCATTCCAGTGTAGATGCACTGCGCTCCCTCCATCGTGATGTCCTCGAAATAGCCCATGCGGCAAATCAGGCGGAACACCAGTTCGGAAGTCGAGGAAATCTGGGGATGCGAGATGGTCACGTCACAGAAGTCGCCCGGCTCCAAGTGATGGTCCACCAGCAGCTTCTTGCAGGTGGCCTTCTCCACGGCAGGCGCCACGATGTCGATGCGTTTCAGCACGTTGAAGTCCAAGCAACAGATAAGGTCGGCACCGGCGATAAGCTGGTTGCCGAAGTCCCGGTAGCGGTCGTACCGCACGATGTCCTTCGCGCCCGGCAGCCAGCGCAGGAAGTCGGGGAAAGCGTTCGGCACCACCACGTGCACGGTCTTTCCCTGTGTCTCCAGGAAATGCAGCAGCCCCAAGGAGGAGCCGATGGCGTCACCGTCGGGCGACACGTGCGTCACAATCACAATCTTCTCAGCCTCGTCAAACAGTTCTGAGGCCCTTTCTATGTTTGCAGGAAGGATTACTTTTTCTAACATATATCAAACGTTGTTTATTCCAAGTGACAAAAGTACAATTTATTTCTCATTCTCCGGCACAATTCTCCAAGAACCTTTCTCGGGAAGCAGCAGAAACATGACACCCGACGGCTCACACTCGCGCCGCCAGCGGGCCAGCAGACGGTCGGACACTCCGTCATCGACCACCACCCTGCGGAAGTCGAACACCTCCGCCAGCTGAGTCAGGGAACCCCGGAACCCTCGGCACACGTACAGGCAGTCCACCCGCAGACGGTCGGCACCGGCCCTCCGCCGGTCCCATTGCCGGTCGTTCACGAGGCAGACCCGGCAATCGCCTACCTTATATATATGGGTCGGTGTGGAAGGCATCCGCTCCACCTTCCGGCCTTGCTTCACCCAGACCGCCCCTTGACAGAGGTGCACCGACACTTCCTCGGGATGTATCCGTCGGTACAGCCCCGTACCTGCCAGCGCGACCGCCACCGACAGCACCCACACAGCGGCACGGGCCTGCCGCCGGTAACAAAAGGCCACAATCCCCAGCAGCAGTGCGGCCACCAGCACGGCCTGCAGGCCGGACAGGCTGACGGGCGCTCCCTGCGCCCCTTCCCATCCGTGTACCGTCCGGGCCACCGTGTTCATACCCTTCGCCACGGCACCCAGGCACTCCATCGCCAACGCTCCCACTCCAGGTACCGCTGATACGACAGCCGCCCCCAGCGCCGAAGGCAGCAGGACCGTCACCATCGGCACCACCACGAGGTTGGTCAGCAGAAAGTACGAGGGAAACACGCCGAAGTAGTACAGCACCCAAGGCAAGGTGCCTGCCTGTGCCGCCACCGACATCCCGGCCAGCTGAAGGACATAACGCACGGCTGCAGACCGCCCGTCCGTCCACCGCCGCAGCCAAGGCCGGCACAACAGAATCGCCGCCACGGCCGAAAATGACAACTGGAACCCCACCTCAAACAGGCTCGACGGACGATGAAGCAACAGCAGGAACGCCGCCGCCGACAACGCCATCGCACCCCGATAGCGGCTCTCCGTCACCCGACGAGCCACCACGTACAAAGTAAACATCGTCACCGCCCGTACTACCGATACCCCCAGTCCCGTCAGTCCGGCAAACGCCCACAACGCTCCCAGCAACCCGACATCGCCCAACGTACGTGTCCATCGGTAACGGCGCAACGGATACCCGACGGCGGCCAGTACTGCGACAAGCAAGCCCACGTGCAAGCCCGACAGTGCCAGGATATGGCTCGCCCCCGCCGCCGTATAGGCTTCCCGCAACTCGCGGCTCAGCCCGGTCCGCTCACCGACGGTCACCGCCGCCACGACCGCCAACTCATCGCCTTTCAATCCACCTTCGCGCCAGCCGGACAGCCACCGTTCCCGCAGCCGCAACAGTTCCCGGGACAGCGAGAACTCCTCGTCCACCCCCGTCTTCCGCCAGTTTCCAGCAAAGGCAGTGCCGGTTCCGGCGATGCCCTTCCGCATCAGGTACCGTCCGTAGTCGAATCCTCCCAGTTCCCTTCCCCCTTCCGGCCGGTCCAGCCGGGCTCTGAAACAGCAACGGTCACCCAGGGCCAAGTCCCCTTGCAAGGAGTCCGGGAGCCAATAGAGCAGCACCCGCCGTTTCACCGCCCGCCAAGTGCCATCCGCCGGCTGCCGCACCGCCTCCACTTCCACCACCGACTGCCACGCCTTGCGGGTCCTCCGGGGTGTCTCGCGCACCACCGCCCGGTACACCGCCTCCCCCGGCTCCCATTCGTAGGCCGTCCGCCGCTGCTCCAGCACATACAAGGCCGCTCCCGTCGCACCGAAGAGCAAGGCCACCGCCCCGACGGTCAGTCCCCCGTGTCCGTCCTTCCGTCCTCCAGCGACGGCCATCAGTATTCCACCCAGTAGCATGCCGGCCCACAGGTACGGCAAAGCCCTGCCGTCCAGCCCTACAGCGTCGGCAAAAAAAATTCCGGCGGCCAACGAAAGGGCCAACCGGAAAATAGGATACGTCAGGAACGGACGGAAAACAGTGGCCACGTTCGCCGACTTACAGACATTTCAATTGATGGATCATCTCCTTCATGTCAGGAGCCTTGAAGACCGCGTTGCCGGCCACCAGCACATCCGCGCCGGCCGCTACCAGCTGCGCCCCCGTCTCCAGGTTCACGCCACCGTCCACTTCCAGCAGCGCGTTCGAGCCGCACCGGTCAATCATCTCACGCAAGGCACGCACCTTGTCCAGTGCGCGCGGGATGAACTTCTGTCCGCCGAAGCCCGGGTTCACACTCATCACCAGCACCATGTCCACATCCTCCAGCACGTCCTCCACGGCCGATACCGGGGTTGCCGGGTTCAAGGTCACGCCCGCCTTCATGCCGGCCTCCTTAATCTGCTGGATGACCCGGTGCAGGTGCGTGCACGTCTCGTAGTGCACATTCATCATCATCGTCCCCAGCTCCTGGAACTCACGGATGAACTTCTCGGGCTGCACAATCATCAGATGTACGTCCAAGGGTTTCTTCGAAATCTTCGCCACGTGCTTCAGCACAGGGAACCCGAAGGAGATGTTGGGCACGAACACGCCGTCCATCACGTCCACGTGCAGCCAGTCCGCCTCACTGTTGTTGATAACCTCAATGTCTTGCTCCAGATGACAAAAGTTGGCAGAGAGCATAGACGGTGCTATTTTCACTTCTCTTTTCATGATTCTGTTCTTTGCGGCTGCAAAGGTAGGCATTTTCTTCCGAACCGCCAACCCTTTACGACAGAATAAAACGGGAAGCCCCGCCGCACACGGCCTGCCGGCAGGAAAATGCCGGGGTCACTCCCGCGAAAACTCGCCGGCGAGGGGACGGCTCATCTCGTTACGGATCTCCTGCGGAGTCAGCTGATGGCCGATAAGGAACATCAGCTTGGTGAGGACACACTCCACGGTGGCGTCGTAACCACTGATGACACCGGCATCGAGCAGATGGAGGCCGGTCTCGTAGCGGCCCATCTCGACCATGCCGGTGGAGCACTGCGAGATGTTGACAATGACAATGCCCCGCTGCGTGGCCGCCTTCAGGAGATTGATGAACCAAGGCTTCTGCGGCGCATTGCCAGAGCCATAGGTCTTGAGGATGACCGCCCGCAGGCCAGGTGTCTCCAGCACGGCCCGGATGATGTTCTCCTGGATGCCGGGAAAGAGGGTGAGGATGATGACGTTGGTATCGTAGGCATAATGAGGACGCAGGGGCAGCGAGGGGTCGGGACGGCGGATGCGGTCGTACTCATATTTAATATGGATGCCGGCGTTGGCCAGTACAGGATAGTTGTACGAACGGAAGGCGTTGAAGTTCTCCGCGTTAATCTTGGTGGTGCGGTTGCCGCGCAGGAGATGGTTCTCAAAGAAGATGCAGACCTCGGGGACGATGGGGCTTCCGTCGGGATGCTTGGCTGCGGCTATCTCGATGGAGGTGATGAGGTTCTCCTTGCCGTCTGTACGAAGCACGCCGATGGGAATCTGGCTGCCGGTGAGGATGACGGGCTTGCCGAGGTTCTCCAGCATGAAGCTGAGGGCGGACGCGGTATAGGCCATGGTATCGGTGCCGTGGAGGATGACGAAGCCGTCGAAGTTGTCGTAATTGTAGTGGATAATCTTCACCAGCTTGGCCCAGAGCGAAGGTTCCATGTCGGAAGAGTCAATGGGCGGCGTGAACTGGTAAGAAGAGATGCGGTAGTTGAACCGCTTCAGTTCGGGCACGTTTTCAAGGAGTTGGTCGAAATTGAACGCCTCCAGCGCGCCAGTCTCGGGATTCTCAATCATACCAATGGTACCGCCGGTATAAATGAGGAGGACGGAGGGACAGTCTGTCTTTATCATAAATGATTCCTTTCTTTGCTAATTCTGGCACAAAGATAGTAATTTCTTCGAAAAACAAAGAAACAATCGTCCAACAAATAACATTTTGTCATTTATAATACGTTCCAAACCTACCTACCGCACCTCTTCCCCTCACTTCCTCCTCCACCCGCGCCCGGACGTACGGCGATTGACACAGAATTGTAACACTTGTTTCATCGCTCCGAAATATTTCCGCCCCATCTTTGCAGATAATTAGAAAAAAACATAGATTTGTAACCGCAAAGAAAGGAGAAACGAACGTATGGAAACAGATTATCACATCCTCGTGGTGGACGATGAAGAAGACCTCTGCGAGATCCTGAAATACAACCTGGAAATGGAAGGGTATGCGGTGGATACCGCCAACTCGGCCGAGGAGGCGCTGAAGATGGAGCTGGCGCGCTACCAGCTGCTGCTCCTCGACGTGATGATGGGAGAGATTTCGGGCTTCCGCATGGCCAGCCTGCTGAAGAAGGACCCGGCAACGGCCCGCATCCCCATCATCTTCATCACCGCTAAGGACACGGAGAACGACACGCTCACAGGCTTCAACCTCGGGGCGGACGACTACATCTCAAAGCCGTTCTCGCTGAAGGAGGTGAGCGCACGGGTACGGGCGGTGCTGCGCAGGACGGCGCAGGTGCAGACCACCGCAGAGGAGGTGCTGCGCTACCGGGGACTGACGGTGAACCTGCCGCAGAAGAAGGTGACCATTGATGGCAGCGAGACATCGCTGACCAAGAAGGAGTTCGAGATACTGGCACTGCTGCTCCAGCATCCTGGGCGGGTGTTCTCGCGCGAGGACATCCTCAACCGGGTCTGGAACGACGAGGTGTATGTGCTCGACCGCACCATCGATGTGAACATCACGCGACTGCGCAAGAAAATCGGGACCTATGGCCGGCAGATCGTGACCCGGCTGGGCTACGGTTACTGTTTCGAAGGGGAGTGACGCGCCATGAACAGACTGTCCCTCCGGATGCTGCCGTTCGGGAAACGGCTCTTCCTCTCGGTCATCGTGTTGTTCATCGCCTTCTCGGCGTGCTTTGTGGCCTTCCAGTACCAGCGCGAGAAGGTCTATAAGAGCGACGTGCTGAACATCCAGCTGCAGAACTACAACGCACAGTTGTTCGACTTCATGACCACGCATGGCGCATCGGCCGACACGTTGCGCCACTACGTGCGGACGCACGTCATCCCCGACCTGCGCGTGACCCTCATCACCCCAGAAGGAAAGGTGGTGTTCGACAATACGGAGAGCGACCTGCGGAAATTCGGCAACCATGCCTCGCGCCGCGAGGTACAAGACGCGCTCATCTACGGCAGCGGCTACGCCATCAGCCGCCACTCGGCCAGCAAGGAAGGACAACAGTATTTCTACTCGGCCCGCTACTACCCGCAGCAGCGCATCGTCATCCGCTCGGCGCTGCCCTACAGCCTGAACCTGAACGAGCACCTCAAGGCCGACTCCACCTACCTGTGGTTCACGGTGGGCATCAGCCTGATACTGGCCGTCTTCTTCTACCAGTTCACGCAGAAACTGGGCAAGAGCATCAGCCAGCTCCGGGAGTTCGCCCAACAGGCGGACCGCAATGCGCCCATCGACACGGAGCGGACGTTCCCGAACAACGAGCTGGGGGAAATCTCGCAGCACATCGTCAAGATTTACCAGCGGCTGCACCGGGCCAAGGAAGCGCTGTCCATCGAGCGCGAGAAGCTCATTGCCCACCTGCAGACCTCCCGCGAGGGACTGGGGGTGTTCACCCGCGAACGGAAGGAAATCCTGGTCAACAACCTGTTCACGCAATACGCCAACCTCATCTCCGACCGTCACCTCGGCTCGACCGAGGAGGTGCTGGACATCCCAGAACTGCAGGCGGTCACCGACTTCCTGAACCGCAACGACGGACATGTCCTGAAGGAGGAAAAGCGCGTGGGACTGCACATCGAGAAGAACGCACGGACATTTGCCGTCGAGTGCATCCTCTTCCAGGACCTGTCGTTCGAGATTTCCATCAACGACATCACGCAGGAGGAGGAGCAGGCACGGCTGAAACGGCAGCTCACGCAGAACATCGCGCACGAGCTGAAGACACCGGTGAGCAGCATTCAGGGATACATAGAGACAATGCTGAACAACCCGAAGATGCCCGCCACCACCCAGCGGACCTTCCTGGAGCGGAGTTTCGCGCAGAGCAACCGGCTGACCTTCCTGCTGCGCGACATCTCGACCCTGACCCGCCTGGACGAGGCACCCGACATGCTGGAACGGGAACCGGTGGACGTGGCCCAACTGGTGCGCAACATCCTGAACGAGGTACAGCTGAGCTTGGAGGAGAGACGCATCACGGCCCTCAACCTGCTGCCCCAGCAGCTCATCGTGCGGGGCAACGCCTCCCTGCTCTACTCCATCTTCCGCAACCTGACGGACAACGCCATCGCGTATGCGGGAACGGACATCCAGCTCCTCATCAACTGCTTCCGCCAAGACGAGCATTATTACTATTTCAGCTTTGCCGACACCGGTGTAGGGGTGGCGCCGGAGCACCTCACGCGCCTCTTCGAGCGGTTCTACCGGGTGGATAAGGGACGCTCGCGCAAGCTGGGCGGCACAGGACTGGGACTGGCCATCGTGAAGAACGCCGTCCTCTTCCATGGAGGCACCATCTTTGCCAAGAACAACCCGAAGGGCGGACTGGAGTTCGTGTTCACGCTGGAGATAGTCTGACAGGGCTTCCGGACTGGATACCCCGCTTCCCCATCAGCTCCTGTCAGTCGGCTCCCCGTAGGGTCGTGGTGCAAACAAAATGAGGGTGAAGGAGGTAGGAAATCCGAAATGTCTGCCGCAGGGGAGTACGGTATTCTTGGGCACGGAAGGCACCGTCCGTGCCCAGTGCAAACGGGAAGATGCGCAGGTGCTCCCGAAAATCTACACGACTGCATCCCAGCACCTTGAACATCGTCTCCTTGGCCGACCAGTGGAGCAACAACCCGTACAGCTGGTCGGAGAGAGAAAGGCTGGAAAAGCCAGGCAGTTCATCGGGACGCACGAAGCGGCCCGCCACTCCCCGTACCCGCTCACTGACCTGTTCGATGTCTATCCCCACTTCTGCCGTGGGATGGAGCGCGACGGCCACATACCCTTTGGTATGGGAAATGCTGATGTGCCAACTGCCATCGGACAGATAAGGCTTCCCCGAATCCAGATGGCCAATCTGTTTTTCCTCGCCCAGCAAGGCCCGCAGCAGGACACGCACCGCCAGGTATTCCCCCTGGCGACAGGCGGCCCGCAGGGACGAGAGTTCCTTGTCATAGGGCAAAGCAGCGGTCAGGCACTCCCTCAACTGCGGAAGGCTTTCAGTGACCTGCCAGATACCGAAAACGGCGGCCCCTTCCTTCCATTGTCTGAACAGCGGCATAAGGCGACTCGTAATAAGAATTATTCGGCAACTGCCGGACCGGCATCCGCCGGATCCACCGTCACCTTGACTTTCAGAATACGGCGCACGTCCATGGCCAGCACCTCGAAGCGGTAGTTCTTGCAGTGCAGTACCTCGTGCAGCGAGGGGAACTCACCTTTCAGTTCCAGCAACAGGCCGGCCAACGTATCGGCATCGCCCGCCACATCGGCAAACGCTTCCGGATCGATTTTCAGCACCTTGTAGAAGTCAGACAGGAGAATCTTCGCCTCGAACACATAGACATTGTCCGCCGTCTGGGTGTACATGCGCTCCTCGTCGTCGTACTCGTCGTTGATCTCGCCTACAATCTCCTCAATGATATCCTCCATGGTGACAATGCCCGACGTGCCGCCGAACTCGTCCACCACAATGGCGATATGAATCTTGTTCACCTGGAAGTCGCGCAGCAGGTCGTCAATCATCTTGGTCTCGGGCACGAAGTAGGCAGGACGGATCAGGTTCTGCCACTTGAAGTCATCGCCCTGGCTCAGATAGGGCAGCAGGTCCTTGATGTAGAGGATGCCCTTGATATTGTCGCACGACTCCTCATAGACGGGAATGCGCGAGTAAGCGTTCTCCACGATGCACTTCAGCACCTCCGGGAACGGTGTGTCAATGGATAGGTCCACCATGTCGAGGCGCGAGGTCATGACCTCCTTGGCGGTCTCCTCGCCGAAACGGATGATGCCCTCCAGCATGGGACTCTCCTCGGAAATCTCGTTCTTGTCCGTCAGTTCCAGTGCCTGCGACAGCTCATCGACCGACAGGTTGGGTGTCTTCTGCTTCTGCGCCAACTTGTTGATGAACAACGTAGAGCGCACCAGCAGGTTCGAGAACGGACGGAACAGCCGCCGCAGGAAGCAGATGACCGGCGTGGCCCTCCGCACGAAAGGAAGGGTGTGCTGGGCCGAGTAAATCTTGGGCATGATCTCGCCGAAGAGCAAGAGCAGGAAGGTCAGCACGACCGTCACCACGATGAACTCCAGAATGTCGGAGCCGCCGAAATCAATCACGTTGGCAAAGAAATAGTTGAGCAACATGATGATGGTGACGTTCACGAAATTGTTCGAGATAAGGATGGTGGCCAGCAGATGCTCGGAGTCATCGAGCAACTCCTTCGCCCGCCGGTCAGCCGGGTGCTCCTCCTCATCAATCGCGCTCAGGTCGGCCGGAGAGAGCGAGAAGAAAGCAATCTCCGAAGCGGAGACGAAACCAGAACACAACAACAATACGGCGGCCAGCACAAGGGCCACCAGCGCCCCCATCGAGGGAGGCATGACGGAGACTCCGTCAAAAACATCCGCCAAGCGGCATAAATACGCGTCAGGGTCCAAACAGAATATGATTTAGTTAAACAATCGATTACAATCAGAACGGCAGGTCATCCGAGGGTTTCGGCTGTGTGGTCTGCGGGGTGGCAGGCTGCTGCGCGGACTGTACGGCAGCGGACTGCGAGGTAGCGGCGGGCTGCTGCGGATAGACCGGCTGCTGGACAGAGCGCGGCGTGAGCATCTCCATGTTGTCACCGAATATCTCCACGACATAACGCTTCACGCCGTTCTGGTCGTCGTAGGAACGGCTGCGGATTTTCCCCTCGATGTACAGCTTGTCGCCCTTGTGTACATACTTCTCGGCCGTTTCGGCCAGTCCGCGCCAGAGCACGATGTTGTGCCACTCCGTACGCTCGGGCACCTGGGTACCGTTGGCCAAGGTGTAAGCACGGTCGGTGGTGGCCAACGGGAAGGTGGCCACAGCCACTCCGGTGTCCAAGTACCTTACTTCGGGGTCTTTCCCCACATTTCCTATCAACTGGACTTTGTTCAATGACATATCTTGCTACGTTTTACTGATTCGGCTCCAAAAGTAGGGAAAAAAAATGAGAAATCAAGCGAGGAACCGCAAAATTCTGCAGTTCGGACACCAAAACCCGCTGAAAACGGCTGTCGAAGGCCGACTCGTCCGCCAGTACCACCTCGTGACAGTCGGCGATGAGGACGCGGTGCGACAGGACATGGCGCACGCCCTGAGCCACCAGGGTGACCTCTCGCGGAGGCGTGCCGCCGAAAAACTCCGCCCACTGGGGCGACTCCAGCAGCTCCTTCCCGGCAAGGGGCACGTCGGTCTCTAACAGGGGCAGTTCGTAGAGATGCTGCCAAATGTCTCCCTTTCCCCTCTTATTAATAAAGGTATAGGCGCCCGCACGTACAAAAAAATAATGGAAATACCGTTCCTTCACCTGGGTCTTTTTCGATTTCCTGGGCAGGTCCCCCACCCTGCCCAGCCGGAGCGCGGCGCACCCGTCGTTCAAGGGACACATCAGGCAGGCGGGCGAGGCGGGCGTGCACTGCACGGCGCCGAAGTCCATGATGGCCTGGTTGTAGAGCGCAGGGTCCGATGTCCCCATCAGCTCTCGCGCCAGGGCCGCGAAGAGCTTCTTGCCCGCCGTGGTGTCAATGGGTTCGTCAATCCCTAACCAGCGGGCGATGACCCGATAGACATTGCCATCGACCACCGCGCAAGGCAGGCCGTAGGCGAAGGCGCAGACGGCCGAGGCCGTATAGTCGCCCACTCCTTTGAGGCGGCGCACCCCCTCGTACGTGTCGGGAAACCGGCCCAGGGCCGCCACCTCCTTGGCCGCCGCGTGCAGGTTGCGGGCACGGGAGTAGTAGCCCAGCCCCTGCCACAGCTTCATCACCTCGTCCTCGGGTGCGTCGGCCAGTGCCTGCACGTCGGGAAAACGTTCGATGAAGCGCAGGTAGTAGTCATATCCCTGCGCCACCCGCGTCTGCTGCAGGATAATCTCTGAAATCCATATCCTGTACGGATCTTTCGTGCCTCGCCAAGGCAGGCTGCGACCGTTCTCACGGTACCAGTCCATCAGTTTTCGAGCGAAAAATTGCATGTCATACCTCCTTTTTTATGGTTTCGGCGGCAAAAATAGGCATTAAAAGGGTACTATCCACACTTTTTTTAGAAAATTATCGGCTAATTATTTCTCAGAGAGCAGGAAAAGCTATATATTTGCAGTCCAAAAAATTAAGAGAACGTATAACAATAATTATTAGTGAAATGACTAAAGCAGACATTGTAAATGAAATCGCCAAAAACACTGGCATTGACAGAGCCACAGTGTTAACGACACTGGAAGCTTTCATGGAGACCGTGAAGGGTTCCTTGTCGAACGATGAGAACGTGTATCTCCGTGGTTTCGGCAGCTTCATTGTAAAGAAGAGAGCCCAGAAGACCGCCCGGAACATTTCGAAGAACACCACCATCATCATTCCGGAGCACAACATCCCGGCATTCAAACCGGCTAAGACATTTACTATCTCAGTAAAAAAATAACATCAACATTAGTATTAACCCTTATAAATTAATTAAGCTATGCCAAGCGGAAAGAAAAGAAAAAGACATAAAATGTCTACTCACAAGCGTAAAAAAAGACTGAGAAAGAACAGACATAAGAGCAAATAAATCCGATTCCGGTTACCCGGAATCGGATGCGGTCTGTCCGACTTCAATAAAGAACAAGCCCGAAGCCGACTTCCAGTAAGCCTCATTCAGGTTTGTTCTTTATGCATTCTGCCGTTTCCCACACCCCGGGAGCGGCAATTGTTGAACCAAATTTAAAGAGCAAGAACCAAGTGACAAGCGAATTAGTAGTTGACGTACAGCCCAAGGAGATCGCCATCGCCCTGTTGGAAGACAAGAGCCTGGTCGAATTCCAGCGCGAGCAGCGGAGCCTTTCGTTCTCCGTGGGCAACATGTACCTGGGCAAGGTGCGCAAGCTCATGCCCGGCCTGAACGCCTGCTTCGTGGATGTAGGCTTCGGCAAAGACGCTTTCCTTCATTACTTGGACCTCGGACCTCAATTCCACTCTTATCAGAAGTATCTGAAGCAAGTACTGAGCGACCGGAAACGCCTGTACCCCATCTCGAAGGCCACCATGCTGCCCGACATCGAAAAGGGAGGTACCCTCTCGACCATCCTGCAGCAAGGACAAGAAGTCATCGTGCAAATCGTGAAGGAACCCATTTCCACCAAAGGACCCCGCCTGACCTGCGAGCTTTCCTTCGCCGGGCGTTACCTCGTCCTTATCCCCTTCAACGACAAGGTGTCCGTGTCGCAGAAAATCAAATCGAGCGAAGAGCGCGCCCGCCTCAAGCAGCTCCTCCAGAGCATCAAGCCAAAGAACTTCGGTGTCATCGTACGCACGGTGGCCGAAGGAAAACGGGTGGCGGAACTCGACGCCGAACTGAAAGTCCTGCTGAAGCATTGGGAAGAGACCATCACTAAAGTACAAAAGGCCACCAAACTGCCGGCCTTGGTGTACGAGGAGACCAGCCGCACCGTCGCCATGCTGCGCGACCTGTTCAACCCCTCGTACGAGAACATTTACGTGAACGACGAAGCCGTCTTCAACGAAGTAAAAGATTACGTAGCGCTCATCGCCCCCGAACGGGCCGGCATCGTGAAGCTCTACAAAGGACAGCTTCCCATCTTCGACAATTTTGCCATCACCAAACAGATGAAGTCATCGTTTGGCAAGACCATCTCCTACAAGGGAGGAGCGTACCTCATCATCGAGCACACCGAAGCCCTGCACGTCGTGGACGTGAACAGCGGCAACCGCTCCCGCTCCACCAACGGACAGGAGGCCAACGCCCTCGACGTGAACCTTGGCGCCGCCGACGAACTGGCCCGCCAGCTGCGGTTGCGCGACATGGGTGGCATCATTGTTGTGGACTTTATCGACATGAACCTGGCGGAAAGCCGCCAGAAACTGTACGAGCGGATGTGTCAGAACATGCAGAAAGACAGGGCCAAGCACAACATACTACCCCTGAGCAAATTCGGACTGATGCAAATCACCCGGCAGCGCGTGCGCCCAGCCATGGAGGTGAACATCGACGAAGACTGTCCCGTCTGCTTCGGCAAGGGCAAGATCAAGCCCTCCATCCTCTTCACAGATACACTGGAAAGCAAGATTGACTACCTGGTCAGCAAACTGAAGGTGAAGCGGTTCACCCTTCACATCCATCCCTACGTGGCCGCCTACGTCAACCAGGGCCTGATGTCCCTGAAACGGAAGTGGCAGATGAAGTACGGGTTCGGCATCAAGATCATCCCCAACCAGAGCCTGGCCCTCCTGCAGTACAAGTTCTACGACGTGCAGGGAGAGGAGCTGGACATGAAGGAAGAAATCGAAATCAAGTGACCCCAGCGGCGGCTCCGGAAGCGAAGCGACCGGCCTGCCGACAGCCATCGGAGAAGCGTACCGTCCCCCCTGCCCCATCCGGGCAAACGCCGTGGACGGTACGCTTCTCCTTTTTTTGTCCCGAATTGTTTCGTGCATAACATTTATTGTGTATTTTTGCACATCCAATAACCAAAAGCATACAAGAATGATACGAACAGCATTACTTCTGACAGGACTGGCCCTCTGCCAGCTCCTCTCCGCACAGAACCCCGTACACTACGACCCCGACTGCTGCACCAGCATCATGGTGGGCCGGCTGGCCAGCACCGACGGCTCTGTCATGACCAGCCACACCTGCGACAGCTGGTACCGCACCTGGGTGAACGTGCAGCCTGCCGCCGACTACCCCAACGACACGGTGATGAGCATCTACAAGGGACGCATGCACACCGAGACCTGGACCGACCAGACCAACTCAGTGGAAAGCGGCAAGATACCGCAGGCACGCCACACCTACTCCTTCCTCGACACCGCCTATCCCTGCCTGAACGAGAAACAGCTGGCCATGGGCGAGACCACCATCAGCGGCCGCCGCGAGCTGCAGAACAAGAACGGCATGTTCCTCATCGAGGAGCTGCAGCGCGTGGCCCTGCAGCGCTGCACCACCGCCCGTGAGGCCATCCGGCTGATGGGCGACCTCATCCAGCGCTACGGCTACGGCGACTCGGGCGAGTGCCTCACCATCGCCGACCCGAAAGAAGTGTGGCACTTCGAGGTCTTTGGCGAAGGCCCCGACAAGCTGGGAGGCGTATGGGCGGCCGTCCGCATCCCCGACGACGAGGTGGGCGTGTCGGCCAACATCTCCCGCATCAGCACCCTCGACCTCAAGGACACCGACCGCTACATGGCCTCTGACAATGTGTTCGAAGTGGCCCGCCGCCTCAAGCTGTGGGACGGCAAGGAGCCGTTCAAGTTCTGGAAAGCCTACGGCGGCCCCAACTACTCCGGCAAGTACCAGGCCTACAGCATCCGCGACTACTTCATCCTGAGCACCCTGGCCCCCTCGCTGAAACTGACGATGGACGGCGAGGAGCTGCCCTTCAGCGTCAAGCCCGAGAAGAAGCTGAGCGTGGAGGACGTGCTGGCCTACTTCCGCCAGTACTATGAGGGCACCGAGCACGACATCACCCGCCACCTGAAAGTGGAGGTGAAGGACAAGGACGGCAAGACGGACAGCATCATCAGCCCTGTGGCCAACCCGTGGATGCGCCCGGACGAGATCAAAATGCTGAACGCCATCAAGCCTGGCGCCGCTCCGCAGGTGCGCAACATCGCCGTGCCCCAGTGCGCCTACGCCACCGTCATCCAGTTGCGCAGCTGGCTGCCCGACGCCGTGGGCGGCGTGTGCTGGTTCTCGATGGACAACCCTGCGCAGAGTCCCCGTGTGCCCATCTTCTGCGGCACCACCGACCTGCCCGACATGTACAAGATCTGCGGCAACCACCGCTACCGCCAGGATGCCGCCCTGTGGCACTACCGCACCGCCAACAAGCTGGCCACCGTGCGCTGGGGCACCGCCCGCAAGGAGCTGGAGCAGCACCTGCAGCACTTCATCCGCAAGGGCGTGACCGAACTGCCCATGGTGGAAGCCCGCTACCAGGAACTGGCCCGCACCGAAGGCGAAGCCGCCGCAAAGGCCTACCTGACCGACTACACCGCCGACTTCATCGGCGCCACCGTCCTGCGCTGGGACCAGATGGCCGCCCGCCTCTGGAACACCTACCGTTTCGGACTCTGACCCTACTGTTACATCCTATCATCTTTTAATCCATCATGACCCGATGAAAGCAATGACACTCGCCGCCCTGCTGACGGCCACCGCCGCAGCAACGGCACAATCCACCGACGGATACCAGTTCACCACCGTCGTCAACCAAAAGGTGACCCCCGTAAAGAACCAGGCCGCCACCGGCACCTGCTGGTGCTTCGCCACCACCTCCTTCTTCGAGGCCGAACTGCTCCGCATGGGCAAGGGCGAATACGACCTCTCCGAGATGTTCATCGTGCGCCAGAAGTACATGAACCAGCTCGATGACAACTACCTGCGCCGAGGCAAAGGCAACCTGGGACCGGGCAGCATCTCCCCCACCTGGGTCACCGCCTTCCGCCAAGTGGGCATCGTGCCCGAAGAGGTGTACAGCGGCATCAACTACGACTCGCCCACCCACAACCACAAGGAACTGGGCAGCTACGTGGGCGCCATCGCCGAGACAGCCGTCCAGCTGCGCCAGCGCAGTCCGGAGTACTACGAGCTGGTGAACAGCCTGTTCGACATCTACCTCGGCAAGGTGCCCGAGAAGTTCACCTACCGAGGCAAGGAATACACCCCGAAGACCTTTGCCGTCAGCCTGGGCCTGAACATGGACGACTACGTGATGCTGACCAGCTTCACCCACAAGCCCTACTACGCGCCCATGGAGGTCGAGGTGCCCGACAACTGGGAGCACGCCGAGATGTACAACCTCCCCCTCGACGAGCTGATGCAGGAGACCGACAACGCCCTGCAGACCGGCTACACCGTGTGCTGGGACGGCGACGTGAGCGAGAAAGGCTTCTCCTTCAAGAACGGCGTGGCCATCAACCCCGAAGTGGAGAAGACCGAAGACCTGAAGGACACCGACTTCGCCCGCTGGAACCAGATGGACGCACAGGCCCGTCTGGCCGAGGCCTACCGCTTCGAGGGTCCCTGCCCGGAAGTGAAGGTGACCCCCGAAATCCGCCAGCAGGGCTATGAGGCCTTCGTCACCACCGACGACCACCTGATGCACCTCACCGGCATCGCCAAGGACCAGAACGGCACGAAGTACTACATCACGAAGAACTCGTGGGGCACGGCCCGCAACGACTTCGGCGGCTACCTGAACATGTCCGAAAGCTATGTGCGCGCCAAGACCATCTTTGTGATGATGCACAAGGACGCGCTGACCAAGGGCATGCGCCAGCGGCTGGGCCTCCGGTAGGAACGCTGCCGCACGGCACAACTCCCACGCAAGAGACGGGGTGGACGGCCAAGGGAACCAGTATCCCCTTCGGCCTCCGCCCCGTCTCTTCCTGTGCAGCCTCCGACATGCGCCGCTTCCCTGGTCAGGAGTGCGCCGCTTTTCCGGTTGAAGTACGTCACCGCCCCCGTTAGAGGCGCGTCACTGCCGTCTTCCTCCCTGCGGGCGCTGGTTCATCTCCTGGTACTTCTTATACTGCTCCTCTGTCAGGATAGCCTTCACCTTCTGGTCCACCGCCTCACGCTTCTGCTTCATCTCCTCGCGCATCTTCTCCATCTCCTCCTTCGACGGACGCTGTCCGTCAGCGGGACGGGCGGCCGGACGCATCTCAGCCATCGCCTCCCGGAACTGCTTGGCCTGTGCCTCGTCCAGTCCCAGCTTCTTCACCATCTGTTCGATACGCTTCGCAGGGTCCATCTGTCCGTTGCCCCGTTGTGCCATTCCCGTTGCGGCTCCCATCAGGCAGAGAGCCATTGCCAGTACTACTGTCTTCATTCTCATCATTGTCAAAAATTAAAAGGTTCGTAATCATGTTGTTTTGTCGTTTTGACGGTTTTCCATCCCCAAAGTTTAATTCGTCTTCCGTTAAAATATCCTGCATCAGGCTTCCCCCGTTTTTCAAAAAAGGGGTTCTACCGTAATTAGTGTGAGTTAACAATCTCGAATAGTTAAACCGTTTCTCAACTCCAAAAGAGTGCTTCTACGAAAAGATTTCGTAAATTTGCACTTGCTAGTTGAATCCGCGAGTTGGTGAATGCAGAATAATCAGTTAAAAAAAATACAAATGAACAAAGAAAAGAAAGAAGAATTGAAGAAGCTGTTCTCAATCATCGATGAGAAGAAGTTTCTGAGGTTTACCAAGTCGTATGCGATGAAGGATGAGTCATTTGCGGATGCCATCTTTGAATATTTCATGCCGGAGGACAAACCTATTGACTATAAGAAAAACATTGCAGAATGCTTTGCCCACAAGAAGAAGGGCAGGGTGGCGTCGTGGAAACTCAAATATGACTGGGAGGTGATTCGCAAGGAGTCGAAGCGTGTGATGAAACAGCTGCAGATGATGGTTGATGGCAGCGATTACATTTCAGCCATCGATGGCGCCTTGCTTTTCCTTGAAACACTGTGCAAGCACTTCAACGAAGACAATTTTGAGTACGACTACAACACCTACGAGGGCAAGGATTTCAGCACTCGTACGGCATTGTCCATCGTGCGCAAACTGCTGCTCTCTGAACATGGGGAATTCACCAAACCAGAAAAACTCCAAATAGTTGAGCGCCTGAAGAGAATTGACAAGAAAGGCGTGATAGACGAATATCTCGACGGCAACATGGGTGACCTGATTGACGATGCCCAGAAGATGCTTCTGGATGACGGGCAGATGCTTCTGGTATTGGACGAAAAGATTGCCGCAGAGGAGTATGACCACAAGAAAGCACTGCTAATTATCCAGAAGGCCGAGCTCCTCAATGGCATGAACAGGCAGAATGAATCGGACAAACTGATCGAGCAGAATATGCACATTGAGGAGATCAGGAAGTATGATCTCGACAAGTTGATGGCAGGGCATAAATATGAGGAGGCGGAAAGAAAATGCACTGCTTATCTGAAAGAGAAAGGTTATCGCACCCAGATGTGGATGGAATACAAACTTGCCATCGGTGAGAAAACAGACAACAAGGAACTGATGTGTCCTGCCCTGCAATGGCTCTGCGTATATGCCAATACGTACAGAGAGGCCCGGATGGAGTATTGCACCAGGCTAAAGTCGCTATGCGAAAAGGAGCAATGGCTAAAGGTTCGTGAGGAGCTGATAAAGGAAATGGTGGAGGAGTCCGGCGGTAAAGAACTCGGTTTCTGGCTGTTGAGGCAGGAGGGTTTGAATGAGCGCCTCTATGGTTACATCGCTGGCCTTCCACTCTTTTCAAACTATTGGAACAGAACATCCGGTGGAGAAATGTTGAAATACTATGCCCTCTTTTCAGATGCCTTTACTGAGGAGCAGCAGGAAGCGCTGGAGAACCGCATCTGCGATGCTGTCATGAACGATGCGACACGTTCCAACAAGGAGAAGGATTATTACGGCATAAAATATGGAATAGAGGAGTTGGCGAAAGTGCGGCCTGAAAGTCATGACAAGGCAGTCACCCTGCGCGACAACCTTATCCGTCTATACCCGAGGAAACCATTATTCCTTTCCATTTTGAAAAAATTGGATTTGTAGCGACATACTCGACTGCGATCCCTGCGGAGAGAAGCGCTGCTCACCGCCATCTACAACGAACGGCGTACGGAGTTTCTCGACGAAGGGATGCGCGGATTGGATAAGCGGGCCTACAAAGAGAAAGGCCAAAGAGAAGCTCGACAAGATGGTTTTCAACATCGGCTGTCCCGACAGATGGGTCGAGGAGGCGTTGCCACAGCTCACAGGACCGGCGTTGGTTAGATGTCCGCCCAAGCAGCCATCAAGCAGATAGACCTCAAAGACTATGCCTCGAAGGTTGCACTCTCAGGTCTGCCCATCGTGAAGGTTGGCGTCAACTTCGACACCAGTCGCCGGACTATAGGCGACTGGAAAGTGGAGCCGTAATGGAGTATTTCTCCTGTTCCGAATCTGTTGATTCATCAGTCACGATACGGAAGAAAGACTGCACGGTACGTCATGGAAACCTACGCTTAGCATTCAGAAGGGGTTCTACCGTAATTAGTGTGAGTTAACAATCTCGAATAGTTAAACCATTAACATTTGCAAGCTTCCCTAAAAGAGAAACACCTCAAAAAGCCGTACACGGCTCTTGTCAGAGAGCGAAAAAAGTTGAAAGTCGTAGGTTGAAAAAGTGAAATATTGTTTAATAATCGAGTAGGAGATCAGCCGGTCAGCCAAAGATGTACGTGACTTCATGAACAGGCAAGAGGATGCCCAGCATAA
>JAQXRG010000054.1 GCA_029218405.1 Bacteroidales bacterium
TGCTGGTGCTGGTCGGACGGGTGCCGGCGGCAGCTGCTGAGACCGGTGAGGTGAACGTGAGCCACCTGGTCTTCGGCCACATCGGCGACGCCTACGAATGGCACATCGTGACCTGGGGCGACACGGAAGTGAAGATTCCCCTGCCGGTCATTGTCCGTAGCAGTACGGGCTGGCACGTGTTCAGTTCCGCCCGTCTGGAGGAAGGCCCTTATGAGGGACTGTACATCGCTCCGGAAGGGGCGAACGAAGGCAAGATTGTGGAACGGACCGCCGACGGCACGGAACGCCGTCCGCTCGACATCTCTATCACCAAGAACGTGGTGGGTCTCTTCATCAACGGCGCGCTGTTAGTGGGACTGCTGTTAGGCTGTGCCCGTTGGTACCGTCGCCATCCCGCCTGCGAGGAAGCGCCGGGCGGTGGGGTAGGCATGATAGAGGCGGTGGTGATGACCATCCACGACGATGTCATCAAGGGCTGTATCGGTCCTGACTACCAGCGGTACGTGCCCTACTTGCTCACCGCTTTCTTCTTTGTGCTCATCAACAACCTGATGGGGTTGCTGCCCTTCTTCCCCGGTGGGGCCAATACGACGGGAAACATCGCCGTCACGCTGGTGCTGGCGTTGTTCACCTTCTTCTTCACCAATTTCTACGGGTCGAAGGAGTACTGGAAGGACATTTTCTGGCCCAACGTGCCCGTGTGGCTGAAATGTCCCGTGCCCATGATGCCGGTCATTGAGCTGTTCGGCATCTTCACCAAGCCTTTCGCGCTGATGATTCGTCTGTTTGCCAACATCATGGCAGGCCATGCGGCCATCCTCAGCCTGCTGGCCATCATCTTCATTACCGTGAAGGCAGGTCCGGCGGTCAACGGCTCGATGACCTTCGTGGCGGTGGCGTTCGGCGTGTTCATGGATGCACTGGAAGTGCTCGTGGCCTTCATCCAGGCCTATGTGTTCACCATGCTGTCCGCGGTCTTTATCGGCATGTCGAGGGCCAAGGAGGAAGAAGGGACGGAAAGTCGGAAATAATCATAGAAACGTATAATTAATCACTTTAAAACTAAAAGAGTATGTTAATGACAGTATTGTTGCAGGCTGCTGCAAGTGCAGGTATTGGTAAGTTGGGTGCCGCTTTCGGTGCGGCCATCGCTGTGATTGGTGCCGGTATGGGTATCGGCAAGATTGGCAGTTCCACCATGGAGGCCATCGCGCGTCAGCCGGAAGCTGCGGGTGACTTACGCATGAGCATGATTATCGCCGCCGCTCTGGTGGAAGGTGTGGCCCTGATTGCCATCATCGTCTGCTTGTTGACGTTGTTCGTATAAAAAGGGACCGGCTATGGGATTATTGACTCCGGATCCGGGACTGCTGTTCTGGATGGTGATTGTGTTCGGAATCGTCTTCTTCCTGCTGGCGAAGTTCGGATTCCCCATCATCGTCCGTTCGGTCGAGGAACGGAAAGCATACATTGACCGGTCGCTGCAGTCGGCGCGGGCTGCCAACGAGCAGTTGGCGCAGGTGAAGGCCGAAGGTGACCGGCTGCTGGCCGAGGCGCGTGCCGAGCAGGCGCGTATCCTGACCGAGGCGGCTGCCACGCGCGACCGCATCGTGCAGGAGGCGCAGGTGAAAGCCCGTGCCGAAGGCGACCGGCTGATGGAAGAACTCAGAAAGCAGCTCCAGACCGAGAAAGAGACCGCCATCCGTGACATCCGCCGCCAGGTGGCCGTCTTGTCGGTGGGTGTCGCGGAGAAAGTCCTCCGCGGCAAGCTGGCGGACGGGAAGGAGCAGGACGCGCTGATGGATCGTATGCTGGACGAGATGTTGGAATCTTCTAAACGATGAAGGTAGCATGAATACAGGAGTAGTCGCCGTACGTTACGCGAAAGCGCTGCTGGCGTATGCCAAGGCGCAGGGCAAGGCTCGCCAGGTGTTTGAGGAACTCCAGTGCCTGAACCGGCGTTTCCTGGAGCTGCCCCGCCTGCAGCAGGCCATTGTCAACCCGGTGCTGCCCGCTGATGACAAGGTCCGCCTGCTGAAGGAAGCGGCGGGCGGCGAGGGAGTGAGCGATGAGTTGTCGCGCTTCTTCCGCTTGGTGCTCGACGGGAAGCGGGAGAGTTACCTGCCTTTCATGACCTGGTCGTACATCGGCTTGTACCAGGAAGACCAGCACATCCAGGTGGGCAAGCTCGTCACGGCCGTCCCAGCCGGACGGCTGGAGTGTCGGCTGGAAGAGGTCATCGCCCGCCATACCCATGCGAAGGTGGAACTGGAGACAGTCACCGACCCCTCGCTGATAGGCGGGTTCATCCTCCAGTTGGGTGATTACCGGTTGGATGCCAGCGTGGCGCACCAGTTGGAACGTGTCAAGCGGCAGTTCGCCGATATGAATCGTAGAATTGTGTAAACTAAAGAACTATGTCAGAAAATACCATAAAACCAAGTGAAGTCTCCGAGGTGCTGCTCCAGCAGCTGCAGGGCATAGACACGACGTTGAAGTTCGACGAGGTGGGTACGGTACTCCAGGTGAGCGATGGCGTGGCCCGCATCTACGGCCTGCGCAACGCCGAGGCCAATGAGCTCCTGCAGTTCGAGAACGGCCTGATGGGTACGGTGATGAACCTTGAAGAAGACAATGTAGGCGCCGTGTTGCTGGGGCCGACCGATCGCATCAAGGAAGGGATGATCGTGAAGCGCACCGGACGTATCGCCTCCATCCAGGTGGGCGAAAGTATGCTGGGGCGTGTCATCGACCCCTTGGGCGTGCCGTTGGACGGACGGGGCGACATCAGCGGCGAGCTGTTCGAAATGCCGTTGGAGCGCAAGGCGCCGGGTGTGATTTTCCGCCAGCCGGTGACTGAACCGCTGCAGACAGGGCTGAAGGCTATTGACGCCATGATTCCCATCGGCCGCGGACAGCGTGAGCTGATTATCGGCGACCGCCAGACGGGCAAGACCGCCATTGCCATCGATACCATCATCAACCAGCGGGCCAACTTCGAGGCGGGCCGGCCCGTCTATTGCATCTACGTGGCCGTGGGCCAAAAGGGCTCCACAGTGGCCAGCCTGGTGAATACGTTGCGTGAGAAGGGGGCGATGGACTACACCGTCGTGGTGGCTGCCACCGCGTCCGACCCGGCCGCCATGCAGTATTTCGCTCCGTTCGCCGGTGCCGCCATCGGCGAGTATTTCCGCGATACGGGCCGTCATGCGCTGGTGGTGTACGATGACCTCTCCAAGCAGGCAGTCGCCTACCGGGAGGTGTCCCTTATCCTGCGTCGTCCTTCCGGACGTGAAGCTTATCCTGGCGACATCTTCTACCTCCACTCCCGTCTGTTGGAGCGGGCGGCGAAGATCATCGGCCAGCAGGAAGTGGCCGAACGGATGAACGACCTTCCCGCCTGCTTGAAAGGGAAGGTGAAGGCCGGTGGCTCCCTGACTGCCCTGCCCATCATTGAGACCCAGGCGGGCGATGTGTCTGCTTACATCCCGACCAACGTGATTTCCATCACCGACGGACAGATTTTCCTGGAGACCGACCTCTTTAACCAAGGCTTCCGTCCTGCCATCAACGTCGGCATTTCCGTGTCGCGTGTGGGAGGCAGCGCACAGGTGAAGAGCATGAAGAAGGTGGCAGGAACCCTGAAGATTGACCAGGCGCAGTACCGTGAGCTGGAGGCTTTCTCGAAGTTCAGCAGCGACATGGACCCAGTGACGGCCATGGCCATCGACCGGGGGCGGAAGAACAACCAGCTGCTCATCCAGCCTCAGTACAGTCCGATGCCCGTGGGCGAGCAGATTGCCATCCTCTATTGCGGAACGCATGCCCTGATGCGCGACATTCCCATTGGGAAGGTCCGGGCGTTTCAGGAGGCTTTCCTCACTGCCTTGCGGGCGGATTACCAGCAGGAGGTCATTGACGTGCTGGCAGCGGGAAAGATTTCCGAGGAGGTGACTGCGGTGATAGAGCGGCTGGCGGCTCAGGTGGCCGGACAGTTCAAATCCTAAGGACAGGAGGCGCATATGGCATCACTGAAAGAAATCAAAAGCCGCATCAGCTCCATCAACGGCACCTTGAAGATAACTTCGGCCATGAAGATGGTAGCCTCGGCCAAGCTGCACAAGGCACAGGCCGCCATCGAGGGGATGCTGCCGTACCAAGAGGGTCTTTCCCGTATCTTGTCCACTGTCCTTCACAGCGAGCAGGGGGAGACTTCTCCCTTTGCCTTACCCAATGAGGGGCGGAAGGTGGCGGTGGTGGCGTTCTCGTCGAACAGCAGTCTTTGCGGCGGGTTCAACGCTAATGTGATCCGTCGGCTGGCTTCCTGGTTAGACACGTGCAGCCAGGAGGTGGGAAAGGAGAACGTGCTGGTCTATCCCGTCGGACGGAAAGTGGCCGAGGCGGTACGGAAGCTGGGATATGTGCCCGAGGGCGATTTCCAGGTCCTCAGCGGCAAGCCAGGGTATGCGGAGAGCGCGGAACTGGCATCGGTTCTCATGGACCGGTACTTGAGTGGAGAGGTGCGGCGCATCGATTTCCTCTACCATCACTTCCGGTCCACCTCCTCGCAGGAACTGACCTGCGAGACTTACCTGCCCTTGGCGTTGGCCGCCGGTGAGGAGGAAGGTTCGACCGCTGCT
>JAQXRG010000055.1 GCA_029218405.1 Bacteroidales bacterium
CATCTTCTCCACCATCTCGGCGCGGCTCGATGCGGAAGTCCATTCCTTGAACGGTTTCATCACAATCATCACGTCAGCGTCTTCCACCGACATAGGGTCGGTAGGCACCTCTGCCGTACCAATCTTGGCCACCACGTGACGGATTTCAGGAAACTTCTCTTTCAGTACCCGTTCCGCCTCGACCGACACCTCGATGCTGCGTGTGAGCGAGCTGCCCGCAGGCAGGGTCATCTGCATGGCAAAGTCCCCCTCATCAAGAGTCGGAATGAACTCCGCCCCCAAGCGAGTGAACAGCAACAGCGAAGCCGCCAGCAAGGCAAAAGAAGTGCCAAGGGTGATCCCTACCCACCGCATGCAGTGATGCAACACCTTATTATATAAGCTGCCCAACTTTGCGAAGAAGCGGTCGGCCAGCGTGGGACGGAGCGAAATGGTACGCTTCAAGAAAAGCGAGGCCATCATGGGCACATACGTGAGCGACAGCAGCAAAGCCCCGATGATGCAGAACACCAAGGTCTTCGCCATCGGTGTGAAATACTTTCCTTCGATACCGGTCAGGGTCAGGATAGGGAAAAACACTATCAAAATAATCAGGACGGCGAACGTGGCACTCTTCACCACCCGTTCGGCACCCTGCCCTACCTCCTCGTTCATCTCCTCGACAGTCAGCGTGCGTCCCGACAAGCGACGGGTGTAGAGATGCGCCAGAATACCTTCGAGCAGGACAATCGAACCATCGACCACAATGCCAAAGTCAATGGCCCCGAGGCTCATCAGGTTGGCGGACACGCCGAAGATCCGCATCAGGATGAAACCGAAGAGCATGGCCAAGGGAATGACAGAAGCCACGATGATGCCCGCACGTAGATTGCCGAGAAAGACGATGAGTACCAGGAAGACGATGATGGCTCCCTCGATGAGGTTGTAGATGACCGTAGAAATGTTACGGTTCACCAGTTCCGAACGGTTGAGGTAAGGCTCGATGGTCACGCCTTCGGGCAGCATCTTCTGCACCCTTGCCACTCGCTCCTCCAGGACCTGCGTCACCACGTTGGCGTTCGCCCCCTTGAGCATCATGGCGATACCGCCTACACATTCTCCCTCGCCGTCCATGGTCATGGCTCCGAAACGTTTGGGGGCACCGAAGCTCACCCGCCCGATGTCGCTCACATGAACCGGCATACCGCCCCGGTTGGCCACCACGATGCGCTCCACGTCCTTGACGGACGAAATCATGCCTTCGGAACGGATGTAATAGGCACGGCCCGCCTTCTCGATGTAACTGCCCCCCGTGTTCTGATTGTTCTTCGAGAGGGCCTCGAACACATCGGACAGCGTTATCTGGAGTGCGGAAATCACGTCGGGGTCAATGGCTATCTCGTACTGCTTCAGGTAACCGCCGAAACTGTTGATTTCCACAATGCCCGGAATGCCTGACAACTGACGCTTGACAATCCAGTCCTGGATGGTGCGCAGTTCCATCGCGTCGTAGTCCTCGCGGTGGCGCTCATCGACCCGCAGCACGTACTGGTAAATCTCGCCCAGCCCGGTGGTGATGGGCATCAGCTCGGGGGTGCCCAGCTCCGGCGGAATCTCTCCCGCCACGGTCTGTATCTGCTCGTTGATGAGCTGCCTGGCCTGGAGCGTCGGCACACTCTCCTTGAACACTACGGTGACCAATGACAGCCCGAAGCGCGACACGGAGCGGATTTCCTCCACATTCATGATGTTGCTCATGGCTATCTCCACCGGCATCGTGATGAGCTGCTCCACCTCCTGCGGAGCCAGCGTGGGCGACACGGTGACAATCTGCACCTGGTTATTGGTGATGTCGGGCACCGCGTCAATGGGCAGTGTCAGCATCGAAAAGATTCCACCTGCGAGCAGAAACAAGGTCGTCAGGGCGACGAAGAGTTTCGACCGGATGGAGAACCGTACAATCTTCGCAAACATATCTCTATCTATTGATTTGTCGGACAAATATAGATGTTTTCTATATTGGGTATTCTCCGTACTGGAGAAAACTGCTACTATTTGTACGCGTTCTATACTGCCGCCCCGCTCACACCCGCTGCTCGGTGTTGTTGAGCTTCAGCATCCGCGGAGGCACGCAGCGCACGATGTTCTCCACCAGCAGGTCGCGCAGGGAGTGGCGCACAAAGTCGCGCGAGGTCATCAGCACAATCTGCCGGGTGGGAATGGGCAAGGCAAACGGACGGACCAGCTCCTTCTGCACTCCGGAGAGCTGCTCCAAGGCCAGCTCGGGAATAAAGGTGACCCCCTGGCCGCCCTCCACCATGCGCATAAAGGTCTCGATGCTGCCAAGCGTGTAGGCTTCCTGTGCCTCGCGGGCCGACTTGAGCCGGCAGAACTTCACCAACTGGTCGCGGAAGCAATGCCCCTCATCGAGCAGCCATAGCTGCTCATCCTCCAGGTCGGCGGTACGGACCGAACGGCAGGCGAACAAAGGGTCCTCGCGCGACACATAGACGATGAACTGCTCGTAGTAGAGCGGCACTTGCTCGTAGTCCTCCATATCCGGCAGACTGACCAGCACCGCCGCATCGAGGGTTCCCTCGCGCAACGCCCGACAGATGTCCGCCGTCTTCAGCTCCGTCACCCGGAGGTCGGTTTCCGGATGCTCCTTCCGGAGCCGGGGGAAGAAACGAGGCAAGAGGTAAGGCGCAATGGTCGGCAGCACCCCCAGCCGGAAAGTGCCTGCCAACGAATGACGCTCTTCATCGACGAGCTCTTTCACCCGGGCGGCGGCGGCCAACACCTCCTCGGCCTGCTCCACCACCCGCAGTCCGATACGGGTCGGCGTGACCTGCTGTGAGGAGCGTTCGAAAAGCTTCAGTCCCAGCTCAGCCTCTAACTTCTGCACCATGGCGCTCAACGTAGGCTGAGTGACGCCACACTGTTCGGCAGCCCGCGCGAAATGGCGCATGCGACAGACTGCCACGATGTATTCAAGTTGTTGCAATGTCATACGGTTCAGCAATTGTTTTTTCAAAGATAAATAGATTTCATCACACCTGCAAACGAGTCTGAATAGATTTCATCTATCCTATCATCGGATTTGTCTGTTGGCAGTGAACAAAATTCTGTGTAAGTTTGTCCTATCAAAAAAGAAAAACCAAAAAGAAACAAACCGATTAACAACATTATTAATATTAAGGAGGAACAATTATGAGAAGTATTACTACATTTGACTTACAGTACGCACACCGTTTCTATGGATTCCAAGGCGAAGCCCAATACCTGCACGGCCACACCGGCGTGTTGACCATCGAGGTGGAAGACAGCGTAAACCCTGGTGTGAACATGGTCTATCCGTGTAACGAAATACAGAAAGTGGCATGGGACGTGCTGAAGAACTTCGACCACGCCCTCGTGCTCCGCGAGGATGACCCGTTGCTGCCTGCCATCCTCGACGTGTACGAAAAGCAAGGCATCAAGAACGGACACCCGCAGAACACCATGAAGGGAGCCGCTTTCAAGACCGAACTCTGCACCGCCTATCCCGACTGCCGCCTCGTGGTGACGAAGGAGACCCTGACGGTGGAAGGCATGATCAAGATGGTGTACGACCTGCTGAAGGACAAACTCAACATCGCCAAGCTGACCTTCACCAGTGGTGTGAACGCCGCTTCCTGCGAGTTTACCGACCGCAAGGAAATTGACCGTTGCCCGCTCTGCGGCATCGCTCTCGACGAGAACGGCGTCTGCCCCAAGTGCGGCTACCGCAAGTAAGCCCCTGACAGAAAGAGCCTCTCTCTTTCTGATAACAAAGACACAAAGACCCGTCAGCCAACGACCTCTTTGTGTCTTTGTGCTTTCAGGAGTCCATCTCCCCTTGGATCCATGAAAGATTTCTGTCGTCCATTAACGCATATTAACCATCTATTCGTAGGAAAAACGAGGATTATTTCGTTCTTTTGCAATCTATCATCAAACTTCATGTATCACTTTTACAGAACAGCGTTATGAAACGGCTACTTTTTGACAGGTATTCAGAGCAGGCTCTGCAGGAGCTGCACCGCTATCGGGCCGTCATGTTCAGCCCGACCCCTTCTTCGTGCTTTCACCCTGCGAACCGCTGACGGCGCACGCAGCGGTCGTAGCGTGTTGTCTTACGTGCGTCCATCCCACCCTAATCATCAACAAAAAAAACGGTTATACAATGAACACACCGACCATTACCGAAGTACAAGAATGGGTAATGAAGCTCTACCAGACATGCGAAAGCACCATTACCGTCGAAGAACGTAAAGAACAAGAAAAATATGCCATCATGGTGCAACGCCCGCAGGACAAGAAATTCCTGGTGAAGATGCTCGATGAATCCTCCCAGATTCGTGACCGCAAAAAGCTGGCTTTGCGCATCAAGGCATTGATTGACCTCTACGGCGTACCTCAGTTCCTCAACAAGCGCGACGCTCTCCTGTTCAAACTCTACCAAGCCTTTGGCTATCATTTCGACTTCATCGCCATCCCCATCATCAAGCGCCGCCTGCGTTCGGACACCTCGAAAGTCATCATCGACGAGGCCCGTCCGCGCCTGACCGAGCACCTTGCCACCCGTTTCAAGGAGAAAATCGGACAGAACGTGAACCTGCTGGGTGAAGTGGTGCTGGGCAACGGCGAGGCCGACAAGCGCTACCAGCACTACTTAGAGGCACTGGAAAGCCCTGACATCAACTATATTTCTGTAAAAATATCGGGCATCTACGCCCAGACGCACGCGCTGAACTACGAAGAGAGTTTCCCTGAACTGGTGCGCCGCATGTCGGAACTGTACCAGAAGGCCATCGACTTCCCCTATGTGGACGAGAACGGACGGAAACGTGCCAAGTTCATCAACCTGGACATGGAGGAGTACAAGGACGCGCATTTCACCATGCGCCTGTTCAAGCACGTGCTGAGCCTGCCGCAGTTCAAGAACTACGAGGCGGGCATCGTGGTACAGGCCTACCTGCCCGACGCATACGAGTTCCAGGGCGAACTGCTGGAGTTCGCCAAGGCCCGCGTGGCCGCCGGCGGCGCTCCCATCAAGATGCGTATCGTGAAAGGCTGTAACCTGGAGATGGAAACAGTCGTCTCTTCCCTGCGCGGCTGGCCGAACCCCGTGCGTAGCAGCAAGACGGAAGTGGACGCCAACTACCTCCACCTTCTGGAACGCGGCCTGAAGCCCGAGAACGCCAAGGTGCTGCACATCGGCATGGCCTCGCACAACCTCTTCACCATCGCCTACGGTTACCTGCTCTCGCAGCGGTACGGCACCCCGAAGGACTGCTTCTGCTTCGAGATGCTGGAAGGAATGGCCAACCATGTGTGGCGCGCCCAGTCCCTCCTCGGCAACCATGTCATCCTCTATACACCGGTGGTAAAGGACGAGCATTTCCTGAACGCCGTCTCCTACCTGGTCCGCCGCATGGACGAGAACACGGCCCCCGACAATTTCCTGACCCATTCCTTCAACCTGAAACCCGGCACCGAGACCTGGCAGTTCCTGCAGCAGCAGTTTGAGGACGCTTACGCCCTGAAGGACAAGCTGACCCACATCCCGACCCGTACTCAGGACCGTCACCTGCCCTATGTGCCGGTGCCTCCCGCCGACGAACTGGAGAACGAGCCGGACACGGACTTCGACCGCGAAGTGAACCAGCAGTGGCAGCGCGAAATCTTTACCAAGTGGAAGAAATCAGAGAAGGACACGCCCGACATCCTGCCCCTCCAGATTGGCGTGAAGACCGTCATCACCGAAAAACGCCACCGTTACATGGACCGCTGCCAGGATGACAAGGTCTGCGTGTGCGAAATGTCCATGGCCGGACAGAAAGAAATCCAGGAAATCCTGCACATCGCCGAGACTGACCCGGCCGGCTGGCGCAAGACCTCGTTAGAGGAACGCCACCGCATTATGTTCGCCGCGGCCAACAACCTGGGCAGCCTGCGCGGCGACCTCATCGGCTGCATGTGCGCCATTACCGGCAAGACCGTGACGGAAGGCGATGTGGAAGTGTCGGAAGGTATTGACTATGCCCGCTTCTACACCACGACGATGAAGAAGTTCGCCGCGCTCGACGATGTGGAAATCGCCCCCAAGGGCACCATCCTCGTCATCTCGCCGTGGAACTTCCCTTGCGCCATCCCCGTGGGTGGTGTGGTAGCCGGACTGGCCGGCGGCAACACTGTCATCCTGAAGCCCGCTACCGTAGCGGCCCCCGTCGCCTGGCTGTTTGCCAAGGCCTTCTGGGACGCTGGTGTTCCGAAAGAAGCCCTGCAGGTCATCATCACCGACCGGGAGGCCCTGCAGACCCTGACCGCCTCGCCGGTGGTGAAACACGTCATCCTGACCGGCGGCACCGACACGGCCCGTGCCATCGCCAAAGCTGTGCCCGCCACCCCGCTGTCGGCAGAGACCGGCGGCAAGAACGTCATCATCCTCACCGCCTCGGGCGACCGCGACCATGCCATCATGAACATTGTCGCCTCCGCCTTCGGCAACGCCGGCCAGAAGTGCTCCGCCTGCTCCCTCCTGCTGGTCGAACAGTCGGTGTATGACGACAAGGACTTCCAGGACAAGCTGAAGGACGCCGCCACCAGTATGAAGGTGGGCAGTGTGTGGAACGCCGGCAACATCGTCGGTCCGATGATTACCAACGAGAACGAGAAACTGCTGAAAGCGCTGACCTTGGAGCCCGGCGAAAGCTGGCTGGTACCGCCCCGGTTCCTCGACGAAAAAAGATACATCCTGGCCCCGACCGTGAAGTGGGGCGTGAAGCCGGGCGGCTACTCCTTCCGCACCGAACTGTTCGGCCCGATGCTGAGCGTCTGCCCCATCCGCGACCTGCAGGAAGGCATCGACCTGGTGAACGGACTGGACTACGGACTGACCTCCGGCCTGCAAAGCCTGGACGAGAACGAGCAGAAGCTGTGGAAGAACTCCATCCAGGCCGGTAACCTGTACATCAACCGAGGCATTACCGGTGCCATCGTCAACCGCCAGCCCTTCGGCGGCATGAAGCTGTCGGCTTTCGGCGGCGGCGTGAAGGCAGGAGGTCCCAACTACTGCGCCTGCTTTGTCCACATCACCGACAAGCCCGGCAGCCGCACGGACTACAAGGCCAGCTACGAGAAAGCCTACCGGGAGGAATTCAGCCGTCCGCGGGACATCCATCACCTGTACGGCGAGCAGAACCTCTTCCGCTACCTGCCGCTGAAGAGCATGGTGCTCCGCCTCTTCCCCGGCGACACCGACGAGCAGGCCGCCAGGATAGCGTGCGCCGCCCGCCTGTGCGGCACGCCGCTCACCATCAGCTTCAACCCGTCGGATGACCGTTCGAAGACGTTGGCCGCCCTGAACTGTCCGCTGAAGAAAGAAAGCCTGTCTGACTTCCTCGGCTCCATGAACCGCTACGAGCGCATCCGTACCTGCCGCGCCGACCTGCCCGCTGAGATGTACGCTGCAGCGGCCGCCGCCGACAAGTACATCGCCACCGCCGCTCCGGTGAAGGACGGACGGGTAGAGCTCATCCACTACATCAAGGAGCAGAGCATCGCCTTCGAGTACCACCGGTACGGCAGTATCTCCGAAGTGCCGGCAGATGAATAACACGATTGTCACCCGTTCATAGCAATTACCGGCTGCCCTCCCCCGAAAGATGGAATTATTTCCTTAATTCGGGAGGGGGCAGCATTTTTTCGGGCACAGAGGTTGGTAATGTTCGAGAACTTTCCTAACTTTGTAGCGCGAGAAAGCCAATACACTTTTAACAACAACATAAAGAATTAATATTATGAAATTTGTAACAGACGAAAAACTGACCATTGTGGGTGCTGCAGGTATGATTGGTTCTAACATGGCACAGACCGCCATCATGATGGGGCTGACCCCGAACATCTGCTTGTACGACCCCTACGCTCCGGGATTGGAAGGCGTGGCTGAAGAACTCTACCACTGCGGCTTCGAAGGCGTGAACGTAACTTTCACCTCTGATATCAAGGAAGCGCTGACCGGTGCCAAGTATATCGTGAACTCGGGTGGCGCTGCCCGCAAGGCTGGCATGACCCGTGAAGACCTGCTGAAAGGCAACGCCGCTATCGCCGAAGAGTTCGGTAAGAACGTGAAGCAGTACTGCCCGGACGTGAAGCACATCGTCGTTATCTTCAACCCCGCTGACATCACGGGTCTGATCACCCTGCTGTACGCTGGTCTGAAGCCTTCGCAGGTAACCACGCTGGCAGCCCTCGACTCTACCCGTCTGCGCAGCGAACTGGCCAAGTACTTCCAGGTAGGCATCGACGAAGTGGAAAACTGCCGTACTTACGGTGGCCACGGCGAACAGATGGCTGTCTTCGCTTCTACCGCCAAGGTAGCTGGCACTCCGCTGACCGACATCATCGGTACCGACAAGCTCCCGAAGGAAACTTGGGCTGAAATCCAGCAGAAGGTGACCAAGGGTGGTGCCAACATCATCGCCCTGCGCGGACGTTCTTCGTTCCAGAGCCCCTCTTACGTCTCCATTGAAATGATCGGTGCCGCTATGGGTGGCAAGGCCTTCCGTTGGCCCGCAGGCACATACGTTTCCAACGACAAGTACGACCACATCATGATGGCTTGGGAAACTTCCATCACTGCAGATGGTTGCATCTGCCAGCCCTTGAACGGAACAGCTGAAGAACAGGCTGCACTCGACAAGAGCTACGCTCACCTGTGCGAACTGCGTGACGAAGTCATCGCCATGGGTGTGTTGCCTCCCGTTTCTGAATGGAACAAGCTGAACCCGAACATCAAGTAATCCGTAAGGGAATCAGAGAAGCATTCATTTCGCTTCCCCCTGCGGGAAGTCACACAAAGCCAAATGTCTTGCTGAAGCCTCAGCAACGCATTTGGCTTTTGACTCCTCTGCCTCCCGCCTGACTGTTCACCACTTATGTACTGCTTCACAAAACGCTTCCAAGTTGATTGACCAGACCACCATAGACCGTATCATGGACGCGGCACAGATTGTAGATGTCGTCTCCGAGTTTGTCACGCTGCGCCGCCGAGGCACCAGCTACATCGGCTTGTGCCCTTTCCACAACGAGAAAACCCCATCGTTCAGTGTGTCCCCCAGCAAAGGACTCTGCAAGTGTTTCAGCTGCGGCAAGGGAGGCAACGTGGTCCATTTCATCATGGAGCACGAACAGCTCTCCTATTACGAGGCGCTGAAATGGCTGGCCAAGAAGTACAACATCGAGGTGAAGGAACGCGAACTGACCGAGGAAGAGAAGCAAGCCCACAACCTACGCGAGAGCCTGTTTGTCGTCAACCAGTTCGCCAACGACTATTTCCGTCATACCTTGTACAATACCCTCGACGGACAACGCATCGGCATGACCTACCTGCGGGGACGCGGTTTCCGGGATGACATCATCCAGAAGTTCCAGCTGGGCTACAGCACCGACCAACGCGATGCCCTGGCACGTACCGCCCTCCAGAAAGGATACCAGGAAGACTATCTGCTGAAGACAGGGATCTGCTACCGAAAGGAAGACGGAAGCCTGCGCGACCGGTTCTGGGGACGAGTCATCTTCCCGGTCCACACCCTCTCGGGAAAAGTGGTCGCTTTCGGCGGACGAGTGCTGAACGCGGCGACCAAGAACGTGCAGATGAAGTACGTCAACTCGCCGGAGAGCGAGATTTACCACAAGAGCCGCGAGCTGTACGGCATCTTCTTCGCCAAGCAGGCCATCATGCGGCAGGACCGCTGCTTCCTGGTAGAAGGATATACCGACGTGATTTCCATGCACCAAAGCGGCATCGAGAACGTGGTCGCCTCGTCGGGAACCGCCCTGACCCCCGAACAGATACGGCTCATCCACCGTTTCACCAACAACATCACTGTGCTCTACGACGGCGATGGAGCCGGCATCAAGGCCAGCATCCGAGGCATTGACATGCTCCTGGAGGAAGGCATGAACGTGAAGGTCTGCCTGTTGCCCGACGGCGATGACCCGGACAGCTTCGCTCGGAAGCACAACGCCACGGACTACCAGGCGTACATCAACACGCACGAAGTGGACTTCATCCGCTTCAAGTCGCAGCTCCTGCTGGAGGAAACCGGGAAAGACCCCATCAAACGTGCGTCGCTCATCAGCAGCATCGTGAAAAGCATTTCCGTCATCCCCGACAGTATCGTGCGTTCGGTGTACATCCGAGAATGCAGCCAGCAGCTGGCCATCGAAGAGAAAGTGCTGGTGGAGGCTACGGCCAAGCTGATTGAGCAGGCCCGCGAGAACCGGTTCAAGGAACGCCAACGCCGCGAACAGCAGGAAGCCCGGAAGCTCCGGCAGACCGCAGCAGGGACAACAACCACAGGGACGACATTCCAGCCGGCAGCCGGCACCTCGGCAACCGGCCCCACAGGCGCAGCCGTCTCAGGTACCTTCTTGCCTCCGGAAGCCTCCGCTCCGGGAACCTCGTTCCCTCCGGAAGCCTCCGACCCAGGAGCACCTTTTCCACTGACAGCCGCCGTCCCGGGAGCACCGTACCCGTCGGAAATCCCTGCCGCCATCGGCCCCGGACTGCCGGACGTACCCCCTCCCGACTTCCCGCCAGAAGCCACGAGCACTCCTCCCGCCGACGTGGATGAGTATTACAGCTCCTTCATTCCCCAACAGGGGAACGAGGAAAAAGTGTTCTATGCCAAAGAAGAGGAACTGGTACGGATGATTATCCGCTACGGAGAAAAAATTGTCTGTTACATGGAGACTGAAGAAGGAGAGCAACTGCCCCTGACTGTCATCCAATACATCTCTATGGGACTGAAAGAGGACGGACTGCAGTTTCACGATGCCCTGCACCGGCAACTCCTGAAAGAGGCTGAGCAACATGCGTCCGACCCCCTTTTCGTGGCCGAGCGCTACTTTATCCAGCATCCCGACCCGGCCATCAGCAGCCTGTCCGCCAACCTGGCGAACGAACGCTACCAGCTCAGCAAGTACCACTCGAAAGCCCAGAAGATTATCACCGATGAGGAACGGCTGCACGAACTGGTGCCCCGACTGCTGACCGACTTCAAGATGTCCATCGTAGATGAGGAGCTGAAGCACATCCTCCAAGCCTTGGGCGACCCGGCCGTTGCCGGCGACCCCCAGCGTTGCACAGAGGCGATGCAACGCTACAAAGACCTGCACGCCACGCAGAGCCTGTTGGCGCAACAGGCCGGCGACCGCGTGGTGCTGAAGGTCTGAGTCACCCGTTCCGGCGAATCAGGTTCATGAACTCCTCGCGGGTCTTGGCCTGATTGAACGCGCCGGTAAAATCCGAAGTGGTCGTCACGGAGTTCTGTTTCTCCACGCCACGCATCTGCATGCACATGTGCTTGGCCTCGACTACCACCATCACGCCCAGCGGATGCAGGGTCTCCTGGATGCACTCCTTGATTTGCAGGGTCATCCGCTCTTGCACCTGCAGCCGGTGCGAGAAGATGTCCACCACACGCGCAATCTTGCTCAATCCGGTGATATAGCCGTCCGGGATATAAGCCACATGCACCTTGCCGTAGAAAGGCAGGATATGATGCTCGCACATCGAGAAGAAGTCAATGTCCTTCACGATGACCATCTGCCGGTATTCCTCCTTGAACTTCGCGGCATTGAGCACCTCCTTCGGATCCACATCGTATCCACGGGTCAAGGTCAGCATTGCCTTCGCCACCCGCTCCGGGGTCTTCAGCAATCCTTCGCGTTCAGGATCCTCCCCCAACAACGACAGGATTTCGCGGTAATGCCCCATCAGCTGCTCCACCTTCTCGGCGGGCCACTGCATCAGATTCGTATCTATCATCTTATTCCATTGGTATGTTTATATTCTCTCGCACGATGGCGACTTCCTTGAATTTCCCGCTGCCCTTCAATTGGCGCATCGCGGCATACGCCTCCTCCATCGTCTTGTAATCGCCTACCCTGCACAGCCAACGCGGCGGCAGGAAGTACGTATAGACCGAAACAGCCGGAAACTCCTTCTTCACTTTATCGGCCACGGCTGTCGCCTCGTTACGGGCCGCACGCGAGTTGTTGCCCGCATACACCTGTACACGGTAGCCCTTCGCCTTCAGCTGGTTCTGCCCTTCCGTCTCCGCCGATGCCTGGTAACGTCGGCCTATCAGTGCGGCAATCTCCGCGCTCTGGTGGACCGTCACTTCCCCCTGGCCGATACGGCGGGTCTGCAGGTCATCCACAATGGTCTGCGCGTCCAGCGCGCCGGCGGCCGCCACCAGCATTATTCCTGCCAACAAATACTTTCTCATGTTCCTTCCTAAAAAAACTCAGGAACACAAAGAACGTGCCTTTGTGTTCCCTTGTCATTACTTCCGATTAGTTAAAAGCGTCGATGATGCCCTTGAAATCAGCCACCTTCAGTGCGGCGCCACCGATCAGGCCACCGTCAACATCGGGGTTAGCGAACAGTTCCTTCGCATTCGAAGGCTTGCAGCTGCCACCATACAGGATGGAGGTGTTGTCGGCCACTTCCTGGCCATACTTGGCAGCCACCAACGAGCGGATGTGCGCGTGGATTTCCTGTGCCTGAGCGGGAGTAGCGGTCTTACCGGTACCGATGGCCCAAACCGGCTCGTAAGCCAGGATTACCTTACCGAAGTCCTCTGCTGAGAGCGAGAAGACAGAAGCCAGCTGAGCTTCCACCACTTCGTTCTGCTTGTTGGCTTCGCGCTCTTCCAGCACTTCGCCGATGCAGAAGATGGGCTTCAGGTTGTTGGCCAATGCCAGCTTCACCTTTTCTTCCAGGATTTCAACAGTTTCGTGGTAGTAAGCACGACGTTCAGAGTGACCCAGGATAACGTACTGAGCCCCTGTAGAAGCTACCATGGCTGCAGAAACCTCACCCGTATATGCGCCCGATACCTTGTCGGCACAGTTCTCGGCACCTACACCAATGATGGCACTGTCCACGATAGGAGTAACAGAAGCCAGGTGGATAAACGGAGTGCAGATGATAACGTCGCAGTTGGGTTTCTCTGCGGTCAGTGCCTCGTTCAATTCTTTCGCCAAAGCGATACCTTCTTGCAGGGTCTTGTTCATTTTCCAGTTACCTGCTACAATGTTCTTTCTCATTTTGTTATATCATTAAAGGGTTAATGTTGTTCATTCTCAGTCTCTTGTCGGTCCTTCTGCCCACGTTGTCCCTTCCGCCGCTCCTTGCGTCCCAGCCAGGCCAGGTCGGCCAGCGAGAACATGACCAGCGGACCGAAGAACCACCCCAGCACCTCGCCGATTTTGCGGCTCACGCTCTTCCGGTTCACCTGCCCCAACGGCAGTTCGTCCAAGGGAGCGCTCAGCTGGAACTCGTCGGGGAAGTTGTTCACACTCCATTTGTTGAGCACTACCCCGCGCTGCAGCAAGACCAGTCCCGGATGCGAACGGACCATGGACTTCAGGGTCACGTCCTCCATCCATGCAAAGGGGTATTCCGCCCCCGTGTTCTCCTGCCAGTCGATGACGGCCTGACCCGACGAGGCCGTCACACACAAGAACCGGTAGCCATGCTCCACGCAGTAGTCATAGACCTCGTTCTGCAGATCCATCCCACTGTCGTCCGCCATTTGCAGGTAAGGAGCCACCAGCAGGAACGTATAATTCCCGTCCGCCAGCACTTCTTCGGACACTTCCGTCCCATCCTCCTGCAAAGTTATTGAAAAATCACGAATCGGAGGCTCATATCCGGGCTCTTTTTCGATAGTTTTTGCTTCCACAAAGTGCCAGGTGGAGTCCGAAGGGTAATTATCGACGGTAAACTCCTCCTGCTGGCCGTCCTTTTCGCAGACATACACCGTTTCCAGCACCGAGAGCTTCTCGCCTTCGGGCACCTCCATCCCCTTGCGGATGTCCGCACCGATGGCGAACGGGCTGAAGTCAAAGACAGGCAGCTCGCGCAGACAGTACAAGGAAAAGAAGATGATAAAGACAATGCCGTACAAGGCAATCAGCCAATCGACCTTATAAGTGACCAGCTTGAACAGCCACCGCTGCCCCCTGTGCACCACCAGGACAGCCGCCAGCAACACCACGTTCTTGAAAAAAGTCTCCCAGTTGGTCAGTACCACCGCATCGCCGAAACAGCCACAGTCCGAGATGGGATTGGCCACGGCCAACCAAAGGGTCAGCGGAGTCATCACCGCCATGAACAGCACCGACAGCGAAGCGGTCGTCGCACGGCGGATGCCAAAAAACAAGGACAGTCCCAGCGAGAACTCGAAGACGGCCAAGGCCAGCCCCGCCAAAAACGGATAGGCCATCGGAAGCGACTCCACGCCCAGGGCCACTAAGTAATCCTGCAGCTTGTAATACGTGCCCCAAGGGTCGTTGGCCTTGACAAACCCTGAAGCGATGAACACCGCCCCTACCAAGAAGCGGCACAGGTTCACCCCTACCTTCCGGACGGTATGTACATAGCTATTCTCCAAATTCCAGTTTGATTAGCCCGAACACCGCATAGTTCATCATATCCATATAGTTGGCGTCAACCCCTTCAGACACCAACGTGGCACCGCTCAGTGCCTCAATCTGCTTGGTCCGGTAAATTTTCATCAGAATCAAGTCAGTATAGGAAGAGGGGCGCATGCTCCGCCACGCCTCCCCATAGTCATGGTTCTTCGCCAGCATCAGTTCCAGCGCCTTGTGCGCCTGCTCATCGTACAGGTCAAGCGCCTGCTGCTCGGTCAGGTCATCCCTGTCGGAATAGCCCAATTTCAGTTGAATCAGCCCGATGATGCTGTAGTTGACAATCGCTATCCACTCCGGCCGAACCCCTTCATCCACCAGTGCCACCCCCGTCGTCTCGATGCTACGGATACGGTTGGCCTTGATGAAAATCTGGTCGGTGACCGATGTAGGACGCAGGATGCGCCACGCCGCCCCGTAGTCGTGCAGTTTCTTGGCGTACAAGTCCCGGCACAGCGCGACCACCTGTTCGAATTGCTGCCTCGTATCCATCGTCTTCTTCTTATGAACACTTCAGCACCTGTCCGATGCGCAGGGTGGTGGTCCGTTTGATACCGTTCAGGCGGCACAGACGGTCGATGGAGATACGGTACTTGCGCGAGATGCTTCCCAGCGTGTCCCCTTTCTTGATCTTGTGGTAACGGATGGCCGATTCGTCCGCCTCTTCCGCCACTGCGGCCACCGCCCCTTTCTTGCCCGAGCGGACAGCCGCCAAGGCACGTGTGCGCTGGTTGGCGTAGCGGTTGGCCCCGCGGATGAACAGATAGCTGTCGGCCACAATATCCTGGTTCGGGAAGTCAAAGATAAATTCAGGATTGATGACCTCACCGAGGAAGCGGGTCTCGAAGTGCAGGTGTGAGCCTGTGGAACGACCCGTGTTCCCGCCCAAGCCGATGGGATCGCCCGCCTTGACGTATTCGTCCTCCTTCACAATCTGTTTCGAGAGGTGTCCATAGACGGTCTCCAGTCCGTTGTCGTGGCGGATGACCACATACTTTCCATAGCCCCTGCGCTCGTACTTCACCATGCGCACCCGTCCATCGAAGGCCGCGCGGATGGTGTCACCGATATAGACCTTGATGTCCAGTCCGTTGTGCATCCGTCGCCAGCGTGGACCGCATTTCGAGGTAATCTTTGTCTGGTGAGTAGGCATATAGAAGCCCGTGAGGTCGATGCGGAAACTGTCGGGGACACTTACCGTATTCCCGTACGCATGCACACGGTCATTGTTCCAATTGGGATAAAGGCTGTACGCCGGATAGACCGACTGTTCCACTTTAATCTGGCGAATCAGCGCCAGCGAGTCAACCGCCTTGAGCTTTCTGTCGATGGGAGCCTGACGGGCCAGCAAATCCTGTCCCGACACCTGGACACTGACCAGCGCCAAGGCGGCCATCGCAACTGTACGAATACGTTTTAAAATCATTCTGTTCTCTATCTTTTTTTGGGGAAGGTATTGCTACCTGTCAGCATTCACTATACATTCATTCAAGCGCGTTGTCCCCTTCCGGCATCCTCCGGACAGCCCCAGCCAACTCGGCTCCGCACGGGGTACGGAACAAACACGTTTCAAAGATAAACATTTTCAGAGAAACGGCAAAACCCGGTTAACTATTTTTCAAGTAAAATTTGTAAGATACCTTATTTGTATTGTATTTACACCGAAGTTTTATGTTGTACAACATACATTCCTTCCGAACATACCGGTCATTCCCCGCCTTCCCGTCGGAACTTCCCGTCCTTCCAGCTGTAGGCCACCGGCACTTTGCGCACATAGTTCCGGAGTTGCTCCCCCTTCTCCTTCTCCATATAATCGGGCGTCGTATAGACGAACGACAGCGAGTCGGAAGTCGCCGACAGCGAAGCCTTCATCAGCAGCATGTCTGCCTCCCGCCGGAGGTTCCTCATCGCATCGGTCTCCGCCTGCACAGTAGTAGGATAGAAGTCGTCCTCGACCGGGAGCGACACGAAGTCGGCCGTCGGCAGCGATTCCCAGCGCACCGAATAAAAGGCCACCCGGCTGTCAGCCACAGGTGCCTGGCAGGTATGAACCACACAGATGACATTCACTGAATCGTTCACCGGCAGCAGCTTCATCTCGACGGTGCTCATCGCCGTCTCTTTCAGCAACAAGTAGTTGTCCGTCAGCCGCAGCATCTCGGCCTTTCCTCCGAAACGGTCCTTCACTTCCGCCTTCATGCCGCCCTCCAGGAAGTCACCGAAATCCTCCCGGTTCACCTTGGTCAGCAACGGCGCCAGCGAATCGGGCATATTCACGAACAAGTTTTTCAGCTCCTGCGCCCTGACGGCAACTCCCGCCAGCAGCGCCACACACACTACAAGATATCTTTTCATCGTTCCAGTTACCATTTATGAGTTGCGAAGATACTACAAGCCCGCTAACCTCCCAACAAAAAAAGGAGTTTTTAACGTCTTCACGGCACGTTTCGACGAAAGAAACCGTCCGATTGTTGTCTGAAAGCCAAAAAACCTTTACCTTTGCCGCATCAACCGATAATAATTGAGACGAATGTTTACGCTGTTTCTTGGGGTACTCCTACTGACCATCGCCGCCAGCTTCATCCAGCGGGTAAGCGGCTTCGGGTTCGGCATCTTCGTGATGATGTTCTTCCCGTTTTTCCTGCCCACGTATGGCGAGTCGGTCATGCTGTCGGGACTGCTGGCAGGCACTACCGCCCTGCTGGTCGCCCTCCGCCACCGCCAGGACATCCGCTGGGACGTGATGGGATGGGTAACGCTGCTCAACTTGTCGGTGTCTGCCGTATCCGTCGCCTACATGGCCTCCTGGAGCAACGAGCTGCTAAAACGTTGTCTCGGCGGCTTCCTCATCCTCATCGGCCTCTATTTCCTGTTCGGATCCGGACTGTCCCGCCTGAGCTTCCGGTCGAGGACATCGCAGTGCCTCGTCGGAGCCGTTAGCGGCCTCATGGGCGGCATGTTCGCCATGCCGGGTCCTGCGGTCGTTATCTTCTGCATCCGCTCCCTCCCCGACAAGCGGCAGTACATGGCCACCATGCAGGCCTTCTCGGTGGTCTTCAACGTGTTCTACACCTTTGTCCGTGCCCGGGCCGGCTTCTGGTCCGACCTCACCCTTCCCCTGTGGGGCATCGGCCTGCTGGGGGTCGTGGCCGGTTCATGGGTCGGCGCCCGCTGCTTCGAGCGCATCAGCTCCGCCAGCCTGAAACGGATGGTGTATCTCCTGATGCTGGCCAGCGGGGCGGTGGCCTTAGTGGGATAAATGTCGCCTGTTTCCAACTATTTTTCTTTTTTTATTGTCAGTTCAGAAAAGTTGTATAACTTTGCATTGGAAGATAAGGAAACGGTTTTCCTTCTGCTGCTCCTGTAAGAGCCGTAGGGAAACTTACGCCTTACTCCTTTATTAATAATCTTAATACACTTTTTTATGTTAAAGCGATTCAAATCTGTTGGCTTGCTGTTAGCAATGGGGGGGGGTATTTCAATAATACCCAATCCTTTATCAGCAGCCGAAGTGGCCTCGGCCATCGTCCAGCAAACCGGGACTTGTAAGGGTATAGTTAAAGACGCGACCGGTGAGGCCATCATCGGGGCTTCTGTACTCGTGAAAGGTTCAACAAACGGTACCATCACTGACTTTGACGGTAATTTCGAGTTGAGTGATGTAAAAAAAGGAAGTGTTTTAGTCATCTCCTACATCGGATATGTGACCCAAGAGGTCAAATATACCGGACAGCCCATCCAAGTCAGCCTGAAGGAAGACAACATGAACCTGGAAGAAGTGGTTGTCGTAGGTTACGGTACCCAGAAAAAGACCAACCTGACCGGCTCGGTGGCCAATGTAAACAACAAACTCATCGAGAGCCGTCCCATCACTTCCGTTTCCGCCGGTCTGCAGGGCCTGCTGCCGGGTGTGACAGTCACCCAGCGAAGCGGACAGCCGGGTTCGGACAATGGTACTATCCGTGTACGCGGTACAGGTACATTCAACGTGGCCGACCCGATGGTGATTGTCGATGGAGTGGAATCGACCATGAACGACATCGATGCCAATGACATCGAGTCCATCTCCGTGCTGAAGGACGCGGCGTCTTCGGCCATCTACGGCTCGAAAGCCGCCAACGGTGTCATTCTGATTACCACCAAGCGCGGTAAGGCCGGCCAAAGCGTAGTCAACTACTCCGGCATGTTTGGCTGGCAGTCAGCTACTGAACTTCCGGAATACTGTACGTCAGCCGAATACGCTAAGCTGACCAACCGTGCGTTGCAGAACAACGGCTACTCTCCCCGCTACACTGAGGAGGAAATCCAAAAGTTTGCCAACGGCTCAGACCCGTACAACTACCCCAATACCAACTGGCAGGATTTGCTGTACACCGAATCGGGATTCCAGACCCAGCACAACATCAGCGTGAACGGTGGAACGGAAGCCATGCGCTACATGGCCTCGGTCGGCTACCAAGGACAGGATGGTATCATCCGTAACGCGTCGAAAGACCAGTACAACATGCGACTGAACCTCGACGGAAAGCCCAAGAGCTTCCTGGAGACCTCTTTCAGCCTGTCGTACACCCGGATTGACTTGACGGAACCCAACAACCCCTACACAGGTGCCGACCTCGGCCAGTTCTTCCGTCAGGTAAACATGATTTCCCCCATGGTACCTTATAAAAAAGAAGATGGTTCCTATGGCACCATCGGTGACGGTAACCCCATCGCCTGGCTGGACAACAACTCTACCACCAACCGTATCCGTCACAACTTGCAAGCCATCGGGTCGGTCAAGCTGATTCTCTTGCCACAATTGTCGGTGAAAGCGATGGGCTCCTACAAGTTCTACTACGAGGATTTCCACGCAATGGTGAAATGCCTGAAGTTCACGGACACCTGGACACAGGGCTCAATGGACAAGCTCACCGAACGCGACACGCACTACGACCGGGTGACGGGTGACATCATCGCTGAGTACAAGGACAGTTTCGGATCGCACAACCTGCAAGTGATGGGAGGCTACCATGCCGAACTCTACAAGTACAAGACCACCCAGGCCTATCGCCAGAACTTCCCGAGCAACCAGCTCACCGACCTGAATGCCGGCGGTACCGCCAACATGAGCAACTCAGGCTACAGCCGCGAGCTGGCCATGCTGTCATGGTTCGGACGTGTGAACTATGACTTCGCCGGCAAGTACCTGTTGGAAGCCAACCTGCGTTATGACGGAACCTCCCGTTTTGCCCGCGGCAACCGTTGGGGCACATTCCCTTCAGTCTCTGCCGGCTGGAGAATCTCCGAAGAAAGTTTCTTCGAACCGATGAAGGACATTGTGAACAGCGCCAAGCTGCGTGCCTCATGGGGTAAGCTGGGCAACCAGGATATCGGTCAGGGCTACTATCCCACCGTATCCACATTGACGTTGGGCAAGAACTACCCCTTCGGCGGAGCCATCCAGTCGGGTGCCTACACGCAGTACGCAGCCAACCAAGCCCTGCAGTGGGAAGGTACCACGACATGGGGCATCGGTCTCGACTTCACGCTGTGGAACCGCTTGAACGTGACGATGGACTACTATAACAAGACCACAGACGGCGTGCTGATGGCCGTATCTACCCCCGTGACCTACGCCCTGCAGAGCTATTACGACAATGTGGGCAAGGTCAACAACAAAGGTTTCGAGCTGGCGCTTGACTACCGCGACCGCTTCGGAGATGTTGAGTTCAACGCAGGAGCCAACATCGCCTTCAACAAGAACAAGATCCAGTCGATGGGCGAAGTGAGCGAACAGATCAACGGCGGCGACGGTTACACCTACATCATGCGTGAAGGGGAAGCGATGAACAGCTTCTACGGCTACGAGTCCGCCGGCCTCTTCCAGTCGTGGGACGACATCAAGAGCTGGCCGGGCATCAAGGATCTTGGCAACGGACAGTACGCTTACGCTTTCAACACAGGCTACAAGGTACAGCCGGGCGACATCAAGTACGTTGACCAGGACAAGGACGGCCAAGTGACCACCGCCGACCGCAAGGTGCTGGGTTCTTGGGATCCGGGCATCACCTTCGGTTTCAACTTAGGCGCCAACTACAAGGGTTGGGACATCATGGCCTTCTTCCAGGGGGCTACGGACGTGAAAGGCTACCTCGGCATTGAAGCTGTGGGATCCATCGACGGTAATGCAGCCAAACCTGCCAAACTGTGGTTAGACAGCTGGACCGAAGACAATAAGGGCGCGAAGTATCCGCGTGTCACCACCACCCTCTATGGCGTGAGCATGCCGAACACCTGCTCCGACTTCTGGATGCAGGACGCCACTTATCTCCGCCTGAAAAACCTGCAGGTAGGTTACACATTCCCGAAAGCCTGGACCAGCAAGCTGGGAATCTCCAAGCTGAGAGTGTACTACTCCGGACAGAACATCCTGACCTTTACGGGCTTCCTGAAAGGATGGGATCCCGAAGCGCCGGCTGGCCGAGGCAACTACTACCCGCAGACACAAGTTCATTCGTTCGGTCTGAACCTGACTTTCTAATTATTCACCTTAAACAGCATTTGATATGAAAAAGTTTTTAAAATATTGCTTGCTTTTAGCAGTTCCGGCAGCCTTGTCTAGCTGCTCTGAAGATTTCTTGGATAGAGCTCCGGGCGACGCCCTGTCTCCCGCCACGTTCTGGAAGACAGAAGCGGATGCCGACCTGGCGTTGACGGGCTGCTACCGTCAGAATGCCAGCCCGTACCGTATTGAGGAAATGTGGTATTGGGACTGCACCTCCGACAATCAGTACAACTTCCATACGCACGAAGGCTACCGCTGCATCGGCAACGGCACCATGGCTCCGTCGGGTGTCAGCATCGTCAACTACTTCAATTTTCTGGGTATCCGCACGTTCAATGAATACCTGAAAATGGAGAACACCATCGAGTTCTCGTCCGAGGCCAAACGCGAACAGTACCGCGCGGAAGTACGCACCCTGCGGGCCATGCAGTACTTCTGGAAGGTGATGTGCTATGGCGACTTCCCCTTCACGGAAGACGTGTTCGCCTCTATCGAGGAATCCATGGTTCCACGCACGCCGAAAGAAGAAATCCTAGCGTTCGTGAAGAAAGAGCTGAGTGAAAGCATCAACGCGTTGCCCAAGACCGCTGTGGCCGGACGACTGACCCGTGGAGCCGCACAGGCATTCCTTGCCCGCGTGAGCCTCATCACCGGCGACTATGCACAAGCCGCCACCACGGCACAAGCCATCATGACGGAAGGCAGCTACTCCATGCCCGACCTCTCTTATGAGGAGTCGTTCCTGAAGGCCAACCAGTACAACTCGGAAGTCATCTTCACCACCGAGCACAACAAGGCAGGCGGCTACAGCATGTGGTTCGGCCCCTATATCTCCAATGGTTACGGCGGCTGGTCATCCATCGTTCCGACCCAGAGCCTCGTGGATGCTTACGAGACCAAGAACGGTCTGACCATTGATGAAGACCCGGCGTATGACAAGACCAATCCGTATGTGAACCGTGACCCGCGCCTGCGTGCCACTATCCTGTATCCCGGACAAGCCTATGGCATTTACGAAGGCAGCGGATTCCCTTCCATCGTACCGGGCAGCGGCGACTACGGACCCGATGCCAACAACTGTACGCATACGGGCTACAACTTCAAGAAGTTCTACAGCGACTTGAGCGAGTATGACAATGACCCCTGGGATGCTGAGCGCAACTTCCCCGTGCTCCGCTACGCCGAAGTGCTGCTGACCTATGCGGAAGCCAAAATCGAGCAGAACCAGATAGACAATTCCGTTTACGCGGCCATCAACCAGGTGCGCCACCGTGCCGGAATGCCGGATGTCGATGAAGCCAAATACAACAACCAGGCCAAACTGCGCGAACTGGTGCGTCGCGAACGCCGCGTAGAGCTGGCGTATGAAGGGCTGCGCCGTTGGGACATCCTGCGCTGGGGAATCGCCAATGAGGTCATGAACCAGCCTGTAACCCGTCCGGAAGGCCAACTGCTGACCACGAAGAACGCGGAGGGTGACTTCAATGTGAACATCACCGGTTCTACCATTGAAGAAAACCGTACGTTCACCGTTGGCAAACACGAGGTGCTTCCCATCCCGCAGAGCGCCATCGACGCCAACCCGAACCTGAAACAGAACGACAACTACTAATCACGACGCTGTCACAACGACAGTTGTTTGAATAAAGAACGCCAAAGGGAGCCAGAGCTGTGAACGCCCATCAACGGGCAAGCCGCCTCTTCTCTCTTTGGCGCTCATCGTTTTACTGCCCCAACGCTTCCCGCACGCCCGCCAGATACGCCTCTAACCGGTTGGCCTTCAGGATGACCTTGCGTTGCCGCTTGGGCAAGTCGGGCAAGAGGTAGTCCCACATGGTCCGCAACTTCTGCAGCAGCTGCGCCTCACCGCCTTCTATCCGCTCGCTGCACGCCGCCACCCATTGCCGGTGCCACAACGCGGTGTAAGCAATCAGCTCCTCCTCCGTCGCCTCCTTGCCCCTACGAATCTCCAGTGCGAGCGTGGGACGAGCCAGCAATCCTCTGCCCAGCATCAGTCCCGCTAACCGCGGATAGGCCCGCAGCACCTCCTGCGCCTGCGCGAGCGAGCGGAGGTCGCCGTTATACACCAACGGCTTGGTGCACCGTTCGTAGAACGCCGCAAACTGATCACGGTCCACCTCTCCCCGGTACTGCTGCCGGCCCACACGCGGATGCACAGTCAGCCGCCGCACCACCGAACCGTTGAACAACGGCAACAACGCCTCCCATTCGTTAGGCCGCTCCGCTCCGAGGCGCATCTTCACCGAAAAGCCAATGTCGGGGAAGTCCCGCATCGCCTCCAACAGTGCCCACACGCGGTCCGGACAAGGCAGTAGGCCGGCTCCCTTCCCCTTGCGCACGAGCACCGGGAAAGGACACCCCATGTTCACCTCCACCTCGCGGTAGCCCCACCCGTCCAACACGCTGACCAACCGGCGGAACTCCTCCGGCTCCGCGACCAGCACCTGGGGCACTAATCGCTCCACGTGGTTCGCGGCCGGGTCCATCTCCCGCCGGTCCTTGTTGCGGAGCCCGTCCTTCTCCCACCGCACGAAAGGAGCGCCATACACATCCACACCCCCTATCGTGCGACGGTGCGCCTCGCGCCACGCCAGCTCTGTATATCCCTGCAAGGGGGCGGCATATAACAAAAATTCAGATTTCATGGTCTTTTTGTGCCAAAGATAAGGCATTATTCGTAATTTTGCGGCCTGTAAGACCAACTAAAACAAAAATGCAATGAAAAAAGGAATTATCTGCGCACTGATGTGCCTCGCCGCCTTCGCCCACCCGGCTGCGGCACAAGACACCGATGACGACGGGCTCTCCTTCTTCAAGGAGCGCGTCAAGACCTTGGGCTCCGATGAGTTCGGAGGACGCAAGCCGCTCACGCCGTACGAGACGAAAACCATCCACTACATCGCCGACGAATTCCGGAAGCTGGGACTGCAGCCCGCCAACGGCGACAGTTACTTCCAGGAAGTCCGCGAGATCGCCACAATGACCCGGCCCAAGAACAACCGAATCACCGTCAAGGGCAGCAAGGGGAAGACCGATCTGCGCTTCGGCAACGACGTAGTGATATGGACCAACCGGGGCACGGAAAAAATTGTCATCCCCACCACCGACCTGGTGTTTGTAGGCTTCGGCATCCATGCGCCCGAATACGGCTGGGACGACTACAAGGACATTGACGTGAAGGGAAAAATCGTCATCGCCATGGTGAACGACCCCGGCTTCTACGACCCCCAGCTCTTCCGGGGCAAGAACATGACCTACTACGGACGCTGGACCTACAAGCACGAGGAGGCCGAACGGCAGGGAGCCGCCGGCGTGCTGGTGCTGCACAACAAGGCCGCCGCTTCCTACGGCTGGGAGGTCTGCATGTCCTCGCACGTGCAGAAGAACATCGGACTCTGCGACGAGACCCTCAACGCCAATGCCATCGGCCTGAAAGGCTGGCTGGCCGAAGAGGCCTGCCGCCGCATCTTCGCCGCCAGTGGCACCGATTTCGAGGCCGCCCTTGCCGCCGCCAAGCGGCCGGGCTTCAAGAGCATCGCGCTCAACGCCAAGAGCAAGGTGGAGCTCAACGTGCAGTACGAGACCGGGCTGTCACACAACGTGGCCGCCGTCCTGCCGGGCACCGACCTCCAGCACCAGTACATCGTGTGCACCGCCCACTGGGACCACTTCGGCATCGGCACGCCCGTGAACGGCGACAGCATCTACAACGGTGCCAGCGACAATGCCTCGGGAGTGGCCGCGCTGATGTGGCTGGCCCGCAAGTACCAGCAGCTGCCTGTCCGTCCGCGCCGTTCCCTGGTCTTCGTGGCCGTCACTTCCGAAGAATGCGGCCTGCTCGGCTCGCAGCATTACTGTGAGCACCCGCTCTTTCCCCTGGAACAGACCGCCCTCAACCTGAACTTCGACGGCTGCGCTCCCGCCGCGCGCACCCACGACGTGAACCTCCGGGCAGCGGGCAAGACGAACCTCGACGCGCTGGTGGTGGCCATGGCCTCGGCACAAGGACGGCGGGTCAACATCCTCACCGAGGACCCCGCGGGCGGCTTCTTCCGCTCCGACCACTTCAACTTTGTGAAAAAGGGAGTGCCCACCGTGCTGGCCGGAGGCGGGAAAGACTATGTGGACAAGGCCCGTCAGGAGGCGAAACCAAAGGTGTACCGTTACCACCAGCCAAACGATGAGTACGACGAGTCGTGGTGGGACTTTGACGGCACGATGGAGAACCTGAACCTGATGTTCGGCATCGGGCTGGCCGTCGCCAACGCCGACGGAATGCCTGTCTGGCTGCCCGGAGCTGACTTCCAGCGTCCCTGAGCCGGACTATCGCTGCGGCAGCTCCACTACCGCCGCCGCAGCTCCACCACCACGACCTCGGACGGGGTGAACAGCCGGATGTCGCGGCGCGAAGTGCCGATGCCATTGCTGACAATCACCGGAATGCCCTCACTGTTGCGCCGGCGGCCCGTCAGGAAACGGTTGCCATACTTCGAGAACCGCGCCAGCGACCAGCGGCGGAACAGGCTCACCTGTCCGCCGTGGGTATGTCCGGCCAGGGCCAAGTCGGTGTGCGTCACCGGCACGTCCTCCACATAGTCGGGCGTATGGGTGAGCAGCACCACAAAGTCCTCGTCGTGCAAGGCCAGCGTGGGCGACACTCCGTTGCGGCGCAGGTCGAAGGGATTGCGAACACCGGCCACCAGCAGCCGGTCCGCCCCTCGGCGCAGGGTGTCCACCCGGTGCTCTATTAGCCGCACGCCGTGCTCCCACATCGCCTTGCGCACCAGCGAGTCGGCCTCCCCCCGCTCATGGTTGCCCATCACGGCCAGGGTGCCGAACTCGGTCCTGACCTGCCCCAGGGCTTCGAAAAGCTCGTCCATATCGCCCCCTTCGCGGCCTCGGTAGTCGCCGCCCAGCAGCAAGACATCGGCCGCCACCCCCTGCAGCACGGCCACTAACCCCTGCAGCCGCTTGCGGCCGAAACGGCTTTCGTAATGGAAATCGGTGGCAAACGCCAGTCGGAACCCGTCGAACGCCTGCGGGACCTGCGGACTGCACAGCTCGTAGCGCTTCACCCTTCCCACCGCCCCATGGCGTGAAAAAGAAGCGGTGGCGCACGATGCCAACAACATCGCGGCGACCACCGCCCCAAAACAACTGTATCTCTTTTTTCGCATGTACTATAAGGATAAAGGCATTCGCAGCTAAGGATGACGGCGTTCGTCAGGATATTCAGTCAGCCTCCCCCGGCACAGGTCGTCGGCCATGTGGAGAATCAGGTCATGGAACGCCAATTTCCCGGCAATCGAGCGCGGCAACTGCCGGTAGCCGACCGCCGCCCCCAGGATATGGCCCGTCACAGAGCCGGTCGCGCTGCTGTGGCCGGCATGGTTCACCGCCGCCCGCATCGCTTCCGCCCCTTTGCCGAAATGCTTCAACGCACAATAAATCGCGATGGCCAGCACTTCCTCGGCGGTCTCTCCCCTGCCCAACGACTCCACCGCCTCTACGTTCGACCGATAGGAAGCCGACAGCCCCACCGCCCGTTCCACCAGCCGGGACAGGTATTCCACCGATTTCAGTTCGTCAGGAAACAGACGCACCAGCGTGTCCAGCCCTTCACGAACATAGCTGGTCAGACGGGTGCGGGTAGGCCATCCGTCCCTGACCAGCCGGTAGATGACGTGCGCCTCCAGTGCCGCCGACAGGTAGCCCAACGGATGGTGGTGTGTGATGCGCGCCACGTCGGCCGCCAGCCTGTCGGCCTCCTCGATGCCCTTCCCGGTCACGACCGCATACAGGGGCACCGGGGCCACGCGCGTCACCGCGCCGTGTCCGTTGCTCCGGTTGACATAGTCCTTGCCCTCGAAAATCGTTCTCAAGGCCAGCAGGCTCGTGTTGTCGGGCGTGCACCGCTGGTTCAGTCCCGGCACCTGGCGTAGCCAGCACCGCTCGAAGCGGGTGTTCTTCCAGCCCGACTGCTCCAAATACCATTCCACGTACGCATATGTAATCACCTCCAGCATCGTCAGGCCGTTTTCCGGTTCATACAGCATCCCCCACACCGTGTAGAGCGTCAGCTGGGTGCTGTCGGATACCGGCGCTTTTCCTCCCTGATGCCCCACCATCTGCCACAGATGGTCCGTGTCCAGACAGGTAATGCCTCTCGGCCCGTAGCGTTGCTGGATTTTCTCGTACGACCGCAAGCCATTCACCGGGAAGCCGAGTGCATCACCTACAGCCCCTCCCAGCACCGAACCTCTAATGCGGTCCTGCAAACCGTTGAAATCCATGCTCATACTCTTTTCCATCTCTCTAAAATGTTCTATTCAAGTAGGTTCATCGGATTTACCCCCCCCATCACCCTTCACGTCTCATCCACACATAAGGAAATCCTTCTTTATGTTTTCCCTACAAATTTACGGAAAAACGTCCACTCAGCCAACACTTTTCAGAAAATTTCACCTTCCGATTGATAAATTCTATAAAAAAGACTATCTTTGCATCCCGTTCAACCAACACTACAGTGACCATGAAGACCAATTCCTTCCAAGCCTGGCTGCTGGCGGCCCGTCCGAAAACCCTGACCGGAGCCGCCATCCCCGTCATGACCGGCTGCGCCCTGGCTCATTGGCAAGGCTGCCTCCAGCTGGCCCCCGCCCTGCTCTGCTTCGCCTTCGCCTTCCTGATGCAGATTGACGCCAACTTCGTGAACGACCTCTACGACTTCCTGAAAGGCAGCGACCGGGGCGACCGTCTGGGTCCCGAACGGGCCTGCGCCCAAGGCTGGATCAGTCCCCGGCACATGCGGTGGGGCATCCTTATCACCACCCTGTTGGCGGCGGCCTGCGGCCTGAGCCTGCTGGCCTACGGCGGCCTGTGGATGATACCCGTAGGCCTGGCCTGCATGGTGTTCGCCTTCCTCTACACGGCCGGCCCCTATCCCTTAGCCTACCACGGCTGGGGCGACGTGCTGGTGGTGGTGTTCTTCGGCTTCGTGCCCGTGGGCTGCACCTTCCTCGTCATGGTCCACCGGTGGGACACGTCTGTCACCCTTGCCTCGCTGGCCTGCGGCTTGGTGATTGACACCCTGCTGATGGTCAACAATTTCCGCGACCGCGAGCAGGACGCGCTGAGCGGCAAGCGAACGCTGGTAGTCCGTTTCGGCGCCCGTTTCGGCCTGGTGTTCTACTACCTGCTAGGGATGGCCGCCTGCTGGTGCTGCTTCTATTTCCTCACCTGCGGAAAGCCCTGGGCCGCCCTGCTGCCCCAGTTCTACCTGCTGCCCCACATCCTCACCACACTGAAGATGGCCCGCATCCACCGCGGCCGCGAGCTGAACCTCGTGCTGAGCGAGACCTCGCGGAACATGCTCCTCTTCGGCCTACTGCTGACAGCCGGACTGGTGCTGTAAGGAGGACGAAAGGTGGCTTAATGACCTAATGACAACGTTCCCGTTCCGAGGCGATGTTTCGAGAAAGTGTTTCGAGGACAAAGCCAGGGCATCCTACCACCGTGGGACCATCCTAAGGCCTCTCCACGACCGGTCCGGATTTTGCAGACTCGACTATTTTTATTATTATTACCTTTGTAAAATCATCGGTCAAAAGCATTCATTCACGACCCCATTCCAGAACGTTTCGTCAGCCAATTGAGCAGTAGCCAGCCGGATGGGATGACGCTATGGCCAGCAACGCACTACATTTTATTCACTTCAAAAAAAACATGACTATGGACATGATTACAGAATTATCACTGAGACTGGGTACAGCTCTTTTATTAGGTGGAGTCATTGGTGTCGAACGAGAATGGCGTTCCAAAGATGCCGGCTTTCGCACTCACTTCCTTGTCGCCTTAGGAAGTGCATTATTTTGTATTGTATCCGAATATGGATTTGGAGGAAACTTAAAGGACACGTCACGAATGGCGGCGCAGGTTGTCTCCGGCATCGGATTTTTGGGTGCCGGAACCATCATCTTCCAAAAGAATGTGATACGTGGTCTTACCACAGCCGCCGGATTATGGGTAACAGCCGCCATTGGGCTGACTTGCGGAACAGGAATGTATGCAATCGCCGCCATTGCAACAGGAATGGTGATAGTGGGTTAAGAGGTGATAAACGCCTTGATTCCTCCTATTGGCACTACCACCGTCATGCTTACTTTTACAGCGACTTCAAAAGAGCGTATCAAAAATGTCGTAAATCAAATAAAGGACGACTGCATAGAATTGTATTCGTATGAACTCAAGAATCACCGCACTTCTCAAGGTGAAATCTTTGAGGCGAACATAGAAATGAAAGTAAGACGTGGCAATCACAATGAACGTCTGATTGATTATATGGATGAATCCACTTTAAAAAGTCGGCTGCTCGACCAATATTTATTAATATTAGGAGCCTCCCCCCGAAAAAAGAGCTGTAAGACGTGAGGAGCTGAAAAGAACGGATGTAAATCTTGCAGACGCTTGACTTACACCCGTTATTGGCGGAGAGACAGGGATTCGAACCCCGGGTACCTCGCGGTACAACGGTTTTCAAGACCGCCGCAATCGACCACTCTGCCACCTCTCCTGGACTTCTTCGAGAAATGTCTTCCTCAGAAAATCGGTGCAAAGGTAAGGTTTTTTTCTGAATCTGCAAACCTTTCACGATTTTTTTCCTTTGCCACATCGTTTTTTTACGTTATCTTTGCCGAAGGCTAACAGTAAACAATGAATGAATATGAAGTACCCGATAGGAATACAGAGTTTTGAGCGGATTAGAGAGGACGGGTTTGTCTATGTGGACAAGACCGCATTAGTGTATGACCTCGTCAGCGACGGGACGATTTATTTCCTCGGACGGCCCCGCCGCTTCGGAAAGAGCCTGCTCGTCTCGACCTTAGAAAACTATTTCCTCGGGCACAAGGAGCTTTTCCGCGGACTCGCCATCGACTCGTTAGAGCAGGAATGGGCGGAATATCCTGTCTTCCATGTCGATTTCAACGGAGTCAACTTCACACAGCCCCACGCCTTGGAGGACACCCTACAAGACTTCGTGGAAAAGGCCGGGAAGGCGTACGGCATAACGTCCTCGCAAGCGCAGTTCGGATTGCGCTTCAAGGAGATACTGGAGGCCGCCCACGAGCAGACTGGCCGCCGGGTTGTCGTGCTCATCGACGAATACGACAAGCCCCTGTTAGACGTGATGAACACGGGCATTCCCTCGCCTGTCATCGCCGGGGACATCCAGACCCTGGAGGACTACAACCGGGAAATCTTAAAAGGCTTCTACAGCGTGTTCAAGCTTGCTGACAAGCACCTGCGGTTCGTGTTGCTGACCGGCGTGACGAAGTTCTCACAAATCAGTGTGTTCAGCGGGTTCAACCAACCGAAGGATATCAGCTACGATGCCCGCTACGACGCGCTCTGCGGCATCACCAAGGACGAACTGCTCACCGTCTTCAAGGAGCAGATCCGGGAACTGGGCGAGATGAACGGCATGACGGAGGAGGAGGCCATCGACAAGCTGACACACAAGTACGACGGCTATCACTTCAGCAAACGGATGAAGGATATCTTCAACCCGTTCAGTATCCTTAACTGCTTAGACTCTAAAGATTTTCAAAACTATTGGTTCGCCACCGGAACCCCCACCTACCTCATGCGCCTGATGGCCGACAACCGGGAGAACATCAACGAGCTGGCGGGGAAGGAATACCCTGCCGCCGAGTTCGTGGACTACAAGGCTACCCGGCAGAAACCGCTGCCCATGCTCTACCAAAGCGGATACCTGACCATCAAGGGCTATGACCCGGACTTTAATGTCTATCGCCTGGACTTCCCTAACGAGGAGGTGCGAAGCGGAATGGTGGCCCTGCTCGCGTCCGACTATTTCAGTAACGAGAACTATTCCAGTTCCTGGATTATTGATGTCACACGGACACTCCGTAAAGGCGACCTGGAGAAGTTCAAGCTCCAGCTCACCGCCTTCCTGGCCAACGTCTCCTACCGCTTCCAGCGCAAACAGGATGTCCGTGAGTGCGAGCGGCACTTCCAGTACACCTTCTACCTCATCCTGCAGCTGCTCGGCAAGTACAACACCTATGTGGAGAAGGAGACCAGCCAGGGACGCATCGACTGCGTGTTGGAGTGTCCCGGTTACGTCTATATCTTCGAATTCAAGCTCAACTCCACTGCCGGGGCGGCTCTGCAGCAGATTGACAACAAAGGCTACGCGCTGTCCTACGCCGCCGACACGCGGAAGCTGTACAAGGTGGGGGTCAGCTTCTCCTCGGAGACAGGTACCGTCAACGACTTTGACTACTGTACTCGCGAGTAAGCTGAAGCGCGCTGAACACCCTCACTCAGGTGCTCCACAACGGAGATTTTCCGCACGCCTTTTCCGGCTCAGGACTTGGTGTTTCTGCCAAAAATACGTAAATTTGCGCCCTGTAAGCAGAATACGAACGAAAACAAGTATTAACTCATATCCACACATCGCAATGACGAAAAAGATTCTACTCAGTTGGCTGTTCATGGCCATGCTCTGCCTGCCGGCACTGGCGCAAATCCAGGATCCGGTGAAGTTCAAGACAGAATGGAAAGCGCTTTCGGAAGAGGAAGCGGAAATCATCTTCACGGGTGCCATCGACGAAGGATGGCATGTGTATTCCACCGACCTGGGGGACGGAGGTCCGACACAGGCTGCGCTGAACATCGAAGTGCTCAACGGCGCACGGCTGGAAGGCAAGCTGACCCCCCGCGGCAAAGAAGTGGACAAGATGGACCCAGTGTTCGACATGCGGGTGCGCTATTTTGAGAAACAGGCCGTCTTCGTGCAGAAAGTGAAGCTGTTGGGCGGCGACTACCGCATTGCGGGCTATCTGGAATACGGCGCATGCAACGACGAGAACTGCCTGCCACCCGCCGCAGTGGAGTTCACCTTTAACGGACAGGCGAAGGGAACCGCAGCGGCCGCCCTCCCCACGGATGGAGAAAACGCAGCCGCAGCGGACGGAGCAAACGCTACAGCGGACGGACAAGGAGCCGCCACAGAGCAGGCCGGACCGGACACCGCCGCCACAGCCCTGCAAGGCACCGCCGACTACTGGCGGCCGGTGGTAAGCGAGCTGCGGGCCATGGGCGAGCAGGTACAGGCCAGCGACCTTTCCTGGTTCTACATCTTCGGCATGGGCTTCGTGGGCGGTCTGCTGGCCTTGTTCACGCCCTGTGTATGGCCCATCATCCCGATGACCGTCAGCTTCTTCCTGAAGCGCACCAAGGACAAGAAGAAGGGCATCCGCGACGCATGGACCTACGGCGCGTCCATCGTGGTCATCTACCTGACACTGGGGCTGGCCATCACCCTGATTTTTGGCGCCAGCGCCCTGAACGCCCTCTCCACCAACGCTGTCTTCAACATCCTGTTCTGCCTGATGCTGGTGGTGTTCGCCGCCTCGTTCTTCGGCGCGTTCGAGATTACCCTGCCCTCGAAGTGGAGCAACGCGGTGGACAGCAAGGCCGAGCAGACCACGGGCCTGCTGAGCATCTTCCTCATGGCCTTCACGCTGTCACTGGTGTCCTTCTCCTGCACGGGCCCCATCATCGGCTTCCTGCTGGTAGAGGTGTCCACCACCGGCAGTGTGGTCGCCCCCGCCATCGGCATGCTGGGCTTTGCCCTGGCCTTGGCCCTGCCGTTCACCCTCTTCGCGCTTTTCCCCTCCTGGCTGAAGTCGATGCCGAAGTCGGGCGGCTGGATGAACGTCATCAAGGTGACGCTGGGCTTCTTAGAGCTGGCCTTCGCGCTGAAGTTCCTCTCGGTGGCCGACCTGGCCTACGGCTGGCGGCTGCTGGACCGCGAGACCTTCCTCGCCCTGTGGATTGTCATCTTCGGCCTGCTGGGCTTCTACCTGCTGGGCAAGGTCAAGTTCCCGCACGACGATGATGACACGAAGGTGAGCGTGCCCCGCTTCTTCATGGCCCTCTTCTCGCTGGCCTTCGCCGTCTATATGATTCCGGGCCTGTGGGGCGCCCCGCTGAAGGCGGTCAGCGCATTCGCGCCGCCCATGCAGACCCAGGACTTCAACCTCTACAAGAACGAGGTGCACGCACAGTTCACCGACTTCGACGCGGGCATGGCCTACGCCCGCCAGCAGCGCAAGCCGGTGATGCTGGACTTCACGGGCTTCGGCTGCGTGAACTGCCGGAAGATGGAGCTGGCTGTATGGACCGACCCAAAGGTGAGCAAGCTGATGAACGAGGACTACGTGCTGATTACGCTCTACGTGGACGAGAAGACGAAACTGCCCGAGCCCATAAAGATCATGGAGAACGGACAGGAGCGCACGCTGCGCACCGTGGGCGACAAGTGGAGCTACCTGCAACGCTCGAAGTTCGGTGCCAACGCACAACCGTTCTACGTACTGATTGACAACGACGGAATGCCGCTCAACGCTTCCTACTCGTACGACGAGGAGGTGCAGAAGTACGTGGAGTTCCTAGAGACGGGACTGAAGAACTACAAGAAATAAACCACGGCCACTATCCTAAAAGAAGAGAGAGCGTATGATAGAGAAATCGGAAAGAGAACAGATTATCGCCCTGATAAAGCGAGAGGTGGTGCCCGCCATCGGCTGTACGGAGCCCATCGCCGTGGCCCTGTGCGTGGCCCGTGCCACGGAACTGCTGGAAAGCCGCCCGGAACAAATCCGGGTGGCGCTCAGCGCGAACATCCTGAAAAACGCCATGGGAGTGGGCATCCCCGGCACCGGCGGCATGATAGGGCTGCCCATCGCCATCGCGCTGGGAACCCTCATCGGCAAGTCGGCCTACCAGCTGGAGGTCCTGAAGGACAGCACACCGGAAGCGGTGGAGGAAGGCAAACGGCTCATCGGCGAGAACATCATCCACATCGCCCTGAAGGAGGGCATCGAGGAGAAGCTTTACATCGAGGTGACCTGCCAGGCCGACGGGCATACGGCCACCGCCATCATCAGCGGCGGACACACCCGCTTCGTCCACGAGAGCCGTGACGGGGTCACCCTGCTCGACCGCCAGGGGGGCGTGACCGAGGAAAGCGGGGAGAAAGCGCCCGAACTGACCCTGCGGAAGGTGTTCGAGTTTGCCGACACCACACCCATCGAAGAGATTGCCTTCATCGGGGAGGCCAAGCGACTGAACAAAGCGGCCGCCGAACAGTCGTTCAAGGCTCGCTACGGCCATGAGCTGGGACGTACGCTGCGCGGCAGCCAGAGCGAGCGGACTTTCTTAGACAACAACACGTTCACGCACATCCTTTCCTACACGTCGGGGGCTTGCGACGCGCGTATGGCAGGCGCCATGATTCCGGTGATGAGCAACTCGGGCAGCGGCAACCAAGGCATTGCCGCCACCGTGCCGGTGGTGGTCTATGCCGAGGACAACCACAAGACCGAGGAGGAGCTGACGCGCGCCCTGATCCTGAGCCACCTCACCGCCATCTACATCAAGCAGAGCCTGGGCCGGCTGTCGGCCCTCTGCGGCTGCGTGGTGGCCGCCACGGGCAGTAGCTGCGGCATCACTTACCTGATGGGAGGGCGCTACGAGCAGGTATCGTATGCGGTGCAGAACATGATCGCCACGCTGACGGGCATGATCTGCGACGGCGCAAAACCGAGCTGTGCCCTGAAGCTGACCAGCGGCGTATCGACGGCGGTCCTCTCGGCCATCCTCGCCATGGAGCAGAAATGTGTGACTTCGGTCGAGGGCATCGTGGAGAAGGACGTGGATCGCAGTATCCGGAACCTGACGCACATCGGCAGCGTGGGCATGAACGAGACCGACCGCATGGTGCTCGACATCATGACGCACAAGCAACCGTAACCAACGTGACGCTACGGACATGGACGCTACCGACTATTTGCACGAACTGATTGCCGAAGGGGAGCACCTACACCAGGATTTCAAGTTCGCCATCTCCGACGCCCGCAAGATAGCCCGGAGCCTGTCCGCCTTCGCCAACACCGGGGGCGGACGGCTGTTGGTGGGCGTGAAGGACAACGGGCGAATCGCCGGCGTGCGCTCGGAGGAGGAGATGTACATGATCGAGGCGGCCGCCTCCCTGTACTGCCGCCCTGCCGCCGAAATCCATACGTATATATATAAGGTAGAGGGGAAGGATGTCCTCGTGGTGGAAATCCCGGAGCACGCAGTGAAGCCTGTCTGCGCAGTGGACGAGGAGGGAAAGGCGTGGGCGTACGTCCGTGTGGCCGACGAGAACATCCTGGCCAATGCCGTCCACCTGAACATCTGGAAGCACGAGCGGCAGGAGACGGAGGTGGTGATGACCTACACCGAACAGGAACAACGGCTGCTCGACGTACTGGGACAACGGGGAGCTCTCTCGCTGAACCAGTGCTCCAAGGTCATGGGCACGGACCGCCGCTCCCTCTGCCAGCTGCTGGCCGACTTCATCCGCTTCGGCCTGGTGGAGCAGGTCTTCACCGGACACCGCTTCCACTACCGCCTGCGGACATCCGCCACTGACCTTCCGCCGGGCGAACCCTGAACAAATCCTGAACGGCCGCAGAATGCCCCCCTAACGGACAAACAGCGTGCTCCTGACCCGCCCACAGAATGAACAAACGATAATCCCTTCATCCCGAACAGACCAACAATGATTTTCACTGACCCAAACAACTGAACGAATATGGAAATCTTTCAATCTCTCATTAACGGGGCGAACGACCTACTTTGGACGTATGTCCTCATCGCCCTGCTCATCGGTTGCGGACTGTGGTTCAGCCTCCGCACCCGCTTCGTACAATTCCGCCTGTTCCGCGAGATGATCCGCACCCTGGGCGAGTCCGCCCCCAGCACGGACGGCCACGAGCGGCACATCTCTTCCTTCCAGGCCTTCACCATCTCCTTGGCCAGCCGGGTGGGGACGGGCAACCTGGCCGGCGTGGCCACCGCCATCACCGTGGGCGGTCCGGGTGCCATCTTCTGGATGTGGGTCATCGCCCTCATCGGCGCCAGCAGCTCCTTCGTCGAGTCCACCCTGGCCCAGCTGTTCAAGGTGAGAGGCGAGACATCCTTCATCGGCGGACCGGCCTACTACATGGAGAAGGGGCTGAAGAAACGCTGGATGGGCGTGCTGTTCGCCGTGCTCATCACCCTGACCTTCGGCTTCGCCTTCAACTCGGTGCAAAGTAACACCCTCTGCGCTGCCTTCGAACACGCCTTCGGGACAGACCCACTCTGGATGGGCCTGGGACTCACCGCAGCCACCCTGCTCATCATTTTCGGAGGCGTGCACCGCATCGCCCGTGTGAGCAGCCTCATCGTGCCTGTGATGGCCGTGGGCTACCTGCTGCTGGCCTTGCTGATTGTCGTCATGAACCTGGAGCACCTGCCCGCCGTCCTGACACAGATTGTGGAGAACGCCTTCGGCCTCCACCAGGCCGTGGGCGGCACGTTGGGTGCCGCCCTGATGCAGGGCATCCGCCGCGGCCTGTTCAGCAACGAGGCCGGTATGGGCTCGGCCCCCAACGCCGCCGCCACCGCCCATGTGGGCCACCCGGTGCAGCAAGGGTTCATCCAGACCCTGGGCGTCTTCTCGGACACCCTGCTCATCTGCTCCTGCACCGCCTTCATCATCCTGTGCAGTGGGGTGGACACAACGACGACCGCCGACGGCGTACAGCTGACGCAGACCGCCCTGACCTCGCAAGTGGGCAGCATCGGAGCCTCCTACGTGGCCGTCGCCCTGATGTTCTTCGCCTACAGCTCCATCCTGGGCAACTACTACTACGGCGAAGCCAACCTGCAGTTCATCACCCGAAAGAAGTGGGTGCTGCAGACCTACCGCCTGCTGGCGGGCAGCATGGTGCTGTTCGGAGCGGTGGCCAGCCTCAACGTGGTGTGGAGCTTGGCCGACCTGTTCATGGCACTGATGGCCCTCTGCAACCTGACAGCCATCCTGCTGCTGGGCAAATACGCCTTCCGCCTGCTCGATGACTACTGCCGCCAGAAACGCGCGGGAGTGAAGAATCCGGTCTTCCGGAAAGAGCAGATGAAAGATATTGCGCCCGACATAACGTGTTGGTGACATTTTTCATGTATATTTGCAACCTGAATATAAAACCTCAATAGAACTATGAGCATATTTTCGAAACTGTTCGGCAAGAAACCTGCCGAAGAAGAGACCGTAAGAGTGGGCGGCATGGAAGACTTCATGACCCTTATCCGTGTGTACTACCAAGCCGTCATGGCCGCACAGTTAGGCATCAGCAACATCAACTTCCTGCCCGATATGGCCGTGTTCAAACGCACGCTGAAGATTCCCACCCAAAACAACAAGCTGGGCATCGCCGAGCGGTCGCGCTGCAAGAAGATGCTGGCCGACCTGTACGGACTGGAGGACGTGTTCTTCAAAGAGATTGACAGCTCCATCAAGAAGAACTGCCGCAACGTGAACGACATCAAGACCTACCTCTTCCTGTTTCAGGGCTTCAGCCAGGACCTGATGATGGTCATCGGCAACCTGATGCAGTGGAAGTTCCGCATGCCGGGCGTGTTCAAGAAACTGCTGCGCAACATGACAGAAAAGACCGTGCACGACATCCTGACCAAGTACGACTGGAAGGATGACGGGGTGCGCAAGACCTGCAACAACATCCGCCAGTACCAGCACACGCTGGGCTACAGCGAGGCATGGATGACCGACTACGTCTATCAAATCGTGCTCCTGGCCAAGAAGGAGCCCAAGCCGCAGGCATAAATGGAGACAGTACCTGAAATGGAGGCCGTACCTGAAAGCCACCCGTTGGAGCCGTTCCTGCCGGAGGAGGCTGTCCTGCTCATGCTGGGCAGCTTCCCGCCGCAACGGAAGCGGTGGAGCATGGACTTCTTCTACCCCAACCTGCAGAACGACATGTGGCGCATCTTCGGCCACTGCTTCTTCGGGGACAAGGCCCACTTTCTGCTGCCGGGACAGAAGGCGTTCGACAAGGAGCGCATCATCGAGTTCCTGACCCGGCAGGGCATCGCGCTCTACGACACGGCCTGCACCGTGCGCCGGCTGCAGGACAACGCCTCGGACAAGTTCCTGGAAATCGTGGAACCTACCAACATCCGGCACCTACTGCGGCAACTGCCCCAGTGCAAGGCCATCGCCACCACCGGACAGAAAGCGACGGACACGCTGAGGGCCGGACTGGACATCGCGGAGGAACCGCCCGTGGGCGGAAGCGTCGCCTTCGAAGTGGACGGACGACAGCTCCGGCTCTACCGGATGCCGTCGAGCAGCCGTGCCTACCCGCTGAAACTGGAAAAGAAGGCGGAGACCTACGGACGGATGTTCCATGAACTGGGCATCCTCCCCTACGGAATCTCTCTTCCTCTCCCGGAATGATTCTTCCCTTCGAAATGATTCTTCCCTTTGGAACGATTCTTCCTCCGGATTGATTCTTCCCTTTGGGACGGTTTTTCCCGCCGGATGATTCTTCCCTCCGGCGCCCCGCCCGATGACTTCGGAAAGACAGAACGCCCCGTCAGTCCCTGTACGCAGTCCAGGAGGACGGTACGGAAGGTCCCTGGAGGGCTTACGCCGCGGCTCTTTTCTAAATTTTTTTCCGAAAACGCTTGCAGAATCGAAAAAATGTCGTACCTTTGCAACCGCAAACACGGGAATAGCTCAGTTGGTAGAGCATCGGTCTCCAAAACCGAGTGTCGGGAGTTCGAGCCTCTCTTCCCGTGCAGAAGAGGACGGTTATCCGCCCTCTTTTTTCGTAGAATACCCCCAATTTCTATCAGAATTTCCCCGAAAATAAAAAAAAACGAGGTTCCTACTCGAAATTTCAGCAAAAAATTTTCAGATTTCCAACGAATCCACTATATTTGTGTAGAATTTCGGTAAAGTAATGACGGACGAAGACAAAAAGCGATTGAACACCTTTGAAGGAAAGCTAAGACACCTGTTGTATCTGTACGACGAGGAGAAAAAGAAAAACGCCGCCCTGAAGAAGCTGCTGGCTGAAAAAGAGGCCGAACTGCAGCGCGTGGACAATAGCCGAAAAGAATTGGAAGCCAGCTATACCTATTTGAAAGCCGCCCGTATCGTCAGTATCAACGACAACGAACTGCGTGATACCAAACAACGATTGGCGAGGCTTGTGCGTGAAGTCGACAAATGCATCGCTTTGCTGAACGAATGACAAGAACAGTAAATACGACTCATCATGGACGACCCGAAAAGAATGAGAATTCATCTGCTCATTGACAACGACCGGTACCCGCTCGTCATCCAACGGGAAGACGAACAGCTCTATCGGGACGCTGCCAAACAGATAGACTATAAACTCAACAGATACCGCAGGGAATACCCTGACTTCAGCGCGTCAAAGCACTGGGCAATGACGGCTCTCGAACTGGCTTTCGAGAACATGACCTTGAAAGACCGGAACGATACCCGCCCGCTGCTGGACAAACTGAAGGAGTTGGAAGCCGACATGGACCGGCTCATCAACGGACAGGAATGAACGGACGGCAGCTGGGGGAAGAAGGGCCAGAAGGCTTTTTCAACGGGAAACTATCACGCATAGGTTGTACAACCGGAGACGGATACATCCGTCCGGAGTGCGGCGTATGCGTTTTTTTATATATTTTAATAACTAACTTAATGTAATGGCAACAGTAATATTTGTAGTAGTGGCGTTCCTCGCAGGAGGGGCCCTGGCATATTGCTTCTTCAAGTATGGATTGAAACAGCGGTATGACAAAATATTGAAGGAGGCGGAAAACGAGGCAGAAGTCATCAAAAAGAACAAACTGCTCGAAGTAAAGGAAAAATTCCTCAACAAGAAGGCGGACCTGGAGAAGGAAGTGGCCCTGCGCAACCAGCGCATCCAGCAGGCCGAGAACAAACTGAAACAGCGCGAACTGGTGCTGAACCAGAAGAACGAGGAACTGCAACGCAAACGGAACGAGACCGAGGCCATCAAGGAGAACCTTGACGCGCAACTGGTCATCGTGGAGAAGAAGAAGGAAGAACTGGACCAGCTGCAGAGCCAGGAACGGGAAAAGCTGGAGGCTATCTCCGGACTCTCGGCCGAGGAGGCCAAGGAACGCCTCGTGGAGTCCTTGAAGGAAGAGGCGAAGACGCAGGCACAGTCGTACATCAACGACATCATGGACGACGCCAAGATGTCGGCCAACCGCGAGGCCAAGCGCATCGTCATCCAGTCCATCCAACGGGTGGCCACCGAAACGGCCATCGAGAACTCGGTGACGGTGTTCCACATCGAGTCGGACGAAATCAAGGGACGCATCATCGGCCGCGAAGGCCGCAACATCCGTGCCCTCGAAGCCGCCACTGGCGTGGAAATCGTGGTGGACGACACCCCGGAAGCCATCGTCCTCTCGGCCTTCGACCCTGTACGGCGTGAAATCGCGCGTCTGGCCCTGCACCAGTTGGTGACCGACGGCCGTATCCACCCGGCACGCATCGAGGAAGTGGTGGCGAAAGTGCGCAAGCAAGTGGAAGACGAAATCATCGAAACGGGTAAGCGCACCACCATCGACCTGGGTATCCATGGCTTGCATCCGGAACTCATCCGCATCATCGGTAAGATGAAGTACCGTTCCTCCTATGGCCAGAACCTGCTGCAACACGCCCGGGAAACGGCCAACCTCTGTGCCGTCATGGCTTCGGAACTGGGCCTGAACCCCAAGAAGGCCAAACGTGCCGGACTGCTGCACGACATCGGCAAGGTGCCCGACGAGGAGCCCGAACTGCCGCACGCCCTGCTGGGTATGAAACTGGCGGAGAAATACAAGGAGAAGCCGGACATCTGCAACGCCATCGGTGCTCACCACGACGAAGTGGAGATGACCAGCCTGCTGGCTCCCATCGTACAGGTGTGCGACGCTATCTCTGGTGCACGCCCGGGAGCACGCCGCGAAATTGTGGAAGCTTACATCAAGCGCCTGAACGACCTGGAACAGCTGGCCATGTCCTATCCCGGCGTGACCAAGACCTACGCCATCCAGGCAGGTCGCGAGCTTCGCGTCATTGTGGGAGCAGACAAGATTGACGACAAGCAGACGGAAAATCTCTCTACCGAAATCGCCAAGAAGATTCAGGACGAAATGACCTATCCGGGACAGGTGAAGATTACGGTCATCCGCGAGACTCGTGCGGTAAGCTTCGCGAAATAAACAATCGGAAGGAACTCGAAAGAAGGAGTTGGCGGAAGCCCTGCAAAAGCACCGCTGACTCCCTCTTTTTGCGTCTTACTCTCCGGCCAATGTCACCAGCACCGGCGCATGGTCGGAAAGGAAGCCCTCGTTCTCCTGTTCGGCCAACACTCCGTAGCGCAGTACCTTCCATTCCCCACCGAGGAAGACATAGTCGATGCGCTCCCGCTCGTTCATCGGCACACGACCGAAATCATGGAACGTCCAGTCGGGCCCATACACGACAGGGGAGACCGTTCGTGCGTCCGTCAGGTGCTTGGGATTCCCGGCATCGGTCACCTGGCGGACCACTTCCGAAGCAGGGTCGGCGTTGAAGTCACCCGTCACCACCACCGGCAGTCCGGCTCCCAGTTCCTGCACCTTGTCCAGCACTAAGGCCACGCCCTGGCGGCGGGCTTCCACTCCCACATGGTCCAAGTGAGTGTTCAGAGCCAGCAAGACGGTTCCTGTGCGCTTGTCCTTCAGTTTCGCCCAAGCCGCGATGCGCTCACAAGCACCGTCCCATCCCTTCGAGCCGGCCACCTCCGGGGTCTCGCTCAGCCAGAAATTGCCACTGTCCAGCAGTTCGAAGCGATCCTTCTTGTACCACAAGGCACTGTATTCTCCCTTCTGCTGACCATCCTCACGGCCTACTCCCACCACTCCATAATCGGGCAGCCGCTCCTGCAGGTCGAGCAACTGGCCGTGCAGCACCTCCTGGGTACCCACAATCTCCGCATCGTAGAAACGGATGGCCCCTGCCACCCGGTCCTTGCGGAACCGCCAGTTGTTCAGGCTGTCCGCCGGGTTGTCATACCTCACATTAAAACTCATCACATCCACCGGCTCGGCCGTGAATGCACTCTTCTGGCCTCCCGCACAGGCAACCGCCAGCAGCGGGAACGCTAAAAATGTCCATCTTTTCATGTCTTTCTTATCTTAGGTGTCCTACAAAGATACGGTTTTTCAGAAATATTCCCTATCTTTGTCGCACGAAAAAAATAACAGACGAAGAATATGATACAATCCATGACCGGATATGGCAAGGCTACCGCCACATTCGGAGACAAGAAAATCAATGCCGAAATCAAGTCATTGAACAGTAAGGCACTGGACCTCTCCACCCGCATCGCTCCGATCTACCGGGAGAAGGAGATGGAGATTCGCGCCCTGTTGTCACAAACCCTCGAACGAGGAAAAGTGGATTTCTGCCTGTGGGTGGAGAAAGATGCCTCAGCGACAGCGACTCCCATCAACGCCGCCTTGGTAGAGAACTACTACCAGCAGATAAAGTCCCTGTCGGACAACCTGCAGATTCCCCTGCCCGCCGACTGGTTCACGACCCTGCTGCGGATGCCCGATGTGCTGACCCGCGTGGACGTGCAGGAACTCGACGAGGAAGAATGGGCCGTCGCCCGCCGTGTGGTGCAGGAGGCCATCCAGCAACTGGTGGACTTCCGCCTGCAGGAAGGTGCCGCCTTGGAAAAGAAATTCAACGAGAAAATCGACAATATCGAACGGCTGCTCCACTCCATCGAACCGTACGAGAAAGAACGGGTCCAGAAAATCCGTGAACGCATCACGGACGCCTTGGAGAAGACCCTCAGCGTGGACTACGATAAGAACCGGCTGGAGCAGGAACTCATCTACTACATCGAGAAATTAGACATCAACGAGGAAAAGCAGCGCCTCGCCAACCACCTGAACTATTTCCGCGAGACACTGGCGGACGGCCATGGCCAAGGCAAGAAACTCGGCTTCATCGCCCAGGAGATGGGACGCGAAATCAATACCACCGGCAGCAAGTCGAACCACGCCGAGATGCAGAACATCGTCGTGCAGATGAAAGACGAGCTGGAACAAATCAAGGAACAGGTGCTGAACGTCATGTGACCCTGCCATCAAGAACCCTTAACAACAACCTATATGTCTGGAAAACTGATTATCTTCTCCGCCCCATCGGGGTCTGGAAAATCCACCCTCATCAACTACCTGCTGCAGCACCATCCGGAGTTGCGGCTGCGGTTCTCCATCTCCGCCACCAGCCGTCCGCCGCGTGGCACCGAACAGGACGGAGTGGAATACTTCTTCCTCTCTCCCGAAGAGTTCAAGCGGCGCATCGCCGCCGATGAGTTCCTGGAATACGAGGAGGTCTATGCCGACCGCTTCTACGGCACCCTGAAAGCACAAGTGGAAAAACAGCTGTCGGAAGGACAGAACATCATCTTCGACGTAGATGTGGTGGGCGGCTGCAACATCAAAAAGTTCTACGGCGAACGGGCACTCTCGGTCTTCATCCAGCCTCCTTCGGTCGAGGAACTGCGCCGACGGCTGGAAGGCCGTGCCACCGACACGCCCGAAGTCATCGAAAGCCGCATCGCCAAAGCGGAATATGAACTGGGCTTCGCCCCGAAATTCGATGTGGTCATCGTCAACGATGACCTGGAGAAAGCGGAAGCCAAGGTGCTCGACACCTTGACCCGGTTCCTGAACGCCTGACCATGGAAACGACACGGATAAAAACCGGCATCTTCGGCGGCTCGTTCAATCCTCCGCACATCGGACACCTGGCCTTGGCCAACTACCTGTGCGAGTACGGAGGACTGGACGAGGTATGGATGGTGGTCTCCCCCCAAAACCCGTTCAAGCAGAACATGCAGCTGATGGACGATGACCTCCGCTTGGCCATGGTACAGGCGGCCACCGCCGGTTATCCCAAACTGAAAGCCTGCGACGTGGAGTTCCACCTGCCCCGTCCCTCGTACATGATTACGACCCTCCGGCAGCTGGAGGCCGACTTTCCCGACCGTTGGTTCAGCCTCATCATCGGCGCCGACAACTGGGCGTCCTTCGGCCGCTGGAAAGCCTCCGATGAGATTCTCCGCGACTTCGAGGTCGTGGTCTATCCTCGTCCGGGCTACGACATCGACCCTTCCCGGTTGCCGGAACACGTACGCATAGTGCCGACACCCCTGCTCGAAATCAGCTCAACTTTCATCCGTCAGGCACTGGAAGAGGGGAAGGACGTGCGTTACTTCTTGCACCCTACCACCTGGGAGCTGCTGACGGAAGGCGACCGCTTCACGCCTCTCACCGCTTCCGCCTCCAACGGATTGTCGGGCCAGTAGTGCTTGGGATAGCGGCGGCGCAGCTCCTTGCGGACCTCAAAGTAGGTCCCCGACCAGAAACTGCGGAGGTCCTGGGTCAGCTGTACGGGCTTGAACCCCGGTGAGAGCAGTTCCATCAGCACCGGACGGCGGCCATCGTCCACACGGGGAGTGTCGGTCAGTCCGAAGCACTCCTGCAGCCGGACACACACCACGGGGGCCTCCGCTCCCTGACGGTAGTCCACGCGGATGCGGCTGCCGGTGGGCACCTGAAGGTGGGAAGGCGCCAAACGGTCCACCGCCACCTGCTGCTCGTAGGACAACTGCCCCCACACGACTTCGCAAAGAGGAATCCGACGGAGTTCCGTTCCGGTGGAGGCCTTGCCGGCATACAGGGGCAGCCATTCATCGGCCGACGCCAGCAGCGCGTCGGTGGAAAGGTCGGGCAATTCCAGTTCCGGATGCCATTCGGCCACGGCGGCGATACGCCGCTGCAACCGTTGCACTTCCTCGTCCACTTCCAGCCAGCTCCGTCCTTCCTTACGGACAGCGGCACAAAGCACCTTCAGCCGTTCTTCATCGGGCACAGTGGCCATCGGACGCGCGGCCACCAACAGGCAGCCTACCCGCTGTTCGAGCTGGGCCACGACGCGCCCTTCCTTGCTGTCCCAAAAGAGGGCGGGACGTTCGACGGCCAGTGCCTCGACCGTCATCCTATCCATCGGAGCCGCCAGGAAAATTCGGGTACCGACGGACGCCACCGCCAACAGTTCGCAGGCGGCCAAGGGGTCTTTGTCATCGATGGTCACCGTCATCCCTCCCGCCAGCTTGTAGCGGGCGTGACCGGCCACTCGGGCGATGCGCTCCGGATAGGCCACGGCCACCAACCGGCCCACGTCGTAAGGGTCGGGCGGCGTGTTGTCTTCGGCTACCTGTCCACCCGCCATCCGGCGGTACTGGACAGCGGCAGCGGCCATCCGGCTCCATCCGCCACGGGCCCCCTTCCGGCGTTCTTCCCGCAAGCGGAGAACGCGGGCGCAAAGATCGGCCGTTCCAGCCTGTGCCAACGGGTCACGTTCCTCTAAAAGCGCGGCAATGTCCGCCGCCAAGGCCTTCAAGGAAGCCGTGTCCGCCTTCACCATCATCTGCGCCATCCGCGGATGGCAAGGCAAGGCCGCCAACTGCCGCCCGTGACGGGTCAGCCGGTCGTGCTCATCCAACGCGCCCAGCCAGCGCAACACCTGCCGGGCCTGCCCCACGTGAGCGGCAGGAGGCGGCGTGAGCCAAGGCAGCCGTTCCACCTCTCCCCCGCCCCAGGCGGCAATATCGAGCAACATGGATGCCAGGTCAGCCTCACAGATTTCTGGGGTCCGGCATTCGGCCATCCGCTGCTCGGTAGCCTTCGACCACAGCCGGTAACACGTTCCCTCGGCCACGCGCCCCGCGCGACCGCTGCGCTGCTGGGCCATGTCCATGGAAATGCGGACGGTCTCCATCCGGCTCAGTCCGCTACGAGGGTCAAAGACCATCGTGCGGCAGAATCCGGCATCAATGACAGTACGAACCCCCTCGATGGTCAAGGAAGTCTCTGCCACAGGGGTGGCCAACACCACTTTCCGCTCACCCGGGGCGGAGGGAGCGATGGCGGTCCGCTGCTCCTGCGGCGACAACAGCCCGTACAACGGATAGACCTGGGTCGTCCCCAACGTATTCTCTAACAGTTCCCTGCACTGAATGATTTCTCCCTGTCCGGGCAAGAACGCCAAGATGTCCCCCTCGTGCTCACGATGCGCCCGGCTGACAGCCCGTGCCACCTGCAGGGCGCACTGCCGTTCGTCCGCTTCCTCGCCGTAGCGGATGGCCACCGGAAACATCCGCCCCTCGCTTTCCACCAACGGCGCGTCCAGTGCCTGACAGAGCGTGTCGGTATCCATCGTGGCGGACATCAGGACGATGCGAAGGTCGGGCCGGAGCACGCGCTGCGCCTCGCGGGTCAAGGCCAGCGCCACATCACTCTGCAGGCTCCGCTCGTGAAACTCGTCGAAAACGACCACCGACACGCCGTCGAGCGTGGCGTCCTCCACCAACAAACGGGTCAGGATGCCTTCCGTCAGTACCTCCACCCGGGTGTCCGCCGACACTTTCCGTTCGAAGCGTACCCGATAACCGACGGTCTGGCCCACCGGCTCGCCCAGCATGAAGGCCATGCGCTCGGCAATCTGCCGCGCCGCTATCCGCCGGGGCTCCAGCACCAGCACCTTGCCCTCGACCGCCTGCAGGAGGGTGAGCGGAAGCAAGGTGGACTTGCCCGCCCCGGGAGGAGCGGTGACAATCAGGCGCGCGTGGGTCTCTAACCGACGGTTGACCGTATCGGCGATGGCTCCTGCCGGCAGCTCACGAAGGTACTTCTCTAACCGCATGGCTTATTCCCCGCTTTTTTCCTGCATCTTCCGCTGCACAAACTGGATTTTCAGCCGCGCCTCCTGCTGTTGCTGGCGAATCTGCTCCATGCCGGAAAGGATTCGTGCCAAATCGGCTACTGCCACCACCGCCTTCACGTCAGAAGGTTGCATCACCGTCTTGTAGTTGCGGTCGCCCACGAACTCCAGACGGAGCGGCTTCTTGTCCTGATTCGCCACAATGAACGCCACCACACCGCCGTCAGCTCCCAGCTTATAATCCGCCTTCTCGACGGCACGTCCCAGGTCGGTGGTCTCATAGCTGTCGGGCGACATTGGTGTCTCGGCGTACGTGTCGCCCGACACGCTCACCTTGACCGACGTATGGTGGATGCCGCTCCCGCAATAGATGGAGGTTAGCGACATCTCTCCCCGCTCGCTGACCTGCGCGCGGAGAAACGAGCGGCCGGTGTTCTTCTCCACCACCTGCGTGGGATAGAAATAGTTGCCGATTTCCTGATAGGCCGTGTCCTTTTCGAGCACGAACTGCCCCTTGATGGAATCGAAAGCAGCCTGCTTCCGCTCCATCAGGCTGTCTAAGTAAGCCAATGTCTTCCGCTGCTCGTCAAGCTCCACCCGCTGCATCAGTCCGATGGCTGCCTTCCGCGCGTCGAACGCCTTGGGATACGTGTTGCGGAGGCTGTCAATCCGCAGCTTGGCGATACTGTAGTCGCCCTCGGCATACGCCGATTCGGCCTGCTCCAGCAACTGGGCGGCCTTCTTTCCGTCGCTGTCACAGCCTCCCAGGAGGAAGGCTGCCGCGACCAGCCATAGCATTTTCTTGTTCATAGTGTGCGATGTATATTGTTTCGAGTGGATGCAAAAATACAATTTTTAATTGGCATTTCCCCTCATGACTCCTCTTTTTTTTGTAATTTTGCGGCCCAATCAGAACAGAAAATACATGAATTTGAAAGAGCATTTCACAGGAAAGATATTCCGTTTGATTTCCGAGACCGCCGATGAGATGGGCTTGGAGTGTTATGTGGTGGGGGGCTATGTACGCGACCTGCTGCTGCAACGCCCCTCGAAAGACATTGACGTGGTGGTGGTGGGCAGCGGCATTGAGATGGCGCAAGCCTTGGGCCGGAAACTGGGCAAGGGCGCTCACGTGTCGGTATTCAGGAACTTCGGCACGGCACAGGTGAAATACCGCGACACGGAAGTGGAATTTGTGGGCGCGCGCAAAGAATCGTACAGCCACGACAGCCGCAAGCCAGTGGTGGAGGACGGAACCTTGGAGGATGACCAGAACCGGCGGGACTTTACCATCAACGCTATGGCCGTGTGCCTCAACCAGGAACGGTTCGGCGAACTGGTGGACCCGTTCGGAGGGGTAGAGGACCTGGAGGACCGCATCATCCGTACTCCGCTCGACCCTGACATCACCTTCAGCGATGACCCCCTGCGCATGATGCGCTGCATCCGGTTCGCCACACAGCTGAACTTCTACATCGAAGACGAGACCTTCGAGGCGCTGGAGCGTAACCGCGAACGCATCGGAATCATCTCGAAGGAGCGCATCGCCGACGAGCTGAACAAGATTCTGCTGGCGCCTGTCCCTTCCAAAGGGTTCGTGGACCTGGACCGCTGCGGCCTGCTGGCACTGATTTTCCCCGAACTGACAGCCCTGCAAGGCGTGGAGGTGAAGAACGGACGGGGACACAAGGACAATTTCTACCATACCTTGGAGGTGGTGGACAACATCGCCCGCGTCAGCGACAACCTGTGGCTCCGCTGGGCCACCTTGCTGCACGACATCGGCAAGCCCCGCACCAAGCGGTGGGAACCGAAGGCGGGTTGGACGTTCCACAACCACAACTACATCGGCGAACGGATGATTCCGGACTTGTTCCGCCGCATGAAACTGCCGATGAACGAGAAGATGAAGTACGTACAGAAGCTGGTGGGACTGCACATGCGTCCCATCGTCATCGCCGACGAGGAGGTGACCGACTCCGCCGTACGCCGGCTGCTCTTCGAGGCAGGTGATGACATCGACGACCTGATGATGCTGTGCGAGGCGGACATCACCTCGAAGAACGAGGCCCGCAAGCAACGCTTTCTCGACAACTTCAAGCTGGTGCGCCAGAAACTGAAAGACCTGGAGGAAAAGGACCGCATCCGCAACTTCCAGCCACCGGTGGACGGGGCGGAAATCATGCAGGTGTTCGGTCTGGAGCCGTGTCGCGAGGTCGGTACGCTGAAGAGCGCCATCAAGGATGCGATCCTCGATGGCGTCATCCCCAACGAGCACGATGCCGCGTATGCGTTCTTGTTGGCGAAAGCGGCGGAAATGGGACTTTCGCCGAAGGCGTAATCAGAGGTCCTCACAGTCGGCCAGCTGGGCCAGCTTCATGCTGTTGGAGCCTTTGACAAGGATGCAGCAGTCTTGTGGGGGAGCCTGATGGAGCAGTTCCTTCACCTGGCCTACCTGTCCACATACCGGATAGGGAGGGCAGGTGGCGGCAAACTCCGAGCCGACCAGGATGACTCGGTCGAAGGCGCATGCCTGCAGCTCGTCCACAATCCGGCGGTGCTCACGGGCACTGCTCTCTCCCAGTTCCTTCATGTCGCCCAAAATGACCATCTTCTGCGGGGCATTCATCCGGCAGAAGTTCCGCAAGGCCGCCATCATGCTGGTAGGATTGGCATTGTAAGCATCGATAATCAGGCGGTTACGTCCCGTATCCTTCAGTTGCGAACGGTTGTTGTGGGGCTCGTATGCGGCCAGTGCCTCACAGATGTGTGCGTCGGACACCCCGAAATAGCGTCCCACTGCCACGGCGGCTAAGGCATTGTCGAGGTTGTAGGCTCCGATGAGCTGCGTCTGAACCTCGTGCGTCGCCCCATCGGCCGTCCAGCGGAACCGCAGGAAGGGCGAGCAATCCACCACTTCCCCACTTACCGCCAGTCCGGCCGTCTGTCCGTAGCGGACACAGGGGAAGCCATGCGCCATCTCGTTCAGGTAAGGATTCTCGTTCTGCAAGAACACCACCGACCGCTCCCGGGTGCGGAGAAAGTCGTACAGTTCCCCTTTGGTGCGGACCACCCCTTCCAACGAGCCGAAGCCCTGCAGGTGAGCCAGTCCTACATTGGTAATCAATCCATAGTCCGGCTCGGCGATTTCCACCAGTTCCTGGATGTCCCCGGGATGGCTGGCTCCCATCTCCACCACGGCCACCTCATCGTCTGCCGTCAGCCGCAGCAAGGTCAGGGGCACGCCAATGGCGTTGTTCAGGTTGCCCTGTGTGGCCAATGTACGGTATTTCTGCCGCAACACCGCCGCCAGCAGTTCCTTGGTAGTGGTCTTTCCATTGGTACCGGTCACCCCGATGATACGGGTGCCCAAGCGGCGGCGGTGAAAACGGGCCAGCTGCTGCAGGGTCCGCAATCCGTCCTCCACGAACACAATCTCCGGGCGGGCAGGGTCGGCATACGCACCCTCATCCACCAGCGCATACCGGCAGCCGGCAGCCAATGCCTGCGCCGCAAACGCGTTGCCATTAAAATTCTCTCCTTTCAGGGCGATAAACATCGACCCCTCCGGACAGCGGCGGCTGTCGGTGGTCACCTCGCCGCACGCCTCGAACAATCGGTATAGTTCTTCTATTTCCATGCTCTCGTTATAGTAGATGATTGATGAAACGTCACTTGACAAACACACACTTCATGACATTGGCGGGCGGACGCTGGTTGTCCAGCTCGTTCTTCATGAAGTCCATATAGGGAGCCACGTGCTCAAAGAACTGGTGGTACCCCTTGCACAGGTAGTTGAGCCCGAAATTACCGTACTTATCACGCACGAAACGGTTCTTGGGACACTCCCCGTGGCAGGCGAAGAGGAACTTGCACTCCTGGCACTGGGCCGGCAACCGCTCGCTCTTCATCCGCGAGAACTCCTTCTGCTGGTCCGAATACATCATCTCGGTGATGGTCCGCTCGCGCAGGTTGCCCAGACGGTGCTCGGGATAGACAAAGTGATCGCACGAATAAAGGTCGCCGTTGAACTCCATCGCTCCGGCATGTCCGCACTCCTTGGCGAGGATGCACACGCCGGGAGCCTGACCGCACCAGTTGGCCAAGGTTGCGTCGAACAACTGCACGAAATACTCGCCCACATCGTGGTGGACCCATTCGTCAAAAATGGTACAGAGGAAGTTCCCCCACTGCTCCGGACGGATGGAGAAGTCCATCAGCTCACCGCCTTCCTGCATGCCCGGTGCCAGCCGCAGGCCGTCCGCACGCGTCATGTTGCGCTCCACAATCGGCGAGAACTGGATGTAATGACAACCTATCTGCTTGAAGAAACGGTAGAACTCCAACGGATAGTCGGCATTATAGTCGTTCACCACCGCCAGCGCATTCCATTCCACCCCATGCTTGTTCAGCAGCTCGATGCCCTTCATCACCTGACGGAAGGTCGGCTTGCCGGTCGCCGTGCGGCGGTATTCGTCGTGGAACTCCTGCGGGCCGTCGATGCTCAGTCCCACCAAGAAGTGGTTCTCCTTGAAGAAGCGGCACCATTCGTCGGTGAGCAAAGTCCCGTTGGTCTGGATGCAGTTGTCAATCTGCCGTCCTCCGGCGTACCGACGCTGCAGTTCCAGTGCGCGTTGATAGAACGAGAGAGGTCGCATCAGGGTCTCGCCGCCGTGCCAGGTAAAGAGCACCTCGGGGGTGAGCTGCGCCTCGATGTATTCCTTGACGAACTTCTCCAACAGCTCGTCGGTGATGACATGGTTCTTCACATCCGTGTACAGATGGTTCTTCTCCAAGTAATAGCAATACTTGCAGCGCAGGTTACACAGCGAACCGGCGGGTTTCAGCATGACGTACAGGGGTCGTGCGAAAGGAAACAGGGTATTCATGGTATTCAGTTCTTTTACGTTATGGTTGGATACTCTCATGGTCAGTCACTCTAATATGCGGGAGCAAAGATAACGACTTCGGTGGAAAGAACCATCATCCACAGAAATAATTTACAGGACAAGAGCACGAAAAAACCAATTATTGTCGCTACCTTTGCGGAGTTTTCTAACCCAACAGAACGATGAGACAAAAGAACCGATTTATCAACGTGAACGGACGACTGATGGACCTCTCCACCCCACAGGTGATGGGCATCCTGAACGTGACGCCCGACTCTTTTTACAGCGGCAGCCGCAAGCAGACGGAAACGGAAATCGCGGAACGGGCCGACCAAATCCTTGCCGAAGGCGGTAGCATCATCGACATCGGCGCCTACTCGTCGCGCCCCAACGCCGAACACATCCCGGCGGAAGAAGAAATGCGACGGCTGCGCAACGGACTGAAAATCATCTTCCGCCGCCATCCCGAAGCCGTAGTGTCGGTGGACACGTTCCGTGCCGATGTGGCTCGCATGTGCGTGGAGGAATACGGAGTGGCTCTCATCAACGACATCGCCGCCGGCGAAATGGATGCCGACATGTTCCGCACCGTGGCCCAGCTTCGCGTACCTTATATTATGATGCACATGCAGGGCACCCCACAGGACATGCAGCAGCACCCTCACTACGACAACATTGTGAAAGAGGTGATGTACTACTTCTCGGAGAAAGTGGCGAAGCTGCGTGACCTGGGCGCGAAAGACATCCTCCTCGACCCGGGCTTCGGCTTTGGCAAGACACTGGACCACAACTACGAACTGCTGGCCGGGATGCAGGAGCTGTCCTCGTTCGGCCTGCCCATACTGGTGGGCGTTTCGCGGAAGTCCATGATATACAAGCTGCTGGGAGGAACCCCAGAGGACGCGCTGAACGGCACGACGGTCATCGACACCCTCTGCTTGCAGAAGGGAGCGGACATCCTGCGCGTACACGATGTGAAGGCGGCGGTGGAAGCCGTGCGGATTGTAACGAAGATGAACCAGTTCACCCATTAACCGCATACGGCCATGCCATTCGATTTCAGCCTTATCGGGATGAAAGACATCCTGGACATCCTGCTGGTGGCCTACCTGCTCTACAAGAGCTACCAGCTCATGAAATCCTCCGGATCGCTCAACGTGTTCGTGGGCATCCTCGTGTTCATCGTCATCTGGATCATCGTGTCGCAGGTGCTGCAGATGCGGCTGCTCGGCTCCATCTTTGACAAGTTGGTGAGCGTGGGGGCCCTGGCACTGATTGTCCTCTTCCAGGACGAGATCCGTCACTTCCTGCTCACGCTCGGCTCGCGCCACCACACCATCAGCATCCTGCGCTTCTTCCGGGGAGACCGGGAAGGGGAAGCCAGCAAGGAAGACATCATGCCCATCGTCATGGCGTGCATGAGCATGGGAAAAGGCAAGGTGGGCGCCCTCATCGTCATCGAGAAGAATTTCCCCTTGGACGACATCGTGCGCACGGGCGACGTGATTGACGCGAACATCAACCAGCGGCTCATCGAGAACATCTTCTTCAAGAACAGTCCGCTGCACGACGGGGCGATGATCATCAGCAACAAGCGCATCAAAGCGGCGGGCTGCATCCTGCCGGTTTCGCACAACCTGGACATTCCCAAGGAGCTGGGACTGCGCCACCGGGCGGCCATGGGGGTCTCGCAGGAAACGGACGCAATGGCCATCATCGTGTCCGAGGAAACAGGAAACATCTCCATCGCCTACCAAGGACGGTTCTACCTGCGCCTCACCGCCGAGGAGCTGGAACGAAAGCTGACGGAAGGCGCGAAATAACCGCGCGCCCACTGAATCCGCCCGTTTGCATAGAATTTTCACCATTTTGCCCGCATTCTCGGTTTTTAGTTGTATCTTTGGCCACAAAACCTTGAAAGAAATGAAAACAATTCTATTGCAAACTGATATTGAATGGGCAAATCCCGTGGCAAATGTCCGCCAAGCGGACGCAATCATCGACCGCTATCCCGATGGGGACTTGTTCATCCTGCCGGAAATGTTCTCCACCGGGTTCTGCACCCAGCCGCAAGGCATCGCTGAACCGGCGGACTGCGACACGGTGGCGTGGATGAAGCGCAAGGCGGCGGAACGCCAGTGCGCCATCGCGGGCAGTATCGCCATCGAACAGGACGGACGGTTCTACAACCGCTTCCACTTCGTGCATCCCGACGGACAGGTGGACTGCTACGACAAGCATCACCTCTTCACGTACGGCGGCGAGCACAAGCAGTTCACACCCGGCACGGAACGGGTCATCGTGCGGCACGACGGCGTGCGCATCCTGTTGCAGATCTGTTACGACCTGCGTTTCCCGGTCTTCGCCCGCAACCGGAAAGACTACGACATGATACTGTACGTGGCCAGCTGGCCCATTCCCCGCATCGAGGTGTGGAAGACACTCCTCCGTGCCCGCGCCATCGAAAACCAATGCTTCGTGGCCGCTGTGAACCGCACCGGCCATGACCCGTACTGCCAGTACAACGGCGGCAGCGCGGTCATCGACCCGTACGGCAAGACCTTAGCTGCCTGTGCGGACGGTACGGCATGCGAAGCGGTGGCGGACATTGACCTGACGGTCCTTGAAGCTTTCCGGGAGAAATTCCCGGTACTGGACGACGCGGATCCTTTCGTCCGCTCGTAACGTATTCCTCCCCATGACTAATCCAACTGCTTATGGAAAACAAGACGATACATTTACTGCTGGGCGACCAGGCCATTGCGCTGGGCGCCCTACATGCCGGCATTTCAGGAGTATATGCTTATCCCGGAACGCCCTCGACTGAAATCACTGAATTTATCCAAGCCTCTCCCCTGGCCCGCGAGCGTGGACTCCACAGCTCTTGGTGCACCAACGAGAAGACCGCCATGGAGGCGGCGCTCGGCGTGTCGTACGTCGGCAAGCGAGCCTTGGTCTGCATGAAACACGTAGGCATGAACGTCTGCGCCGACGCGTTTGTCAACGCCGGGATGACCGGCGTGAACGGTGGCATCGTGGTGGTAGCGGCCGATGACCCATCCATGCACTCGTCGCAGAACGAACAGGACTCCCGGTTCTACGGGAAGTTTGCCATGGTGCCCATCCTGGAGCCCTCGTCGCAACAGGAGGCGTACGACATGATGGACTTCGCCTACGACCTCTCGGAAACGGTCGGACTGCCCGTGTTGCTGCGCATCACGACCCGCATGGCCCACTCACGGGCCAATGTCGCTGTCAAGGAGACCGCCGCACCGGTGGCCTGCACCGGAAAAGCCTCCGTCCCCACCGACTGGGTGCTGCTGCCCGGCAATGCCCGCCGCCGTTACCTGAAGGTCATCGAGGCACAGACGGACCTGCTGGAACGTGCGGAGCACTCGCCTTTCAACCGCTTCACCTTCCCCACCGACGGAAAAGCCGCAAAGGGAATCGTGGCGTGTGGCATCGGCTACAACTACGTGATGGAAAACTATCCGGACGGCTGCCCCTTCCCGTTGGTCAAGGTGGCGCAGTACCCACTGCCGACAGAAGCCCTCACCCGCCTGGCCAACGCCTGTGAAGAACTGTGGGTCGTCGAAGAAGGACAGCCCTTCGTGGAAGAACAGCTGAAGGGAATCCTTCCCTCCACCTATACGGTAAAGGGCCGCTTGAGCGGTGACCTGCCCCGTACGGGAGAACTGACTCCCGACACAGTACGCAAGGCGTTGGGACTGCCGTGCGAAGAAGTGTTCGCAACGGCCCAGCACGTGGTTCCCCGTCCGCCCGCTCTCTGCAACGGCTGCGGCCACCGCGACGTGTACGATGCCCTGAACCGGGTCATCGCCGGCTATCCCGACGCAAAAGTATTCGGCGACATCGGCTGCTACACCCTCGGTGCCCTGCCCCCGTTCCGCGCGCTGAACAGCTGTGTGGATATGGGTGCTTCCATCACCATGGCGAAAGGGGCCGCTGACGCCGGCTGCTTCCCCTCGATAGCGGTCATCGGCGACTCCACCTTCACCCATTCGGGCATGACCGGCCTGCTGGATGCCGTGAACGACCGTGCGAACATCACCGTCATTATCTCGGACAACCTGACCACCGCCATGACCGGCGGACAGGACTCGGCAGGCACCAACAAGTTCGAGGCCATCTGCCTGGGACTGGGCGTGGAGCCTGAACACGTACGGGTGGTGGTGCCCTTGCCCAAGAACATGGAGGAAATCACCCGCATCCTGCGCGAGGAAATCGACTACAACGGAGTGTCGGTCATCATCCCCCGCCGGGAGTGCATGCAGACCCTGAACCGTAAGTTGAAACAGAAAAGAGCAGCAAAGAAATGAAAACAGACATCATACTTTCCGGTGTGGGTGGACAGGGCATCCTGTCCATCGCCACCATCATCGGGGAAGCGGCTACCCGAATGGGACTGAACCTGAAACAAGCCGAAGTACACGGAATGAGCCAGCGGGGCGGGGACGTACAGTCAAACCTCCGGCTGAGCGACGCGCCCATCGCCTCCGACCTCATCGCCTTGGGCAACGCCGACCTCATCCTCTCGCTGGAACCGATGGAAGCCTTGCGGTACCTGCCCTACCTCTCGAAGGAAGGGTGGATCATCACTTCCTCGGCCCCCTTTGTGAATATTCCCAACTACCCGGACGTGGACGCGCTGCTGGCCGAACTGGACGCGCAGCCGCACGTGGTGGCCTTGGATGTGGAACAGCTGGCCAAGGAGCACCAGATGCCCAAGTCGGCGAACGTCATCCTGCTGGGGGCCGCCGCGGCGTTCCTGAAGGTGCTCGACGCCCCCACCTTGCGGGAAAGCGTGGCACGCATCTTTGCCGTGAAGGGAGAGGCGGTAGTCAGCCTGAACCAGCAGGCGTTCGACCTGGGTTATGACTATGTGAAACAACTTCATGCCCAATGCCTATGAGCCGCGTATTCTCCGAAGAACTGGTCGCCCAGGTGGCCCGTGACATGAAAGTGGCGGACCTGGCGAACGCCACCATCGGCGACGTGCTGCTGGTGGCCTCCCGGCTGGAAGAACTGACGGGCATTCCTTTTATCCGCATGGACCAGGGCTCGCCGGGACTGCCCGCCAACCGCATCGGCATTGCTGCCGAGAAGGCCGCCCTCGACAAGGGACTGGGTGCGCAGTATCCGGCTGCCGCCGGTGTGCCCGAACTGAAGGAAGCCGCCTCACGGTTCGTCAAGGCCTTCGTCAACATCGACATCTCGCCCCGCGCCTGCATCCCGACCACCGGGTCGGTGTGCGCGTCCTTCGGGGCGTTCATCGCCTGCACCCAACGGATACCCGGCAAGGACAAGGTGCTGTTCATTGACCCCGGCTTCCCCATCCAAAAGTCACAACTGCGCATCCTGGGCATCGGCTGGGAGCTGTTCGACATCCACGACTACCGGGGCACGGCCCTGAAAGACAAGCTGGAGAGTTTCCTCCAGCGGGGCGACATCGCCGCCATTGTCTATTCCAACCCGAACAACCCGGCGTGGATTTGCCTGGAAGAGGAAGAACTGCGGACCATCGGTGAGCTGGCCACCCGCTACGATGTCATCGTACTGGAAGACCAGGCCTACTTCTGCATGGACTTCCGTCATCCCTATGGACGGCCCTACCAGGCTCCCTTCGTGCCGACCGTAGCCCGCTACACCGACAACTACATCCTGATGCTGTCGGCCTCGAAAATCTTCAGCTATGCCGGCCAACGCATCGCACTGGCCTGTGTGTCCGACGCGCTGTTCGACCGCCAGTTCCCGGCCTTTGCCCAGCGCTACGAGAACACCGGCGTGTTCGGCCCCACGTTCATCGCCTCCATCCTCTACATGATTACCTCGGGCTGCACCGCCACCACCCAGTACGGCATGGCGGAGATGCTCGAACGCTCGGTCAGCGGCGACATTGATTTTGTGGAAGACACCCGCGAATATGAACGCCGTGCCAGCCGCATGAAGAAAATCTTCACCGACCACGGCTTCCACATCGTCTATTCACACGACGTGACCGACAAGGTGGGCGACGGTTTCTTCTTCACCCTGGGCTATCCCGGACTGAGCGGCGGTGAACTGCTGAAGGAATTGATGTACTACGGCGTGAGCAGCATCTCCCTGTCCACCACGGGCAGCGAGCAGGACGGCGTGCGGGCCTGCACGTCGCGGATGCGCGAGGAGCTTTACCCCGTGCTGGAAGAACGGATGAAGGCCTTCGAAGCGGACCACCCGAACAACGAATCCGAACTTTACCCTAAACCCTAACAACTGAAATATGATCTGGAACCCCAACAAAGAATGTATGCCACGCGAGCAGATGCGTGAGCTGCAAGGCAAACGCTTACAGAAACTGGTAAGCTACGTGTACCACAACGTACCGTTCTACCGCCACAAGATGCAGGAGATGGATCTCTCGCCTGAAGACATCCGTAGCATCGACGATATCGTGAAACTGCCCTTCACCACCAAGCAAGACCTGCGCGACAACTATCCGTACGGACTGCAGGCCGCCCCTGCGTCGGAGATTGTCCGTGTGCATGCCTCATCGGGCACGACCGGCAACCCGACCATCGTAGGCTATACGCGCCGCGACCTGGCAATATGGTCGGAAGTGATGTCGCGCAGCCTCACCGCCTATGGTGTGACACGCCACGATACTTTCTCCGTCAGCTACGGCTACGGACTGTTCACCGGCGGACTCGGCGCCCACTACGGCGTGGAGAACATGGGTGCCACCGTCATCCCGGCCTCGACCGGCAATACGGAAAAGCACCTGCGACTCATCCGTGACCTGAACATCACAGGCATCGCCTGCACGCCGTCGTACGCCCTCTACTTAGCCGAGGTCACCGAACGCATGGGACTGAGCAAGGACGACCTGAGCCTGCGCATCGGTGCCTTCGGTGCGGAACCCTGGACGGAGAACATGCGACAGGAAATCCAGCAGCGCCTGGGGCTGAAAGGCTACAACCTCTACGGCCTGAGCGAAATCATGGGCCCGGGCGTGTCGTACGAATGCGAGGAACAGCACGGGTCGCACATCAACGAAGACCATTTCTTCCCTGAAATCATCGACCCTGACACCCTGGAGCCGCTGCCCGTCGGACAGACCGGCGAACTGGTGTTCACCACCCTGACCAAGGAAGGCATGCCCCTGTTGCGCTACCGCACCAAGGACCTCTGCGCCCTGATGGAAGGCGAATGCCCCTGTGGCCGTACCAACGTCCGCATGACCCCCATCATGGGCCGCAGCGACGACATGCTCATCATCCGTGGCATCAACGTCTTCCCCTCGCAGGTGGAAAGCGTCATCCTGGAGATGAAGGAATTCGAGCCGCAGTACCTGCTGGTAGTGGACCGCAAGAACAACCTCGACACCCTCGAAGTGCAGGTGGAGGTACGCCGCGACTTCTTCAGCGACGACATCGGCACCATGCTGGGCCTGAAGAAAAAGCTCTCGGACAAGCTGAAGAGCGTGCTCTCCATCAGTGCCGAAGTGAAACTGGTAGAGCCCAACAGCATCCAGCGCAGCGAAGGAAAGTCGAAGCGCGTGATTGACAAACGTAAACTGGTTTAACCTTAAAAACAGAAGCGATATGACAGTGAAACAATTATCCGTCTTCTTGGAGAACAAGACCGGAAGAATCAACGAAGTGGTACGTACCTTGGGGCAGAACGGCATCAACATGCATGCCTTCAGCATGGCGGAGACCGCCGACTTCGGCATCCTGCGCCTGATTGTATCGGACGTGGAAAAGGCCGTGGAAGTGCTGCGTGCCCGCGACTTCGCGGTGATGTCCACCGACGTACTCTGCCTGAGTTGCGCCAACACCCCCGGCTCCTTAGCCACCATTCTGGAGTACTTGGCCGAAGAGAACATCTTCATCGAGTACATGTATGCCTTCGCGCAGAACGAGGCCGCCCATGTGGTCATCAAGCCGAACGACCTGCCACACTGCATCAGCCTACTGCAGGAGAAGCAGTGCGAACTGCTGACCCAAGAGAACCTGTAAAGCCGGTGCCAACGGCACCGACAGGCATAAAAAAAGGATGCTCCAATGAGCATCCTTTTTTATATCCAAAGAATCGGATTACATACGCTGAGTAGCAGAGTAGTTAATCTTCAACGCATATGCCTGACGCAAAGCCTGCTTCACTTCGGTCACGATACCCATCTTGGTCTTGGCATCCACCTTCAGCGAAACCGTCATGTACGGCTTGTCCTCTTCCTTCATGTTCTCACGTTCCTGGTAAATGTAGTCCTGCACTTCCGAAGATTCTGCGAACTTATCGTTCAGCTGGATACGGTCAGAGGTACCCATCTTCTTCTGGAACTCAGGCATCGGCTTACCAATGTAGATGAACGATACCAACGATTTCTTCTCCAGCTTTTCGAGCTCAGTAGCCTGCGGCACTTTGAATTGAACCTTCAAAGTAACTTCACGCATGGTTGTTACAATCATGAAGAAGAACAACATGGTAAAGATAAGGTCGGGCAACGAAGAAGTATTCAGCTCCGGCATGCCCCGCTTACCTGTCTTATTAAATTTTCCCATAATTATTTTCCTCCATACTTTTTAGGTTCTGCCTCAGAAATCTTCTGCGGATAGTACTGTGCGATAGCGTCCTTCTCGTCTTCGGAACAGTCAGCCAAGTCCTTGCCGAACTGCTTGGAAGCGAGTTCCTGACGCAATTCGTTGTAGGCTGCCACCAGTTCGTTCTGCACCTGGAGGTACGCTTCGTAGCTGGTACCCACGTCATTCTGCACAGAGATAACATGCTTTTCAGTAATCATCACGTCACCGAAGAAGGGGATGTTCTTCGCATGCTTTTCGGGCATGTTCTCATCATCGTTCGGATTGGCAATGAATTCCTTTGCTTTTGCTCTCAGTTGGCTTATCTCGGCCCATTCTCCGCCCACCATCAGCTGGTCGTCCTTGTTGAGGCGGACCTGGAGAACGTTGCGCTCCTTAACAATAATATCGTCCTTCTGTTCCTTGTTCTCGGGGGGAGGCGGCAGGCGTCTCGCGAGACCACGGTCAGTATCCATTGATGTTGTTGTCAGGAAGAAAATAAGCAACATGAAGGCAATATCCGCCGTAGAACTGGAATTGATTCCCGGCATCGTTTTTTTCTTTCTTGCCATTTTACTTACTTTCTAAACGTTTACTTTTTAAAGATACCTGTCAGGTTCAGGATAGTAGCCACGGCTGCAATCGTGAACAATCCATAAATGGAGTACAACATCATGTCGGACAACTTCAGCAGGGAAGCGTCAGTGAAAGTCTCACCGCTGGCCATCAGCAGGGGTTCTGCAGAGCTCATGCCGTAAGCGATGATGAGCACCACTGCGAACAGAGCCAGTCCCAGCAAGGACTTCACGGCAGCCTTCGGGTTGTCTTTCAAAGAGATTCCAAACTGTGCCAAAGCACCCAAAACAGTTACAAGCACACACAAACCAAACATCACGTACATGAAGTACATCAGGGTTTCAGTGTTCTCGGGGGCGTTGTATTCGCCTACCGGATTCGTGTATCCTACTCCGAAGAACAGTCCCAATACAAGTAAAGTCAATGCAATAAGGACATAGAAAACGTAGTAGGACGCTTTATATGATAACTTAGCCATGTCCTAATTATTTTTTATATTTCAAGTTATACTTCATGATGATATCCAACAAGGTGATAGAAGAATCTTCCATCTGGCTTGTGATAGCTTCAATCTTAGACAAGATGTAGTTGTAGAATACCTGAAGAACCAATGCTACGATCAAACCGAAGATAGTAGTGATCAAGGCCACCTTCATACCACCTGCTACGACTGTCGGAGAGATATCACCAGCCTGCTGGATCTTATCGAAGGCCATGACCATACCAACGACGGTACCGATAAATCCGAGAGACGGAGCCATTGCGATGAACAGGGTAATCCAAGAGCAACCCTTTTCAAGGTAACCGGCCTGCACACCACCGTAAGATACTACCGAACGTTCAACAACGTCCAGACCTTCGTCGATTCTCATCAGACCCTGGTAGCAGATAGAAGCAACCGGACCGCGAGTGTTGCGGCAGATGGTCTTGGCACCTTCTACGTCACCCTTTTCCAAAGCGGCTTCTACTTTACCCATCAACTTTTTAGCATTCACTTCAGCCAAGCTCAAATAGATGATACGTTCGATACAGAAAGCCAGACCGATGACCAAAGCGATGGCAGGCAGTGACATAAAGCCAGCGTCACCTTCGATAAACTTGGTCTTCAACTCTTTGTGCAAACCACCTTCTTCAGCGGCTACAGTTGCTGTCTGTTCTGTTGCTTCCGGAGCTGTTTCGTCCTGAGCCATAGCTGTCAGAGTCGTTCCAAACGAGAGGACTCCCATCACTGCAAGAATTGCGAATAACTTTTTCATTGTGTGTCTAATTTTTTAAGATTAATTAATTAATAGTTATAAATAGTTATTATTCTCTTTCCTTGTTTCATTCTTGCGGAGAGAACGGGATTCGAACCCGTGATACGCTTTTGGCGTATACACGCTTTCCAGGCGTGCCTCTTCAACCACTCGAGCATCTCTCCTTTTACATCCTCTGAAGGACCTCATTTCTTAAATCGGGTGCAAATTACAAATAAATTCGCAAACCGCAAGCGATTTCAGTCACAAATGTATTCTTTTTTTTCGTCTTCTCTACTATTCTGCCCACAAAAGTTTTTCATTTAGGCTAAAATTAATATACTTTAAAAACTTCACCCCTCAATTTTGAACACTTTTAAGGCATTTTGGGTCGTTCGGCGTGTAACCTCCTCCAGCGACACCCGGTAAACCTGAGCCAGTCGGGCCGCCACCTCCACCACGTACGCGCTCTCGTTCCGCTTTCCCCGATGGGGCACCGGAGCCAGGTACGGAGCGTCTGTCTCCACCACCACCCGGTCCAGCGGCACCGCCTGCAGCGCCTCGCCCACGGTGCTTTTCTTAAAGGTCACCACTCCGTTCACGCCGAGCATGAACCCTTCGTAATCGAGCAGCCGGGCCACCAGTTCCTCATCGCCACCGGTAAAGCTGTGAAAGATGCCCGTCAGTCCTTCCTTTTTATAAGGAGCCAGCACCTCCAACAGTTCAGCATAGGCTTCCCGACAGTGGAGCACCAAGGGAAGGCGGTGCTCCAAGGCCCACCACACCTGCACGTCGAGCGCCTTCATCTGTTCCACCTTGTAGGTCTTGTCCCAGTAAAGGTCCATGCCTACCTCGCCGATGCCATAGAAACGGGTGTCGCCGTGCAGCCACGCCTCTACCCTCGCCAACCGCTCCTGCCAGTCGGCCCCCACCGACGTAGGATGGAGTCCTATCATCGGATAACAGCCGGGATGCGACGTACAGAGCCGGAGCATCGGTTCCACCGTCGTGTCGTCGATGTTGGGCATGAACAGTCGGGTGACCCCCGCCTGAAACGCACGGGCCACCACCGCATCACGGTCCTCGTCGAACTCTTCGGTGTACAAGTGGGTATGGGTGTCAACCAGTGTCAGCATCGTCGGTTCAAAGTTGGCGGTTCATCAATTGGCCGACATAGTCCTTCAGCGGCTGCTTCAGGGCGGCCTCTACCCCTACCTCCTCCAGGCTCTGCAGCCCTTCGGCATAGTAGGCGGCAATCTTCTCCCGGCACCGCTCCGCGATACCTACCTTATTATATAGTGCGGTGACCGCCACGATCTTTTCCGCAGGGTCTGCGTCCGTAGCCGCCAACCAGCCTTCGAGGGCCTTCCGGTCATCGGGCTCCGCCAGCTGCAAGGCCGTAATCAGCATATAGGTCTTCTTGTTGCACAGGATGTCACCACCGATTTTCTTGCCGAACGTGGCCGGGTCGCCATAGACATCCAGGTAGTCGTCCTGCAGCTGGAAAGCCAGCCCCATCCGTTCTCCGAAGCGGTACAGTCGTTCGGCGTCCTCCGCCGGCGCTCCTCCCAGCACGGCACCCATCTTGAGCGCACCGGCGAGCAGCACCGATGTCTTGAGCCGGATCATCTCGATATACTCTTCCACGGTCACATCGTCGCGCCGTTCGAACTCCATGTCCCATTGCTGTCCCTCGCAGATTTCCAGCGCGGTCTGTCCGAACACCTCCATCACCTGCGGGAGTGCCTCCGCCGAGCATTCCTGCGCCAGAAAGCGGTAGGAAAGAATCAGCATTGCATCACCCGAGAGGATGGCCGTGTTCGCGTCCCATTTCTTGTGGACGGTCGGCACGCCCCGGCGCATATCGGCGTTGTCCATCAGGTCATCGTGCAGCAACGTGAAGTTATGGTAGGTCTCGATGGCCGCCGCCTGCGGATAGACGCGTTCCACGTCTTCCCGGTACAGGTTATAGGCCAAGAGCATCAGGACAGGGCGCAACCGCTTGCCGCCCATGTCGAGCACGTACTCTATCGGGTCGTAGAGCCCCTGTGGCTCCCGCGAATAGGAAAGGGCACCGATGTAGGCATGGATGGCCTTCATCAGCTGTTCACTGCTTTGTTGTCTCATACAGTCAATAGGTTTAGGTTGGTACAGGAAAGGCTGCCCTAAGCAGAGCAGCCTTCTTATTATCCTTAGCGGTAGTTACGAGCTTACTGCAGCTTGAAGGTTACAGGCACAGTAAATTTCACGCGCACCGGTTTACCACGCTGCTTGCCGGGCTTCCAGTTCGGCATGGTCTTGATCACACGGAGAGCCTCCTTGTCGAGGTAGGGGTCAACGCTACGCATGACCACCGGATCCACGATAGAGCCGTCCTTGTTCACCACGAACTGCACGATGACACGACCCTGCACCCCGTTTTCCTGAGCGATGGTGGGATACTTGATGTTCTTGGCAAGGAACTTCAAGCACTCGCCCATACCGCCGGGGTACTCAGGCATTTCCTCTACCACCTGGAAAATCTGCTGTTCTTCCGGTTCTTCTTCTTCCACTTCTACCGGAGTGTACTTGATTTCCACAGCCTGACCGGTATCTTCGGTCGTGGCGATGGTAGATTCTTCTACGTTCGCGTCGTTCTCAGCAATCTGCAGCACTTCTTCCACCTTCGGGGCTTCGGGAGGAGGAGGAGCCTGCTTGGGTTCTTCCTGTTCGGTGATAGGAACCATTTCTTCTTCGAATGTCGGTTCTACAATACCGGTATCGGTAGTCACCTTTTTGTCGCGTTCTGTCCATTCGAACGCCACAAAATGTACTGCCAACGTCAGTACCAGTCCGACGAGCAACCATGTGGATTTCTTACCCTCAAGGTCCGCTTTAGGCGATTTTTTAACTTCCATAAATACGTTTAATTGGTTAATGAATTCTCTGCCGACAAATGTAGCACAAATATTTGGAACCGCCATCATCTTTTAAGGAAAAAATCCACCGCCCCACCGTTTTTTTCATTTTCTTTCCTTCGTTCCCCATTTGTCGGCAAAAAACCGGTTCCGTCCGCCGCTCCTTCCGAACTTTTTGACTATCTTTGAAGCCTCCATCTTTATAACGACTACGAACATGAAAAAGATTATCATTGCTATCGACGGCTTCTCCTCGTGCGGCAAGAGCACGATGGCGAAGGATCTGGCCCAGGAAATCGGCTACATCTACATCGACACCGGCGCCATGTACCGTGCCGTCACCCTCTACTGCCTGCGCAACGGCTGGATCGGCACCGACGGCACCGTGAACGAAGACGAACTACGCCGCCACCTGGACGACATCCACATCACTTTCCGCCTGAACCCCGACACCCAACGCCCCATGACCTGCCTCAACGGCGAGGTGGTGGAAGACGCCATCCGCGGCCTGGAGGTCGCCTCGCACGTCAGCGCAGTGGCCGCCATCGGCTTCGTGCGCGAGATGCTGGTCCGCCAGCAGCAGGAGATGGGCCGTGAGAAAGGCATCGTGATGGATGGGCGCGACATCGGCACCGCCGTCTTCCCCGACGCCGAGCTGAAGGTGTTCGTCACCGCTTCCGCCTCCATCCGTGCCCAGCGCCGCTACGACGAACTCCAGGCGAAAGGCCAGGAGGCCTCCTTCGAGGACATCCTGCGCAACGTGGAAGAACGCGACCGCATCGACCAGACCCGCGCGGTCAGTCCCCTGCGGCAGGCGGACGACGCGCTGCTCCTCGACAACAGCCACCTGACCATCGCCGAGCAGAAAGCATGGCTGAAGGAACAATATAATAAGGTAGTGCAATGCTGAGGGTAGAGATAGACGAAGGGTCGGGCTTTTGCTTCGGCGTGACCACCGCCATCCGCAAGGCGGAGGAGGAACTGGCCAAGGGGGACACGCTCTACTGCCTGGGGGACATCGTCCACAACGGACAGGAGTGCGAGCGGCTGAAGCAGATGGGCCTCATCACCATCAACCACGAGGAGTTCGCCCGGCTGCGAGGCGCCAAGGTGCTGCTCCGCGCGCACGGCGAGCCGCCCGAAACCTACCGCATCGCCGAGCGCAACGGGCTGACCCTGATTGACGCGACCTGCCCCGTCGTGCTCCGCCTTCAGCAACGCATCAAGCGCGAGGCGGACAGCACCCCGGAAGGACAGGACAAGCAGATTGTCATCTTCGGGAAGAACGGCCACGCCGAGGTGCTGGGTTTAGTGGGACAAACCGAAGGGAAGGCCATCGTCATCGAGAAGGTGGAGGAAGCCGCCGGACTGGACTTCAGCAAGGACATCCGCCTCTACTCGCAGACCACCAAGTCGCTCGACGAGTTCCGGCAGATTGTCGCCTACATCCAGGCGCACATCCGCCCCGGCGCCACCTTCGAGTACTACGACACCATCTGCCGTCAGGTGGCGAACCGGATGCCCAACATCCGGAAGTTCGCCGCCGCGCACGACCTCATCTTCTTCGTCTGCGGCCACAAGAGCTCGAACGGGAAGATCCTCTACGGCGAATGCAAGGCCGTGAACCCCCGCTCCTACCAGGTGGACCAGCCCGAAGAGATAGACCCCTCGCTCCTCACCGAGCCGGCGTTCGTCGGCATCTGCGGAGCGACCTCCACCCCCAAATGGCTGATGGAGGCCTGCAAGGAGCGCATCCTCGAAAATTTCCGGGAGAAATGATTGGTTTTTCCGGCTAAATACCTAAATTTGCACACAGTATCAAAACAAGAAACAATATGGGAACGATTAAATGCATTGGCATCCTCACCTCAGGAGGAGACGCTCCGGGTATGAACGCAGCCATCCGCGCCGTCACCCGTTCGGCCATCTACAACGGACTGCAAGTAAAAGGGATCTACCGTGGCTACAAAGGACTGGTTACGGGGGAGATACAAGAGTTCAAGACGCAAAACGTCAGCAACATCATCCAGTTGGGAGGCACCATCCTGAAGACCGCTCGCTGCAAGGAGTTCAAGACTCCCGAAGGACGTAAGGCGGCTTACGAGAACATGCAGAAGGAAGGCATCGACGCACTGGTGGTCATCGGCGGTGACGGTTCGCTGACCGGTGCCCGCATCCTGGCCCAGGAGTTCGACGTGCCCTGCATCGGACTGCCGGGCACCATCGACAACGACCTCTACGGTACCGACACCACCATCGGCTACGACACGGCATTGAACACCATCCTCGACGCAGTCGATAAGATCCGCGACACCGCCACCTCCCACGAACGCCTGTTCTTTGTGGAAGTGATGGGACGCGACGCAGGCTTCCTGGCCCTGAACGGCGCCATCGCCGCCGGTGCCGAGGCCGCCATCATTCCGGAGTTCAACACCGAGGTGGACCAGCTGGAGGAATTCATCAAGAACGGCTTCCGCAAGTCGAAGAGCAGCTCCATCGTCCTCGTGGCCGAGAGTGAGATTACAGGCGGTGCCATGCATTACGCCGAGCGCGTGAAGAATGAGTACCCGCAGTACGATGTGCGTGTCACCATCCTTGGCCACCTGCAGCGCGGCGGCCGACCCACAGCTCACGACCGCATCATCGCCAGCCGCATGGGCGTGGCAAGCATCCAAGCGTTATTGGAAGGCCAGCGCAACGTGATGATTGGTATCGAGAACGACAAGATTGTCTATGTCCCCTTCACCAAGGCCATCAAGAACGACAAGCCCATCGACCGCGAACTGGTCAATGTATTGAAGGAGCTGTCCATCTAAGCCAACGATGCACCTACACCTGCCGGTTGTGGCAAACGTTTTCCCCGAGCGGAAGCGTTTGTCACAACCGGCATTTTTTTCCTTCTACAAGGACAAGTCGGTTCAATAAAGTTCCGGTGGTACTTATGCCATCCACTAAATGGACAGACAAAGATAGATACATTTTTTAAAATAGCAAAAGTTTTATAAGGAAAATTCTGTCAATAGTATAAAATTCTGATTCCTTTTATTAATTTATCTGTAGGGAAGTCTGTGAATTACATCGGAATAGTCGGTTTTCTTGGCAGAAGTACCACCGGTACTTGGCCCTTTTGTTAGTAACCAACTTATTAATTACCCTAACCCAATCATTATGGAATTCCAAACAGCTACCCGTAGTGGAAAGTACCTGCTTCTGTCAGGTATGCTCGGCATGAGTACCCTCTCTGCCTTTGCCCTTCCATCCGCAGCCGATGCCGCCAATGCATCCGCCATTGTGCAGCAGACTGCCAAACTGAAAGGTATCATCCTGGATGCCAAGACCGGTGACCCGATTATTGGCGCGAACGTCATCGTGAAAGGCACGACCAACGGTGCCATCACCAACATCGACGGTGAGTACGCCATCGACGCACCGGTCGGCGCCACCCTCCAAGTATCTTACATCGGCTACAAGACCATCGAAGTGAAAGCGACGACCGGCCAGCAGACCATCAAACTGATGGAAGACACCGAGACCTTGGAAGAAGTCATCGTTGTGGGCTACACCACCCAGCGCAAGGAGAGCCTGACCGGCTCCATGAACAGCATCAAGAGTGACAAACTGAAAGACATCACCTCTCCGTCCGTAGAAAACATGTTGAACGGTAAGGCACCGGGCGTGTATGTGGCCCCTGGTTCCGGCCAGCCGGGTGCGAGTGGTGCTGTCGTCATCCGTGGACAAGCCTCACTGAGTGGTGGCACGGCCCCGTTGTGGGTCATCGACGGTGTCATCGTGGGTAGCAGTGCCGGCGACCTGAATCCGTCGGACATCGAGAGCATGACCATCTTGAAAGATGCCGCCTCCACCGCCATCTATGGTTCTGAAGGCGCCAACGGTGTCATCGTAGTCACCACCAAGAAAGGACGTGAGGGCAAGATGCGAATCAACGCTTCCGCCAAGTTGGGTATCAGCACCCTGAACAATGGCAACCTGGAAGTGATGAACGGTGCCGAACTGTATGACTACTACGCTTCGTTCCAAAACGCCAACGAAATCTCGTTTACCCGCTGGAACAAGGACTTGCGCAACAGCAACTTCGACTGGTGGGACCTGGCCACCCAAACGGGCTTCACACAAGACTATAACATTTCTATTTCCGGGGGCTCGGACAAGCTGCAATCATACTTCTCACTGGGCTACTACGATGAAGAAGGTGCCGTGAAAGGCTATGACTACACCCGCTACAACTTCCGCTTCAACGCAGCCTACAAGCCGTTCAAGTGGCTGACCATCAAGCCGGCAGTCAGTGCCTCACGTCGTGACATCTACGACCAGCAGTATTCCGTCACCTCCATGTACTCCATGTTGCCGTGGGACAGCCCCTACGATGAAAAAGGCGACCTGGTGCCCCACCGCTACAGCGGCTGGGTGAACGCACAGCAGACCAACTACCTGCTGGACTTTCAATACGGCAACTACAGCGAATCCCGCAACTACGAGTTCATGGGTAACTTTGACTTTGAAATCAAACTGACCGACTGGTTGCGCTTCACCTCGGTGAACAACTACCGCCTCATCAGCTCGTCCAGCCACAGCTATACCGACCCCCGCTCTAACAGCGGTCAGGGAGTGTCGGGCCGTCTGTACGAAGGACGCGGCGAGACGACCCGCCGCTATACCAACCACAACTTGTTGGTGAACAAGATGTTCGGCAAGCACTCGATTGACGGTCACATCTCCTACGAGTTCAAGGACTACCAGTATAAGAGTTTCAGCGGCAACGGTACCGGTTTCGTACCCGGCTTCCAGGTGATGGACGTAACGGCCATTCCGGAATCCGTAGGT
>JAQXRG010000056.1 GCA_029218405.1 Bacteroidales bacterium
TCGTACATTTTGTCATCGAGTTCGATGCGCCCATCCACAAGATAGGGGGATGGAAGGACGGAGCGTTGCTCTCAAGCACTGCGCTCGACGGCAAGGATTTGAAGGAGGCGGGGATGTACGTGGAGTTCGACACCCGTCAGCACCCGGTCGTACAGGTGCGGACAGGCATCTCGCTGGTCAGCACGGCCAATGCCGCCGAGAACTTGCAGACAGAAATCAGCACGCCGTTCGGCTGGGACTTTGCTGCCGTAGTGCAGCACCAGAAGGAGGTGTGGAACCAGATTTTCGACCGCGTACGCATCACGACCGCAGACCGTCTGGAGAAGGTGCGTTTCTATACCAACATGTACCGGGCGATGGCGCGCAACACGTGGAGCGACGTCAACGGTGAATGGGTGTCGGCCGATGAACAGGTGCGTAAGTTCGACGACCCGCATCAGCGGGCGTTGGGGTGTGACGCTTTCTGGAACACGTTCTGGAACCTGAACCAGTTCTGGAACCTGGTGACACCGGAGTGGAGCTCGCGATGGGTACACTCCCAGCTGGCCATGTACGATGCCAACGGCTGGCTGGCAAAAGGTCCGGCAGGAATGGAATACATCCCGGTGATGGTGGCCGAACACGAGATACCGTTGCTGGTGTCTGCCTACCAGATGGGCATCCGTGACTACGATTCCGAGAAAGCCTTGCAGGCCATGATCAAGATGCAGACGACCCCGGCGGCACCGATGGCCGGCGGATTTGCCGGCAACCGTGACTTGGTGGCTTATTTGCAGTACCACTATGTGCCTTTCGACAAGGGACGCTTCTCGAACACGCTGGAGTATGCTTACGATGACTGGACCGTAGGGCAGATGGCGAAAGCCCTGGGACACGATTCCCTTTATACGGCCTTCAACGAGCGGGGCTATTGGTGGAAGAATGCCATCAATCCGGCCAACGGCTATGCCCAAATGCGGGATTCGCTGGGTGTTTTCCTTTCCGATTTTGACCCGTTCCGCACGGGCAGCAACCAGCATTATGTGGAGGGAAACGCCTGGCAGCTGAGCTATTTCGTGCCGCAGGACGTGCCTGCCCTGATAGGCCTGATGGGCAAGGAGGCGTTTGTCGACCGCTTGAACTGGGGTTTCGAGGCCAGTGAGCCGTGGCGATACAATGCGCCGAACGACCAGTATTGGGACTATCCCGTGGTGCAGGGCAACCAGCAGTCCATGCATTTCGCCTTTCTGTTCAACTGGGCGGGCAAGCCTTGGCTGACCCAAAAATGGTCGCGTTCCATTATCGACCGGTATTACGGGGCAGGCATTGCCAACGCCTATCTGGGCGATGAAGACCAGGGGCAGATGAGTGCTTGGTTTGTGATGGCGGCGTTGGGACTGTTTCAGACCGATGGCGGTTGTCGGGTAGACCCCATTTACGAGATTGCCAGTCCGCTTTTTGAAAAGACAGTCATTGACTTGGGCGGCCGTTATGGCCGAGGCGCTTCGTTCACCATCGAGGCCAAACATGCTTCCCGCAGCAACAAATATGTGCAGCGGGCAGAGCTGAACGGCCAGCCGCTGGACACGTTCTGTTTCCCTGCTTCTGAATTGCTCAAGGGAGGACGTCTGGTGCTGGAGATGGGTGACACGCCCAATAAGGAATGGGGCATACGGGGAGAATAGCCTCCAGCCTCAGCAGTTCTTCTTGCGGTAGTCGGAAGGCGACATCCCCATGATTTTGGTGAAAATGCGGGTGAAATAAGAGGGCTCGTCGAACCCCACCTTCTGGGCAATCTCGCAAAACTTCAGGCCTGTCAGTTCAATGTACTGGCAGGCCTTCCTTATCTTGAGCTGGATGTAGTAGTTGATGGGAGAATAGCCGGTCTCTTTCTGGAACAGGGCCGAGAAGTGGGAGGACGAATAGTTGAAATTCTTGGCCAGCTCCTCCAGGCTCAGGTTGTTCGAGATGTTTTCCTGCATGTAGTGGATGACCTGTGCCGAGAAGGTCTGGTCATGGCGGGACACCGCTTTGTAGTGGCGGAACGCCTCTACGTGCAGGAAGGAGGACAGAAACGGATACAGGCACATGGAGGCATGAATCATGTACTCTTTGGTGTAGGCCATGGAGAAATTGCTGTAAATCTCTTCGAACAGTTCCAGACGGTCTTGCAGGCGTGACGTGTTACCCGGCAGGATGGTGCGGGGCATGATGGGCGAAGGCAGGAAGTGGGTGGCCATTGCCCCCTCGAAGTGAATCCAATAGATGGTCCAGGGATGTTCCTCGTCGGCCCAGAACCGGTAAGGCACTCCTTGCGGGAAGATGATGTATTGGTTGGCTTCCACCGGGTGGGCCGGCTTTCCGTTGAGGCTGTACCAGCCTTTGCCGGCTACGCAATAAATCAGCATGCAGTAGTCAGTCCCCCCGTCTTTCTGGACATAGTGGTACATCACTTTCGGGAAGAATCCCAGTTTGCGGATATAGAGCGGTTGTACCAGCGGATGGCGGCTGTAGTTACGGAGGATGTCGTCCGGCAAAGACAGCATGCGTTCGCCTTTGAAACCTTCTTTGATTCGTGCCATGGTTCGACTTCGTTTGCCACAAAAATAATCAGAATCAGCATATAATACAAGAAAATTGGAAAATAATGCGTTTCCCGGCTGTCCGTAAAGGGATAACTTTGCCAAAAACAACTAAAACTATCTGTTTATGCGCAATAGAAATTATGACTTGACTCCTTCCGTCCCTGCCGAAGGAGTGTTGACAAAAGGCTGGGAGGCTGTTATCCACACCTTGCAGGCAGCGATGGCCGGCAGAAGAATCTGTGTCATC
>JAQXRG010000057.1 GCA_029218405.1 Bacteroidales bacterium
CATCTCTTCCACCAGTTTCTGATAGTCCTGTGCGGAAAGAGCGTTTCCGTTCACTTCTCCTACATTCTGCTTGCCGGTATGCGGCTGGAGCACTTTCCAGGCATCGCCTGCGATGAAGGCGAAAAGGGCAAGACCGATAACAATGACCAACAGGGGTCCTTTGCTTCTGATTTTTTGTAAAGTTGCCATTGAAATGTTGTTATTTTATTATTGTTTTTTCGGTTATCCGAATTTAGGGCACGAAGATACAAAAAATGCCGTTTCGGCACTACATTTTCGTGCGAAAAAATGCGTTATTTGTTCACTTTCAGCTTTACCAGCTCGATTTTGGTGGCCGTGGCCTTGATAATTCGGAACTGGTAGTGCTGGATGGTGATGACTTCGTGCGGCTTGGGAATGCTTTGATATTCGTGCAGCAGCAGTCCGCCGATGGTCTGGTACTCATCGCTTTCGGGCAGGTCCAGTCCGAACTCTTCGTTCACCCGCTCTATCTCCAACCGTCCGGAGAAGATGTATTCATCGTTGTCGAGTGCTTTCGCCACGTACGAGTCTATGTCGTGCTCGTCCTCGATGTCTCCCAGGATTTCTTCCACCAGGTCTTCCAGTGCCACGATGCCCGAAGTGCCGCCGAACTCGTCCACGACCACGGCCAATGACCGTTTCTGCTGCATGAAGAGCTTCATCAGCTTATGGGCACTCATGGTTTCGGGCACGATGGGGATGGACCGGATGCTTTTGCGCCAGTCGGCCTGCGTCTTGAACATCTCTGAGGAGTGGATGTAGCCCACGACGTTGTCGATGTTCTCCTTATAGACAATCACCTTGCTGATGCCGTTCGCGACGAATGTATCTTTCAGTTCTTCCAGCGTGGCGCCCACTTCAATGGCGATGACTTCGGTGCGCGGCACCATGCAGTCACGGATGCGGACGTTGGAGAAATCGAGCGCGTTCTGGAAAATCTTGATTTCGGTGTCTATCTCGTTCTGGTTCTTCGACTCATCGATGCTGCTTTGGATGAAGTAGTCGAGATCGACCTTCGTGAACGCCTTGTCCTGCGCCTCTTTATTGATGTGGGTGCCTGTGAGCCTCAGCAGGCTGCGCGACACGAAAGCCGAGAGCAGGCTGATGGGGTAGAGGATGATGTAGCAGACGAAGGCGGGCACCGCGAAGAAGCGGAGCGTGGCGTTCGGGTTGATCTTGAACAGGGTCTTCGGCAGGAATTCTCCGGTCACCAGGATAATTAAGGTGGAGACGATGGTCTCGAACGCCACAAGTCCGGCTTCGTTGACCGTATGGCCGGTCGGGATGAACCCTTCGATGATGTGCGCTATCCAGATACCGTAAATGACCAATGCGATGTTGTTCCCCACCAGCATGGTGGAGATGAAGTTATTGGGATAACGGTAGAAGATGGAGAGAATGCGGGTCGTAAAGTCGTTGCCTTTCGCCATTTCGAATCGTAGCTTGTTGGACGAGACGAAGGCAATCTCCATGCCGGAGAAGAAGGCGGAAAACGTCATTGATATCAGTAGCTCTATGTATAGTCCCATGGTTTTTTGGTACAGTATTTTCTAACGTTGTGCGGCACTGTCGGCCGGGGTGGTGTCTTCGATGGTGAAGATACCGGTGTTGTTGAATATTTGGTATTCGGTCATCTGTTGGTTCGATTCGAAACCGTAGCCGGTGAGTATCTTGTCGGCCTGCTCAATACGGATGTAGCGGTCGGAATAGATGCGTTCCTTGCCTTGGTCCCAGTACAGCAGCTGGGTGTCGAACTTGTCTCCCCGCTGGCTGCGGATGTGAACGTTGCTGCGCAGTTCCCACAGTTTCTTGCGGTCGTAATAATAGGCGGTGTCTGCCTGGATGCTGGCGTCCACTCGGAAGAGGGTGTCAAACTTCTCCAGGTAGATTCCTTTCTTGAACGCCCAGTAAGGCGAGTCCACGCGGCTGTAAACCAGCCATTCGGAGGTGATGATCTTGTAGCGTATCAGTCCGGAGTCGGAAATAAAGGTCGAGACTCCCGTTGTACGCATGTCGGGAATGGAGTCCTGTTCTGTTACCGCATCGGCCAGTTTTTTTTTCTTCCCGTCGCATGCCGGCAAAAAAAGCAACATAACAGTTGCCAGAACGGCAACTGTTATGTAGGAGGATAAACGAGTGTTCTTTTCGTTGTGTCTGATTGACATGACGTGTCGGATTAACGGATTGTAGTTGTTTCGCCAATCCATCCGCCGATAGTAACGGAGTTGCCTTTCTTCAGACCGAGGAAGAACAGGTCTTCGTCTTTCGGCGTATATGCAGCGTAGGTACGGATCAGCTTGTCGGCCTCTTCAGCTACGCTGGGGTCCACACTCTTGGCACGCTGCAGCTTGTCAATGGCGGCGAAATAAGTGCACTTGTTCAGGGCAGACTCGTCACTCCAGTTGGGGCTGGCACCATACATCTGTGCGATGAGGATGTAGGCCTTGCCGCAGTTGGCATTGTTCGAGATGGCCTTGGCTGCATAGGTCTTGGCGCGGCCGTACATCTTCTTGCTCATCAGTACCACAGCGGCGTTATAGCAATTGTCGGCCTTCTTCATCGGGTCGCTTTCCAGCTCAATGGCCTGGTCAAAGTAACCGATGGCCTTTTCGAGGTCGCCCTTCTTGTAGTACATGTAACCGCAGCCGGCAGCGGTGGCTGAATTCGGCTCGATGGCATGAGCGAATTCCGAAGCCTGGAAGTAAGCTTCCTCTTCAGTGCATCTCAGCAGCTGCATCACGCTGATGACTTGCTTCAGGTAGTCCAGGTTGGTCTTGTTCTGAGCCACCTTCGGGCCATAGATGTTCTGCAGGTTCTCGCAAGAGGCGGCACCAGAGTTGATGAAGTATGCGTCCACGTTGTCCTTGGCGGTCTTCAGGTTCTTCTTGGCGCTTTCCTTGGTGGCGGCATTGTACGCCTCGTCGACATAACCGGCGGCGGCCAGATAGTCCTGGATGAACTGTTCCTTGTGCGCGTCGTCAATTTTCAGCTTCTTTGATGACATGTCCATGAAGTCCTGCAGCATGAAGTAGTCGCTGTTGCCCTTTTCCAGGTCCACAGCTTCCTTCACGATGGCGTAGGCAGCGTTCACATCAAGGTTGGCACCCGAGAAAGCAATCATGTCGTGCGCCTTCATGCCGAGGATAGCGCCTTTGGTCTCAGGACGCTTCACGAGCTGGTTCAGCTGGTCCAAGTATTTGATACGCTGGTCGTGTACTCCCATCAACTCCGTCAGATAGGTCTTCTGCTGGGCGGCATCCTTGGTGGAGGCAATCAATCCACGCAGGATTTTCGCACCGTTGGTATAGGTGCTGACCTGTGCGATAGGAGCCTCTGTGAACACTGCCTTCCAGGGTGTGTAAGCATCCTTGAAGTTGTTGGTCTTCACATATTCGGTGTAGATGCTGATGTTTTTCAGACAGTTCAAGCTGTCTTCACCATGACCGAATCTTGTACCGGATGCTAATCCGGTTTGAGCAAAAGCTGTTGTACCCATTGACAGTGCAAACAGCATCATAAACGTCTTCCTTTTCATCGTATATAAATTTAGTTGTTTATTTATAGGTTAATTCTCACTTGACGCGTTGTTGGTTAGTTCACTTTCCACTTCATGAACCATCGCTCGATGAAGGTCAGCCCTATCTTAATCTCGAAGCGGTTTTCCGAGAGCTGCTGTGCGGCTGAGGGTTTCACCCGGGTGTATTGTCCTGTCACGCTCAGCACTGTGTTGCGCTGGTAGAGGTGGAGGGGAAGTCCGAAGCCGGCACTGACCCCAAACTCCTTAGGACCATCGCCCGTGGGCAGTTTCAGGTAGGAGGAGGTGTAATGAACGCCTGCACGGTAGCGGATGCGCTTCCAGTAGGCGCGTCCATAAACATCGGGCAGGAACTCCAGTCCGGCCGCCAGGCGGTGACGGTTGTTGTAATGCCCTTTTTCTCCGTTATAATAGGCATTTCCCCACTTCTGGAGCTCGTAGTCCAGTCCGGCGGTAAGGTTGGTCTTGCGCTGATAGGCCACGCCCAGTCCCAGTGTGGCAGGGATGCCATAAGCGTCCTCCACCACTTCCTCGTCGGAGGAAACCACCGTGCTGGAGGAATTGTCAATCAGTTGGATGCCCTTTGTCTCCGTTGAGTTGAGCTTGTGCCCCAGTCCATAGACTGCACCTATGGTGAGGCGGTTGTCCTTATTGAAGGAGTGGGTATATTGTGCACCCAATTCGGCGATGTAGCTCTTCACGTTGATTTGGTTGTACACACTGCTCACGTCACTCGTGGTGTTCAGTTTCAGGGAGGTGGCGTATTTCAGGTTGCCGTACAGATAGCCTACGTTGGCACCGACCGACAAATTGGGCAATACCTTGAAGCCCAGTCCGGCAAACACTTGGTGCAGGCCTCCCTCACCGGAGAAATAGCTGGTAGAGGATACGTTGTCGTTGCCCGGTACCTTGGCCGTCTGGCTGAAGTTATAGCCCACATTAGAGTAAGGGAGCAGTCCCATGGCAAACCCTAACCGGGGTACCAGACGGAAATGCATCACCAGATAGTCGAAAGTGGAGTTTTTAGCGTTGGTCTTGAAGCCGTTTTCTTCGTATTCTGAACGTGTGAGTGTCATTCCTGCGTCGAAAATGAACGTCAGCGAGTCCACGGCCGAGTACGAAGCCGGGTTCAGGGTATTGACGTGGCTGCCGTTGCGCAGTCCGTATCCGATACCGCCCATAGTGGCGTTGCTTACAAAGGCCCGGTCGGACAAGTTGCCCAATCCATACCTTGTGTAAGGAGAGTTAGTGCTGGTCTGAGCCTGGGCGGTCATCGCTCCGGCTATCACCATGGCGCTAATGAGTGCATTCTTACTTGACATTGTAATTTAATATTCTGTTTAAACCTTTCAACACTAAAAATCTATCTGCAAAGATGATACTTTTTAAGTTTGTATCAAAAGAAAATCGGTCTCCGCCCGTTAAAAAAACAAAAAGTCCGGGATATTTCTTTTGCAGGAGCGAGATGTAGCCCGCTATTTCAAACTCGATACCCTTGAAGACTCCGGTGCGGATGGCCGTTTCGGTGCTGTAGCCGAAGTCGGGTTGGTCGCCTTCCTTGTCAATCAATGGCAGCTTGTCGCAGCAGGCACAGAGCGCCTTGAAGCGGGTATAGATGCCTGGCGAGATGTTGCCTCCCCAATAGCGTCCTTCCCTGTCGATGAACTCGTAGGTCACTGCCGTGCCCGCATCAATGACCAGCAGGTCCTTTCCGGGCATCAGGTAGTTGGCTCCAACGACTGCCGCCAGTCGGTCCATACCCAGGGTTTCCGGTGTCTGGTATCGGTTCTCGATGGGTACCGGGGTCTTCCATGTCAGTTCCATTACGGGGAATCCCGCTTTTGCGAGTTGCCGTCGGATGGTCTTGCTCAGGGTGATGACCGATGCAATGATGCCCCGCTCGATGGGATACTTGCCGCATAACATTGACAGGCAGTCCAGCGAGTGGTTCGAACCCCGCAGCACTTCCACCACTTCGTCTTGGTCGAAGACCGCAAGCTTGGCGACCGTATTGCCTATGTCTATTACTAAATTCACGTTCGTATTTCGTTTTTCGTTTGCAAAGTAACGCAAAAAAAGAATACTATCGGCAATAATTTGGAGAATTTATTTGATTCTTATCAAATATTAGGCGTACTTTTGCAGCCTGAACCAAAGTTTGCTGAAAAATGATGATGAAAATCCGATGCCTGCTCGTGTGGGCTCTTTCTGTTTTGTCGTGCTCTGCCTTGCCGGCGCAAGACAGTATCCGCTTTTCGCTGCTCACCTGTGAGCCTGGGCAGGAGGTTTACGCGCTGTTCGGTCATACCGCTCTGAGGTGCCAACGTCCGGAGCGGGGGGTGGATGTTGTGTTCAATTATGGAATGTTCAGTTTCCGTACTCCCAATTTTGTGCTTCGGTTTGTCAAAGGGGAGACGGATTACCAACTGGGGGTAATGCCTTTTCCGCATTTCGAGAGTGAGTATGCGTTGCGCGGGTCCTCTGTATATGAACAGGAGCTCAACCTGACTCCTGGAGAGAAACTACGGCTTTGGCAGCTGTTGGAGACGAACTATCGTCCGGAGAACCGTGTGTACCGCTATAATTATTTCTATGACAACTGCACCACTCGTGCCCGTGACCAGGTGGAGAAGGCCATCGAAGGCCGTGTGGTGTATCCTGACTCACTGACCGGAAAGACGTATCGCCGCATTGTCCACGAATTCACTGCCGGCTCTGCCTGGAATGAGCTCGGTATTGATCTTTGTCTCGGCGCAGAGGCGGATTGTCCGATCGGGCAACGGCAGCAAATGTTTTCGCCGTTCTATTTGAAGAATTACGCTGCCCATGCTTACATTATTAATAAGGAAGGGTACTGTCGGCCGTTGGTGCTTCGTGAGTCCCTTATCGTGGATGTTCCTGCCGAGTCCTCCGTAGCCGCTTTCCCGTTGCCTCCTTTTACCTGTGCCTGCCTGTTGCTGGCGGTGTCCGTAGCCGTGGCACTTGTTCAGTGGCGGAATCGGCGGGTGTATTGGGCCTGGGAGGTGCTGCTGATGGTTGCGCAGGGATTGGCGGGCTGTATTATCGCCTTCCTCTTTTTCTTCTCTGTCCACCCTACGGTGGGTTCCAATTGGATGCTTTGGCTGTTCAATCCGGTGCCCTTGATGTATGCTCCGGTGCTGGTTTATTGCCTTGTGAAAGGCCGAAAAGACCTCTATCCGGGGCTAAATTCGCTCTATTTAACAATTTTTGTGATAATAGTTGCCCTGAAGTGTCAAGAATTTAATTTAACGGTTGTACCTTTGGCGCTGGCTTTGCTGGTCAACTCCGCAAGCCATGCATTAATAGTGAGAAATAACAGTAAATGAAAGAACGTATCTTATCCTCTTTGATAGCCGTCATCGTGGTGTCCTCGCTGCAGGCCCAGACCGGTGATGCGTCGGCTCCCCGTCTGGTGGTGGGGCTGACCATTGACCAGTTGCGTTCTGACTATATCGAGGCGTTCTCATCGCTGTATGGCGAGCGGGGATTCAAACGGCTGCTGAAGGAAGGACGGTTCTATTGGAATGCCGAGTACGACTTCATCAACGTTGACGCGGCCTCATCGGTGGCGGCGGTTTATACCGGAACGACTCCTTGCTATAATGGGATTCCTGCCGAACGGTGGATGGACCGCAGTACGTTGCGCATTATCAAGAGTGTGGACGACACTTCCTACATGGGCATCTATACGGGCGAGTGCACGTCACCCCAGCGTTTGCTGGTGTCCACGCTCTCAGATGAGCTGATGGTGGCCACTCAGGGAGCCGCAGAGGTGTATTCCATAGCGCCTACCCGCGAGATGGCGGTGATGGCGGCCGGTCATGCGGCTAAGGGGGCGTTCTGGATCAATGATGATACCGGCAAGTGGAGCGGTTCCACCTATTACGGATCCTTCCCCAACTGGGTTACGTCGTATAACGACCGTGAAGGACTGGACTTCCGCATTGACAATGTGGCTTGGGGCCCTTATCTGCCGGTCAATTCCTACCGTTTTGTCACTTCTGCCTCCAAACAGGTGACCTTCAAGCACGATTTCACCGCCGAACGTCGTGAAAAATACCGCAAGTACAAGACGAGCCCTTATGTCAATGATGAGGTGAACCGGCTGGTCAACGCCTGTCTGGCACAGACCCAGATAGGTAAGGATAACGTGCCCGACCTTCTAACCTTGGGCTACTATGCTGGTAACTACGACCATAAGCCCAACGCTGAGTACGCTATGGAGATACAGGATGCTTACGTGCGGTTGGACAACAGCATCGGCGACCTGTTGGACTTGTTGGAACGGAAGATCGGCTTGCGCAATACGCTCATCGTGATTACTTCTACGGGTTATACAGACCCTGAACCGCAGGATCCGTCGCAGTTCCGTATCCCGGGAGGAGAGTTTCATATCAAACGGTGTGGCGCTTTGCTCAACATGTATCTTATGGCCCTTTACGGCCAGGGACAGTATGTCGAGACGCAGTACGACCGGCAGATTTATCTCAATCATAAGTTGATTGAGGACAAGAAGCTGAACCTGACGGAGATTCTCGACCGTTCTGCTGACTTTATCGTGCAAATGAGTGGCGTGCGCGATGCTTATACTTCCCAACGTCTGGCTCTGGGAGCGTGGACACCGCGTATCGACAAAATCCGTAACAGTTTTCATTCCAGCCTTTCGGGGGACATCTACGTAGAAGTCATGCCCGGATGGACGGTCATCGATGAGTATTCGCAAACTACCGAAGTGGTGCGTGAGGGGTATTCCTCCATGCCGTTGGTCTTCTTCGGCAACACGATTCGTCCTGAGGTCATTTACACTCCCGTTCCGATGGGAGCCGTGGCACCTACGGTGGCTCATTGTCTTCGTATTCGTGCACCGAATGCGGCGACTTGTTCTCCTTTGAGCAACATCCGCAAGTGATGTGTGCAGGAGGGACGATGTATGAGCTGTCTGGCAGTCTCGTCCTCTCCGCTCTCTTCATTAATATTCATTCATTTAGTAAATAATAAAAACGATACATATATTATGGGATTTAACGAATTTATCAGTAAGATTTTCGGGAACAAGGCTACCCGTGACATGAAGGAAATCCAGCCCTGGGTGATGAAGGTCAAGGAGGTCTATCCTGAAATCCAGAAATTATCGCACGATGAACTCCGTGCCAAGACAGAGGAATTGAAAAAGTATATCAAGGACTCTGCAGTGGAAGAGAACCGTAAGATAGAGGAACTGAAAGCGTCTGTCGAGGCCACTGACATCGAAAAACGCGAGCCTATCTTCGCTCAGATTGACAAGTTGGAGAAGGAAGTGCTTGACAAATACGAGAAAGCACTCAACGATGTGCTGCCTACCGCTTTCGCGATTGTGAAGGACACGGGCCGCCGTTTGGCGGAAAACGAAGAGATTGTGGTGACTGCAACCGATCTTGACCGTCGTCTGGCCGGCGAGGGGCGTGACTTTGTGCGCATTGAGGGTGACAAGGCTATTTGGAAGAATCATTGGAAGGCGGGCGGCAACGAGATGAGCTGGAGCATGGTCCACTATGATGTACAGCTTTTCGGTGGCGTGGTGCTTCACCAGGGAAAAATCGCTGAAATGGCGACCGGTGAAGGTAAGACGCTGGTGGCCACTCTTCCCGTTTTCCTGAATGCACTGACCGGGAACGGCGTGCATGTAGTGACGGTCAATGACTACTTGGCCAAGCGTGACTCGGAGTGGATGGGCCCGCTGTACATGTTCCATGGACTCACCGTGGATTGTATCGATAAGCATCAACCTAACTCTGAAGCCCGCCGTCGTGCATATATGGCCGATATTACGTTCGGTACCAACAACGAGTTCGGCTTTGACTACTTGCGTGACAATATGGCTACCAGTCCCCGTGATTTGGTACAGCGGAAGCACAATTATGCCATTGTCGATGAGGTGGACTCCGTCTTGATTGATGACGCCCGTACTCCGCTGATTATTTCTGGTCCTGTGCCTCGTGGCGAAGAGCAGCTGTTCGAAGTGCTCCGTCCGTTGGTGGTCCGGCTGGTGGAGGCACAGCGCAAGTTGGCCACCCAATTCCTGGCTGATGCCAAACGACTGATTGCTTCTGACAAGAAAGAAGATGTGGAAGCGGGCTTTCTGGCGCTTTACCGCAGCCATAAGGCACTGCCGAAAAATAAGCCGCTTATCAAGTTCCTCAGCGAGCCGGGCATTAAGGCGGGCATGCTGAAGACCGAGGAAATCTATATGGAGCAGAATAACAAGCGTATGCCGGAGGCGGTGGAACCGCTGTATTTCGTTATCGAGGAGAAACTAAAAAGCGTTGAGCTGACTGACAAGGGTGTGGACCTCATTACCGGTAATTCGCAAGACCCCACATTGTTTGTTCTGCCCGACATAGCTGCACAGCTTTCCGAACTGGAGAACATGCACGAGTTGAGTGACGAGGAGAAACTGGCCCGCAAGGATGAACTGATGGCTAATTTTGCCATTAAGTCTGAGCGTGTGCATACCATCAACCAGCTGCTGAAGGCGTACACGATGTTTGAGAAGGATACCGACTATGTGGTGATGGACGGAAAGGTGATGATTGTGGACGAGCAGACCGGTCGTATTATGGACGGACGTCGCTGGAGTGACGGACTGCATCAGGCGGTAGAGGCCAAGGAAGGTGTGAAGGTGGAAGCTGCGACGCAGACCTTCGCGACCATCACCCTGCAGAACTATTTCCGCATGTACCACAAATTGAGTGGTATGACCGGTACGGCCGAAACCGAGGCTGGCGAGTTCTGGGACATCTATAAGCTGGATGTGGTGGTGATTCCCACCAATCGTCCCATCGCCCGTATTGACATGAACGACCGTGTCTATAAGACCAAACGAGAAAAGTACAAGGCCGTCATCGAAGAGGTGGTCAAGATGGTGGAGGCTGGCCGTCCTGTATTGGTCGGTACTACTTCTGTTGAAATTTCCGAGACCTTGAGCAAGATGTTGACGATGCGTAAGATTCCTCACAATGTGCTCAATGCCAAGTTGCACCAGAAGGAGGCTGAGATTGTGGCCTTGGCTGGACAGAGCAGCACTGTGACCATTGCCACCAACATGGCCGGCCGTGGTACAGACATCAAACTGTCGCCCGAGGTGAAGGCGGCTGGTGGTCTGGCCATCATCGGTACCGAGCGGCATGAGTCGCGCCGTGTGGACCGCCAGCTCCGTGGCCGTGCCGGCCGTCAGGGCGACCCGGGTTCGTCTGTCTTCTTTGTGTCGTTGGAGGATGACCTCATGCGTCTGTTCTCGTCCGACCGTATCGCGGCTGTCATGGACCGTCTTGGCTTCAAGGAAGGTGAGATGATTGAGCACAAGATGATTTCCAACTCCATCGAACGGGCACAGAAGAAGGTCGAGGAGAATAATTTCGGTATCCGCAAGCGCTTGCTGGAATACGATGATGTGATGAACAAGCAGCGTACGGTAGTTTATACGAAGCGCCGTCATGCGTTGATGGGTGAGCGCATCGGTATGGACATCGTGGATATGATTTGGGACCGTTGCTGGAACGCCGTTGACCAGGCTGACTTTGAGGACTCTAAGATGGAAATCCTTCAGGTACTGGCCATGGAGGCTCCTTATACGGAGGACGAGTTCCAAAGCAAGAAAAAGGAAGATTTGGCGGAGATGTTGTTCCAGGCAGCCATGACGGCTTTCAAGCGCAAGACCGAGCGGATGGCACAGATTGCCATGCCTGTCATCAAGTCTGTTTATGAAAACCAAGGACAGATGTATCAGAATATCATGATTCCCATCACGGATGGCAAGCGTATGTACAATATCTCTGTCAACCTCAAGGCCGCTTATGAGAGCGAGTGTAAGGAGATTGTCAAGTCGTTCGAGAAAGCCATTCTGCTTCACACCATTGACGATGCATGGAAGGAGAATCTTCGTGAGCTGGACGAACTTAAGCATTCCGTTCAGAACGCCAGCTATGAGCAGAAGGATCCGCTGTTGATTTTCAAGTTGGAGTCTGTCAACCTGTTTGATGCAATGGTGAGCAAGATTAACAACAATACGATTTCTGTATTGATGCGTGGACAGATTCCTGTGCAGGAGCCTCAGGAGGTGAAACAGGCTGCACCCGAACCTGCCCGTCCCCGCCAGCAGTACCGTGAGGAGAAAGCTGAGTTGGTAGACAAGGAGCAGAAGGCAGCTGCCGCTCGCGACACGCGAGAGGCACGTCAGGAACCCGTACGTGCCGAGAAAACGGTAGGACGTAATGACCCTTGTCCTTGTGGCAGCGGACAAAAATACAAGAACTGCTGTGGAAAAAACAAAGAATAAGATTCTGAGATAGTTACTCAAAATAAAGGGGAGCCGGTGAAGTTGACATATAGCCTGTCCGATGGGTGGGTGTGGTAGCTTTTCTGGCTCTCTTCTTAGTTGATGTAGAAATGAATATGAAACGATTGATGAAGATTTCAATGGTGGCTGGATGTGTGGCCGCACTGGCCGCTTGTTCTCCCAAGGAGAAAGAATGGAAATTAGTGTGGGAAGACGATTTCAATCAGACAGGATCGTTCGACCCGGAAGTGTGGAGCAAGATTCCCAGAGGAGGTTCGGATTGGAACAATTTCATGTCCGATTATGACCCGCTTTTTGAGGTGCGTGAGGGGAACCTCGTGTTACGGGGCATCCGTAACGATGTGTTGTCGGGTGATACGGCGACGTATCTCACGGGAGGTGTTTATACAAAGGGAAAGAAGGCATTCATGGAGGGCCGTTTGGAAATCCGGGCCAAACTGAATGGTGCCAAAGGAGCTTGGCCGGCGTTCTGGATGCTTCCTGAACAAGGACAGTGGCCAATGGGAGGAGAGATTGATATCATGGAGCGGCTGAGTCATGATACGATTGCTTACCAGACTATCCATACACATTATACTTATGATTTGGGCTTCAAGGACACGCCACCCCATGGCAGTACGGGAAGCATCCGGCCGGAAGATTATAATGTTTATGCGGTGGAACTGCATCCTGACAGTCTGTGCTTTTTCATCAATGACCAGCACACTTTCACCTATCCGCGCATAGAGACGGAACAGGAGGGCCAGTTCCCCTTCCATCAGCAACCTTTCTACTTGCTGCTCGATATGCAGTTGGGTGGCTCGTGGGTCGGCGAGGTGAATGCGGATGAACTGCCGGTCGAGATGTACATCGATTGGGTGAGGTTCTATCAGAAACAATAGCTGGAATGACAACTGGTTCTTCTGCTACCTGATTACCCTTCCTCCTTGCAGCCAGTGTCGCTGGTAATATGGTTCGGAGAGTCGGCTGACAATGACTCCATGGGTGGTACTGGCATGAATAAACCGTCCTCCCTTGAGGTAGATGCCTACATGGGAGGCGGTCCGACGGTTGCACCCGTTATGGAAGAAGACCAGGTCCCCTTCCTGAAGGTGCTTCTTGCTGATTTTCCGGCAGTCTTTCGTCCGCTGAAGTTCTGCGTTCGGCTGTAGCGTGCGGTGGTAAGCTTTCCGGAAGAGCTGGCAGACCAGTCCTGAGCAATCCGTGCCCCGGTGGTCGCGTCCGCCTGCTCGATAGGGGACGCCTATCCAGTCGGCTGCGGTGACATACAGTTGGTGGTTGTCTTCCGGAGCAATGTCCAGATCGAGTGCGATGGCGGCGCGGGCCAGCTCTCGGAAATCGTAGTGGGGAGCCTTGGTGGCACAGGAGGTCAACAGGAGTGCGACGAGGGCCGCCAGGACAGGAATACATTTGGAACGATTCATGGTGGATCAGTGAAAAAAATAACTTTCTAACTCAGCCGAAGCACTCCCATTTGCATTTGGCAGGTCTTGCAGGATGCGTCCGTGCTCCAGGAGCAGGATGCGGGTGCTGATGTCCACTGTGTGCGTCAGGTTGTGGCTCGACACAAGGATGGTGGCACCCGATTGTTCGCGGTAGGAAAGGAGCAGCTGCTTGAGAGCGGACTGTGTAGAAGGGTCGAGGAAGTTGAACGGTTCATCCAACACCAACAATTGTGGCTTTCCCAGTAAGGCAGCCAGGATACCCACTTTTTGCTTGTTGCCTGCCGACAGGTTGCGGATGTACTTGCGTTGTCCCAGCACCTCGCCGTTCATGAAATCTGTGTAGTTTTGTAGCCGTGTGTCCACTTCCTGTTTGGAAAGGCCGCACATCTTGCCCACGAAATAGAAGTATTCTTCGGGGGTAAGGTAGTCGATAAGGAAACTTTCGTCAAGATAAGCACCAGTGGTTTCCTTCCAGCTCTCGGTAACGGCCACATTCACTCCATCAATACAGGCAGTGCCCTGTTCGGGTTGGAGCAGGTCGAGCAGGAGCCGGAAAAGCGTGCTCTTGCCGGCACCGTTGTTGCCGACGAGACCAATTAGCTCGCCTTTGGCAATATGGCATTCAGATATTGCTACGGCCATTTTTTCGCCGTAGCTTTTTTGTAGGTTTGTCAGAATAATCTTTTCCATAATCAACTGTTTTCGGTAGTCATCGGGTCATCCGGAAGCCTTCCATGTTATGGTAACGGCGACGGAGGAAACGGACATAAATATTTCGTATCCAATACTTGTGAACGGCAAAAGTGCACAGTCCCATCACTCCCATGACGATATAGGCCATTTCGGGGGGGAGGAACACGGTGAGGAGTTTGTTGATGAGCAAGGGCACCGTAAAGCAAATAGAGACCAGAAGAGTCTGGTACAGGCTGTTCCCTTGCTTGCGTCCCATCAAGCCGGTGTTGAGGGGGGCGGTTTTGTTGTTGTAAACTGCCAGTTGCATCATAGTGGCGAAAACGGGTCCCATAGTGAAGAACAGGTAGCCCACAGACATGAGCAAGGGGATGGTTCCTTTTATGACAGCTGCCAGGCTGAACACAAAGGGGATGACAAGAAAAAGGCATTGAACGTAATACTTGGCCCTCATCAGGTCGAAGAGGCTTTCCTTGTGTACCATGAGGCCGTCAATATAGTTGCCTTCTACCGCCATGACCTGGCTAAGAGTAATGAGGCCCAATACGCAGTAACAGTACAGGCAGGCGAAGTTGTTCATGTAGCTGTTCTCTCCATAGACGTTGAAGGATAGGATGGCGGCAAACATTAGCATGATGAGGACAAAGCCCCAGAACTGACTGCGTGGTGCCTTGTTGCGGAAGACCATCTTCAACTCTAATTGCATGTATTCGCCCACACGGCCATAGCGGTCCAAGAAACGGTATTCACGTAGGCGTTTCACTTCTGTGTCCTCTGCGCGGGACAGTTCGTTCCGTACCAGGCGGAGCTGGACGGCGTAATTGACCCAGCCCATTAGGAAGATGGCGGCCAAAGTGCCGGAAAAAGCCCATAGATTACCACGGATGTAACCTTCGCCAAGATACATGGTGGCGGTGCTTACCCAACCTTGTTCAGGCAGGAATTCCAGCAAGGCCAAACCGCCATAAATAGGAATGAGCAAGAGCATCCAGGCAAAGCGTTGTCGCTTCAAGACACGGAGGAGCATGCTCCAATAACCGTTGAACACCATGAGCAGCCAAATTCCCACGCTGTAGCTGAGCACGCCAGCCATCCCGTAGAAACGGGTGACGGTTAGCAGGGCAAAGGGGGTAAAGAGGAACAGGAAGAAAAAGTTGTAGCCTTCGAGTGCTGACTCGATGAGCAGGCAGCTTAACACCTTACGTCGTGGAACGGGCAGAAGGAGCAGCGGACGGATGTCCTGCACCGGCGTGCTTTGCAGCAGCCGGAGAAGGAAATCTATGATGAGGAAGATGACCAACCCTTTGTTGAGCACGTGGTAAGGTTCCAGGTTGGTGATGCCTTCCCGGAAGGCCAGGGCAAGCATGACCCCGATAAAGACGAGGTAGGCCGCCCAGAAGGCCACCATAAAGCCCATGAGCAGCCTGGCGAAGCGGTTCTTGTCGAACATGGGGCTTCGCCGGGCTGCCAGGCGTTGGTTTTTGCGGAGGTCAAGAAAGAGCATGGCGGAAGGATTATTTGGTTTCACCCGATGTCATGCTGACTTCGATACTGCCTCCTTGTCCGAAGAACACACGGGCGAAGGCTTGTAGGTCAGTTCCCGTAAGGGCATTGAGGGTCTGTACGTAATTGGTGTTCACGTCCAGTCCGGTCCAGCTGTATTCATAGAGGCAGTTGGCCCAGTAGCCGTTTTCCTTCTGGTCTTGTTCATACTTTTTCAGCAAGTACTCTTTGACGCGTTGCAGATTCTCGGCTTTCGGGCCATGGGCGATAAAGTCATTGATGCCTTTTTCAATGAGCTGCACCATTTCCGTGCGCCGTTCGGGATTGGTGTCGAAATAGATCTGCAGGAGAGCTTGAGGTTGGGGGAAACGGTTGAACATGCCTTGTACGCTCACTCCGTAAGTGCCTCCAGCTTCTTCGCGCACGGTTTCTGTATATTCCATGGTAAGGAGCTGGGCGGTGATGTCCATCAGCAGGTCGTTCCGCAGAGTGTAGTCCATCGTGCCCGTCTTTACCAGCAGTTCAGTGGCCTTTGCGGTCTGTAGCTCGCGTTGGAAAACGTTGCTGTACTGTCCTTTTCGTATCGGCATTACATCTCGGAAGTGTTCTTTACGGCCGGTAGAGGGCAGGGCACCGAGGTATTGCTCAATGAGAGGAGTGGCGGCAGCCAGGTCTATGTTGCCTACCAGGAAGAAGGTGAAGTCAGAAGCGTCCTCGAAGCGGTTCTTGTAGAGGCGGAGGATATGGTCATAGTCCAGGCGGTCCACATCGGTGGCTGCCATGCGTCTGGCACGTGGGTTGTTGCCGTAAAGGGCGAGGTTGACGGAATCGTTGAAGGCCACATCGGGATTGGCGGTAAGATTCTGCAGCTGTGCTTTCAGCCGTTGGGTGAACGAGGTGAAAGCGTCCACGTCCTTGCGCGGAGCGGTGAAGGTGAGATAAACCAGCTGGAGCATCGTCTCAAAGTCTTTCGGAGCGCACTGGCCGTTGACGGCTTCAGTCAGTCCTCGTACGGAGGCGGTGGTGGAGGCAATCTTTCCGGCGAGCGTTTTTTGGAGGTTGACGGCACTGAAGTTGCCCAGTCCACCCAGACCGACAATTTGGTCGATGTACTTGAACTGAAGGGCATCGTTTTCTTCAAAGACGGAAGTGCCGCCGTTGCTGAATGAGCGGAGTAGTATCTCGTCCGCCTTGTGTGCGGTAGGCAGTGCGACTACCTTCACACCATTGCTCAGGGTAAGGACAGTGCTACCAAATACACCTGGTTTGGATTCTACGACCTTTCCTGGGATGGGAAGGCTGGCCATGAGCGGCTCGTCGGACACTTGGTCCACATAGGCTTCCAGCGGTTCGCTTTTCACTTGTTCCAGAACGCGGCGTATGCTTGCTTCGGTGGGATAGGTCATGCCTTCTTTCTCGGGACAGAACACGGCGATGGCAAGGTTCTTGTCCGTGACGAGTTGTTGGAACAGGGCGTTCACCTGTGCTAATGGAACGGCAGGTGCAAGTTGGCTCATAATGTTGAATTCTTGCTCGATGCTGGGTGACGGGAGGTTTTCGATGAAGTCCTGGACATACAGCTTCATGTATTCTCCGTTCTTGATTTTTTCGCGCTCGTTGTACGCCTTTTCCAGGTTACTCAGGTAGTCAGCCTTGGCACGGGCATATTCACTGGGCGTGAAACCGAAGCGGGCGGCGCGCAGGAACTCGCGGCTCAAAGCACTGAGTGCGGTGTCAATTCCGTCTTCGCGGCAGGCGGCATAGCCCATAAAGGCGGCCTTGGTCTTCGAGAGGATGAAGTCACCCTCGCCTGCACCGGCACCGATGAAAGGAGGGTCAGCTGTTTGGGTCAGCTCGTCAAGGCGGGCGTTGAGCATACTCTCAATTATGGACAACATGAAGTTGTAGCCCATATAACCGATGTGTTTTTTCTCACTGTCAGGATAGGGGTCATGCTTGTGGGCCACGATGATTTGCGGGGCTTGCATTTCCTTGTCCTTGGCGATGGCGATAAGGGGCTCGTCGTTGTCAGGAACAGGGAAATAGGTGCGCTCGGCCGGTTGCTCGGGTAGCCGGATGGGACCGAAGAGAGTCTTGATTTTGGCCTCGACCTGAGCCACGTCAATATCGCCAACCACGAGGATGCCCTGCAAGTCAGGACGGTACCATTTCTCGTAATAGTCACGTAGCGTCTGGTAAGGGAAATTGTCCACTACCTCCATCGTCCCAATGGGCAGTCGGTAAGCGTATTTGCTGTCTTTGAAGAGGATGGGGAAGACGGTCTCGTACATGCGCATCATGGCACTTTGCCGAGTCCGCCATTCCTCGTGAATGACCCCACGCTCCTTGTCGATTTCCTTGGGGTCGAGGGTGAGGTCATCCGCCCAGTCGTGCAGGATGAGCAGACAGGAGTCCACCACTCCCTCGCGGGCAACGGGTACGTTGGAAACAATATAGACGGTCTCGTCAATAGAGGTGTAGGCATTGAGGTTGGCTCCGAACTTCACG
>JAQXRG010000058.1 GCA_029218405.1 Bacteroidales bacterium
ATGCCATCAACCAGCTGAAGGAAGCTTATGATTACGTGATTCTTGATACGGCTCCGATTGCCATGGTAACGGATACGGCGCTCATCGGACGTGTGGCGGACGCTTGTGTGTATGTCTGCCGTGCGGATGTCACTCCGAAGGCGGGTTACACATACATCAATGTGCTGAAAGAGCAGCAGAAGTTCCCGGTATTGGCAACCGTGCTGAATGGAGTTGATATGACCCAGCGGAAGCGTCGCTATGGCTATGGCTACGGCAAGCGTTACGGCTACGGCAAGGGCTATGGTTATGGCTATGGTTACGGCTACGGCTATGGCAATGATGCCGCAAATTTGGACGATAAGAAAAAGAAGAAGGATTCCTGATGTTTTATATCCTATCCCGTTTTGCAGCCCTACTGGCAAGTCCCGTCATTTATATGATGGGACTGCTGGTAGTGGCTGTTTTGTTGTATCATCAGCCGCAGGTACGGAAGGTATGCCTGTGGGGAACCTTGGTGTTGTTCCTGCTGTTTACGAATCCCTACCTTTATTATCGAGCGGAAACAGCGTGGACAAAACCCTATATTTCATCGATGAAGGCCGGCCACACCTACGAGCATGCGGTGGTTCTGGGCGGATTCGGAGGCTATAATCCTACGTACCAACGGATAGACCTGAATGAGAGCGCGGACCGCCTGACGGAAGCCATCATGTTGTACCGCCAGGGTCGCATCCGGACCATTGTCATTGCCAGCGATGGGACATGTAACGAGACGGTGGGTGACGAGCGGGTGTTCCGTCGCCAGATGAATCTCTTGGGAGTGCCGGACAGCGCGTTGCTCATTGAAGGGAAAGCCCGTAACACGAAGGAGAACGTGACCTGTACGTTGGAACTGGTCCCTTCCCTTCGTCGGGAGAATTTCCTGCTGATTACTTCTGCCGTTCACATGAAACGGAGCTTGCGCTGTTTCCGTGAGGCTGGTATGCATCCTGATTTCTATTCCACCGACATCAAGTATGTGGTTCCTACCCAATGGGAGAACTGGGTGCCGCAGATGAGCGTACTGAATGACTGGTACCATTTGGGGCACGAATGGATTGGTTGGTGGGCCTATACATTTTTTTAATCGATCATCAGAAGACATCAAGTATGAAAAAGTTGTTATCGTTGCCCCCCAATCTGGTGGACTGTTTTCATGACATTGAGAGAGCGGACCGGAACGAATGGTTTTGCACAAGTGACCCTGTGGGCCGGAAATTGGGTTCAGGCGGTGGAACTGCCTGGCTGCTCCGGGCCTGTATGACCGCCGAAGGATGTACGGAAGCTGACAGTTGGCTGTCCCGTGAGAAGCGTATCCTCCTTCATGCCGGCGGACAGAGCCGCCGCTTGCCGGCTTACGCTCCTTCGGGTAAGATTCTGACCCCCATTCCTGTCTATCGATGGGGGCGTGGACAACGGCTGACGCAGAACCTGCTTTCGTTGCAGCTGCCGTTGTATGAACAGATGATGGAAAAGGCACCGGACGGTCTGCATACGCTGATTGCCAGTGGTGATATCCTGCTTCGGGCTTCTGAACCGTTGCAAAAGATTCCCGATGTGGATGTGGTGTGCTACGGCCTTTGGGTGGAGCCTACCTTGGCCAAGAACCATGGAGTGTTTGTCATGAACCGTCAGACACCCGACCGGTTGGAGTACATGCTGCAGAAGCCCAGTGTGGAAACACTGGGAGAACTGATGCAGCATCACCTGTTCATGATGGACATCGGCGTGTGGTTGTTGAGCGACAGGGCTGTTGAACTGCTGTTGAGACGCTCGACCAACGAGAACGGAGAAGTGACCTACTATGATATGTATTCAGAATTCGGGCCATCCTTGGGCGAGCGTCCGCAACACGAAGATCCGGAAGTCAATCAACTGTCGGTGGCCATTCTCCCGCTGCCGGGTGGAGAATTCTATCATTATGGTACCAGCCGGGAGATGATTTCCTCTACGTTGGCGGTTCAGAACCTGGTAAAGGACCAGCGGGCCATTACCTTGAACAAGGTGAAGCCGCATCCGGCCATGTTCACTCAGAATGCCGATGTGCGCATTCCGTTGGTGGCGGACAACGCGGACCTTTGGGTGGAAAACAGTTATGTCGGAAAGCGGTGGAGCATCAGCCGGCAGAACATCATTACGGGTGTGCCGGTCAACGACTGGCAACTGCATCTCTCACCGGGAGCCTGTGTGGATGTGGCTCCCATCGGCGATACCGCCTACGTGGCACGTCCCTACGGTTTCAACGATGCGTTCCGGGGTGCGCTGGTGGATACCTCAACGATGTATTTGGGAATGCCGGTGACCGACTGGCTGTCCCTTCACGGACTACAGGCGGAACAGATAGAAGGCAATCAGGACTTGCAGGCGGCCCGTTTGTTCCCTGTCTGCGAACGGATGGAAGAGCTCGGACAGATGGTAGCCTGGATGCTGCAGCCGGAGGACTGTCCGGAAGGCAGGTCGCTGTGGCTGTCGGCCCGCAAGCTGTCGGCCGATGAAATCTCCACCTTTGCCAATCTGCGCCGGTTGACGGAACAGCGTCGGCAGTTCCGGAAGGCCAATTGGAGAGCCTTGGCCGCCAATCACCAGCGGAGCGTGTTTTACCAGTTGAACCTGCAGGAAGCGGCGGAAGAGTTTGCGGAACATGGGCTGGAGCTGCCGGCCTCGCTGGAGGCGGAAGGCACTCCCTTACTGACTCGTATCGGCGATGCGATGTTCCGTTCCCGGGTGGAGGAGCTCAGAGGGAACCGGGCTGCCGCGCAGGACCAGGAATCCACCGCCTTCCGGTTGATGCAAGAAGGACTCTGCCGGCAGGAAGGCAAGCGTTCGCATCCGGTCCTTTCGGTCTATCCTGACCAGATTGTGTGGGGACGCAGTCCTGTCCGCATCGACCTTGCCGGTGGATGGACAGATACCCCTCCTTTCTGCCTGAGTGAAGGTGGGAATGTCATCAACATGGCGGTCACGCTCAACGGACAACCTCCGTTGCAGGTCTATCTCAAGCCGGCGAAAGAATACCGCATTGTCTTGCGCTCCATTGATTTGGGAGCGATGGAAGTGGTCAACACCTACGAGGAGCTGGGGCACTTCAATGTGGTAGGCTCCCCCTTCTCCATTCCCAAAGCCGCGTTGGCCTTGGCAGGGTTCTTGCCGCGTTTCTGTGCGGAGCAGTTCTCCATGTTGGAAGACCAACTGAAGGCGTTTGGTTGTGGGATAGAGGTGACTTTGCTGTCGGCCATCCCTGCCGGTTCAGGACTGGGTACCAGTTCGATTCTGGCGGCTACTATCCTTGGAGCCATCAATGATTTCTGCGGTCTGGGATGGGACAAGATGGAAATCGGGAAGCAGACGCTGGTGCTGGAGCAACTCTTGACCACCGGTGGAGGCTGGCAGGACCAGTTCGGCGGCATCCTATCCGGCGTGAAGTTACTGCAGACCGGAAACGGCTGGCAGCAGACGCCCTTGGTCCGTTGGTTGCCTGACCATCTGTTTACGGATGCCGGTTACAAGGGATGCCACTTGTTGTATTATACGGGACTGACCCGTACGGCAAAAGGCATTCTGGCAGAGATTGTGAAAGGAATGTTCCTGAACAATACCGAACAGTTGGAGCGCTTGCGGCAGATGAAGCAGCATGCGCTGGATATGTTTGATGCCATCCAGCGGAACCATTACGAAGAGATGGCCCGGCTGGTAGGGGTGACCTGGCGGCAGAACCAGTCCTTAGACAAGGGAACCAATCCGGCAGAAGTACAGCGGATTATCTCACAGATTGATGACTGGTGCCTGGGGTATAAGTTGCCGGGAGCTGGTGGTGGCGGCTACCTGTATATCGCCGCGAAGGACGAGGAGGCAGCCGCCCGTATCCGCAAGACATTGAACGAGAACCGTCCGAACGACAAGGCACGGTTCGTGGACATGGCGCTCAGCGACAAAGGACTGGAAGTCTCGCGTAGCTAAGGGCTCATTTCCGTAGCCAAAGCTCCGGATTCAGCTTCGCGGTTTCCTTGCGGAGCTGGAAATGGAGCACGGTATTGCCTTCCACGTCGGTGTGAACGGAGCCAATCACATCCCGGGCTTTCAGCAAGCTCCCTTTGCGGATTTGTACGTGGGACAGGTTGCAATAGACGGAGATGTAGCTGCCATGCCGCACAATGACATTGGAGAGCCCGTTGTATTGGAAGATGGCCGACACCTCGCCGTCGAAGATGCAACGGGCCATGGCTCCGCTTTTTCCTTTGATGTCCACCCCTTTATTGTCCAGGCGCACGTGTTTCAGGCCTGCTACCTGATACTGGCCATAGTGTCCCACAATGACGTAGGGACCTGTGATGGGGATGGGTAGCTGGCCTTTGTTGTTCTCGAATACAGAAGAAAGGCGTCGGTCTTCCGCATCTGTTTTGTAGGCCTCCATCTTGGGAACAGAGGCCGGTTTCCGTGTGGCGGTGGCTCGTTCCGCTTCTCTTGTTTCCGTCCTTGTGCTTTCAGTTTTTCCCGAGGGCTTCGCCGACTTGGCCAGCCGTTCCGCCTCCGCCGCTTTGGCTGCTTCCGCTGCCCGTCGGGCTTCCGCTTCTTTCCGTTTCCGCTCTTCCTCGGCCCGTTTTCGTGCCTTCTCTATTTCGATGGCAATCAGCCGGTCAATCTCCTTGTTCAGTTGGTCGGCCGTCCGCCGTTGCCGGTTCAGTTCGTTCTGGATGCCTTTCTGTTTTTTCCGCAAGGAGGCGAGTACCTCTTTCTTTTCCTTTTCCTGCTCTTCCAGTTTCCGTGCGGCGGTCTGCGCTTCGTTCACCAGGTTTTCCTTCGCCTGTCGGGAGGCGGTCAGTTGTTCCTTTTTCTCCTTCACTTCCACCTGTTTCTTTTCCACTTGTCGGCCCTGACGTTGCTGGTAGTCGGCATATTGGCGCACATAGCGCATCCGTCGGTACATCTGTCCCAAGGTTTCTGCGGAAAAGATGAACATGAGTTTCTCCTGGATAGAACGGTTGCGGTACATGTAGTTGACCGACTTGTCGTACTTTTTGCGGGCTTCGGCCAGTTCTTTCTGCAGCCGGCTCAGTTCCTTTTCCACCCGGACGATTTCTGCCTGAACGGTCCGGACATCCCGTTCTACCGTGGTAAGGTATTTCTTCCGTTCCTCGATTTGTCCGGACAGCAATGCCAAGTTGGATAGCTGGCTTTTCACATCCTTTTTCGTAGAAGTCAATAAGGTTTCCGATTCAGTAATCTGGCGGCGCAGCTCAGTTTGCTGCTTTTCCAGTTCACGAATCTTCCGGGTCGATTGCGGGCTGGCTGTCGGCCAGCAGCTCATCGTCAGCAAGAACAAGCAGACCAGGTATCTCATTGCTTCGACAATAGCTTAAGGATATCTTCAAGGGTGACGCGGTCGTAGCGGGAAGGGATTTCTGTCCGGGCTTCCCAGTTGGCCTGTACGTTCAGGCGGGAGAACCGCATGTCCAGCGACACAGGGTCGCTGCTTCCGGTGACCGATAGTAGCATGTGTCGGGGAAACTGGCGTCCGTCCAGTTCGGCGAAGTCGGCGTACGACCATTGTAATCCATAGGGGGTCTTTCGGACCGCGATGTCACTTCTCAGCAGTTGGGGGTGGGTGACCGCTGTCCGGAAACTATAGTCCAAGGTGCGGCTGGCCGCCACCTGCACCGCCGCATATTCTTCACTTACCTCTATGTGAAAGGCATCCGCGTCTTCCGGTTGCAACCGGCTCTTTCCAGGCAGGAACAGTTCGTTCAGGAACAGGCATTGCAGGATGTTGTAATCCAAATCCGCTTTCGCCCAGTTGCTGATTTCCTGAAAGCTGACACGTACGTAGCGCTTGTTGATGCGGTCGAGCAACAGGACACCGTCGGGACTGATTTCCAGGCGGGCCACTTCAATACCCAGCAGGGGGGCTACGGACAGTTGGATGGCTTCATCGCGCTTCATACGAAGGGTGGCATTGACCTGTGTCGTCCCCTTCTGGCCCATATCCAGTTTCAATGCTACCTTTCCACTGACACACTGCCAGGTGGGAGCCAGCCGAATGACTTGTTCCAGGTAGTCAGTCCCTGTCAGTCCGCCTATCATGGGGACTTCTGCGGTCTTGCGGGTAGAGCCACAAGCGGCCAGCAGGCCGGCCATTGCCAGGATTCCGATGAGTTGATAGAGTCTTTTCATGTGGTTGTCTGTTTTCGTTGACTAATTCCCTTTAATATACTTTTTCAGCTTTATCTTCTGTTTCAGTCGTTTCAGTTCCGCCTCGGGACGGGGAGTAGCTCCTTCACCCGTGTCGGGTCCCATCTCGTCTGCTTTCATCCAGTATTCGAGTGCTTTTTGTAGGTCCCCGGTGTGGTAGTAGATGTCTCCACAATGCTCCACCACCACTTGGCTGGAGTCCCCACCGTTGCGCAAGGCCTGGTCAATGTAGATACGGGCCTCTGTATAGCGGCCTTTCTCGAACAGAATCCAGGCATACGTGTCGAGGTAGGTCCCGTTGTTGGGCTCGGCTTTCACTGTCTTATAGCTCATCTCCTCTGCCTTGTCCAGATGAATCCGCTCGACCGACAGGAAATAAGCGTAGTTGTTCATGGTGGAAATATTGTCCGGATTGTACACCAGCGACGAGTCGTAGGCGGCATACGCTTCCGCTGACTTGCCCTTTTGGTGATACAGGTCACCCAGGATGGAATAGAAATCAGAGGCGATGTTCTTGTCGCTCTGTGGGGAAATCTGGCGGACACCCCGGCTGAAGACGGAAAGTGCCTGGTCCGTTTCTTCCTTCTGGTAGTGAGCCAGTCCCAGGTAATAATAGAATTCCAGGGCATCCGGATGATACTCCAAGGCGGTGGTGGTCAGGCGGATGACATCGTCGAGCCGCTGGTCGTGGATGGCGAAGCTCAGCAACTGTAGCCGGGCAGGCTTGTTTTCCGGGTCGATGCGGAGAATCTGTTCCAGTATCGGTTCCGATTGCTGGTTCATCCCTTTGCTCAGCAAGTATTGGGAATACAGCATCGGGATGTCGGCGTTGGGCTGGGGTCGTTCCAGCACTTTCTCGAACAAGCCGGTGACTTGCGTGCTGTCCATGTGTTCCGATTCCGCTTTGGCGATGAACTGGCGCAGGATGTTCAGCTTGGCGGTGGTCTCTACCTGGTCGTTCAGCAGGATGGTGTCCAACTGCAGCTGGTACAGACTGTCCTGTCCGGTCTGCTGGTAGTAGTTGGCCATCGAGAGCAGGGCAGGAGCGTATCCCGGCACTTCCTGCAGGATTTCCTGGTAAGTGCGATAAGCTTCCTCCGGCTGTTCATTGTTCATGTAGGCATCTCCCAGGATGGTCTTGTAGCGCATGTCGTACGGATATTCCTCCGACAGGCTTCTGATTTCCGTAAACGCCTGTTCTCGGTTGCCGAGCAGGAGGTACATCCGGAACTTCTCCATGCTGAGTTGTTCGGACTTGCCGTCCAGTTCTTCCAGACGGTCCAGGACCTGAACGGCTTGTTCATAGCTTTGGGTGTGCGTGTACAGTTCGGTCAGTGCTATCAGCGGTTCCAGTCGAGTGGGGAACTGGTGGGCCATGTCTTCATAGACGGCGATGGTCTTGGGGATGTCCCGCTTGTAGCGGTAGTACGAGGCCAACGTCTGTTTGTACCAGAAGTTGCCGGGGGTCAGTTCGATGGCTTTCTTCAGTGCCGATTCCGCCTGCTGGTCCTGTCCCAGTTCCACATACAGGCGGGACAGTTCGTAGAGTACCGCTCCCGATCCGGGATGGATAGCCTGGCAGTGCTTCATCAGCGCGTAGGCTTCCGAATAGTTCTCCTTTTGTTTCTGCCGCAGCGCTTCCAGAAAGAAATAGTCTAGTTTGCGCTGGTCGGAGGGGGACAATGTTACCTCTGCCAGAGGGACGGATGCAGGCTTTGCCTGCCGTCGCGTGGTTCCGCAGGCGGCCAGCAGTCCTGTCAGGCATAGCAAGGGCACTATGATTCTCAGTCTGTTCATGTTTCTCTTTTCCATGGGTTTCGCTCACTGTTAGTTCACGCCCGTGTGGCCAAACCCGCCGGCTCCGCGTTCTGTCTCTTCCAGTGTCTCTACGGCTTTCCAGCTGATGTGTTCGTGGCGGGCAATCACTAACTGCGCGATTCGTTCGCCGTCTTTCACGACAAACGTTTCCGCGGACAAGTTCACCAGAATCACGCCAATCTCTCCCCGATAATCCGCATCGATGGTGCCCGGCGCATTCAATAAAGTGATTCCCTGCTTAAGGGCCAGTCCGCTGCGGGGGCGTACCTGCGCTTCGTAGCCTTCCGGCAGTGCGATATATAATCCCGTGGGAATCAGCCTGCGTTCCAACGGTTTCAGCTCAACAGGCTCTTCCAGATTGGCACGCAAGTCCATCCCTGCCGATTGTTCGGTAGCATAGTGCGGCAAGGCATGTTTTGAACGGTTGATGATGCAAACTTCCATACGTAATTGTTTTTAGCCACGAAAATACGACATTTCGTCTGAACTATCAGCATCTTTATCAATTTTTAAGTCTATCTTTGCGCCAAACTTGATGATATGAACTGGAAACAACTCATCTCCAACAAACGTTTCGGTCTGGAGTCCTTGCACACAAAGCGCAAGGAGGACCGTACGGAATTCCAGCGGGACTATGACCGTCTCATCTTCTCTGCTCCTTTCCGCAGGTTGCAGAACAAGACGCAGGTGTTCCCGCTGCCTGGCAGTATTTTCGTGCACAACCGGTTGACACATAGCCTGGAAGTGTCGTGTGTAGGTCGTTCGTTGGGCAACCAGGTGGCCGCCCGACTGTTGGAACGGTGTCCGGAACTGTCGGCCACCCATCTGTCCGAGATAGGGGCGATTGTGTCAGCGGCTTGTCTGGCGCACGATTTGGGGAATCCTCCTTTCGGGCATTCCGGCGAGAAGGCTATCGGTACCTATTTCTCCGAAGGAAAAGGCCAGGAGCTGCGTTCCTTGGTCTCGGAGGCGGAATGGGAGGACTTGATTCATTTCGAGGGAAATGCCAACGCTTTCCGTCTGCTGACCCATCAGTTCCAGGGGCGCCGTCCCGGCGGTTTTGTCATGACCTATTCCACCCTGGCATCCATCGTGAAGTATCCTTTTTCCTCCGCTTTGGCCGGGAAGAAGCAGAAGTTCGGTTTCTTTCTGAGTGAGGAACAGGATTTTGTCAGAATCGCCGATGAGTTGGGGATGCTGCGGTTGAGTCCGGCAGGCGCCCCTGTCCGGTACGCCCGTCATCCGCTGGTCTATTTGGTGGAGGCGGCGGATGATATCTGTTACCAGGTCATGGACATCGAGGACGCCTACAAGCTGAAGATTCTGTCTGAAGAGGAAATCAAGCGGTTGTTTTTAGGATTTGTCCAGGAGGAGAAGCGTGGACACGTGTTGGAAATCTGTAGGATGGTGGACGATGTCAACGAACAGGTAGCCTATCTTCGTTCCACAGTCATTGGGGTGATGATACAGGCGTGTGCGGATACTTTTCTGGCGCACGAAGCGGAAATACTGGCAGGCACTTTCGAGGGCTCTCTCATCCAACGCGTGCCGGACGGCGTAAGGCAGGCATACGAGGATTGTGCGCGGACGGCCTGCCAGAAGATTTATTGCTCCAAAGAGGTGCTGGACATTGAGTTGGCAGGTTACCGGGTCATTACCACTTTGATGGAGTTGATGATGGATGCCGTCCGTTTCCCCGAGAAGGCCTATTCCCAGCTGCTCATTCAGCGGATGTCTGCCCAGTACGAGGTGCAGTCTCCTTCTTTATATGGGAAAATCCAGGCGGTGCTCGATTACATTTCAGGCATGACCGATGTCTATGCCTTGGATTTATACCGTAAGATTATCGGCAATAGCTTGCCGGCCGTCTGACACTATGTTTCCCCTGAAGATTGTATGCTTCCTGGCAATGACAGGTGGCTATTCCCTGCCACCTGCCTTCTTCCCGTCTTGTCAAAAAATCCGTCCGTTCCCTTTTTTCTTCGTAATTTATACGCCCTCCAAATAGCGCACTGCTGCTGGAGGGCTTTTCCATGCCCCTTCGGGCGGTTCCTGCCCACGTCTTCCGTCCCTATTCCGTCCCTCCAATTGCAAAAAATCACCTTCAATACCCTGATTCATAGCCTTCTGATTTTTGGATGACAGTAACCGCCGCGGCCACCCAATCGGGGGTAAAACGGCGTTCTGAGGCTGCTGAAG
>JAQXRG010000059.1 GCA_029218405.1 Bacteroidales bacterium
TCCGTGCCTCGAAGTGGGCAACATCGGCTACAAGCTGGTGGAACGCTTGGGACACGCCACTGCCATCGGTCCCATCCTGCAGGGTATCGCCCGTCCGGTGAACGACCTGTCACGCGGTTGCTCCATCGACGATGTCTATAAGATGATCGCCATCACCGCCAACCAAGCCATCGCCGCCAAGGCACAGTAATTTACAAACAAAAAAAGACAAGATTGACCATGAAAATATTAGTACTCAACTGCGGTAGCTCTTCCATCAAGTACAAACTGTTTGAGATGAGCAACAAAGAGGTACTCGCCCAAGGCGGTATCGAAAAAATCGGCCTGCCGGGCTCGTTCCTGAAACTGACCTTGCCCAACGGCGAGAAGAAGATTCTGGAGAAAGACGTTCCCGAGCATACCACCGGTGTGCAGTTCATCTTCGACACCTTGACCAGCCCGGAATACGGTGCGGTGAAGGACCTGCACGAAATCAACGCCGTAGGCCACCGTGTGGTGCACGGAGGTACGAAATTCAACGGCTCGGTATTGATTGACGACGCTGTCATCGCCGCCGTAGAAGAATGCTGCGACCTGGGCCCGCTGCACAACCCGGCCAACCTGAAAGGTATCGACGCTGTGAAGAAGCTGATGCCGGAAGTGCCGCAGGTGGCTGTGTTCGACACGGCGTTCCACCAGAGCATGCCCGACTACGCCGCCATGTACGCCATCCCCTACAGCTATTATGAGAAGTACGGCATCCGCCGTTACGGTTTCCACGGAACTTCCCACCGCTATGTATCCAAGCGTGTATGCGAGTTCCTCGGCATCCCGCAGGAAGGCAGCCGCATCATCACCTGCCACATTGGCAACGGTGGCTCCATCGCTGCCGTGAAGGACGGCAAGTGTGTGGACACGACCATGGGACTGACACCGCTGGAAGGCCTGATGATGGGTACCCGCAGCGGTGACATCGACGGTGGCGCCATCCTCTACATCATGAAGAAGGAAGGCTTGACACCGGACGAAATGTCCACCCTGCTCAACAAGAAGAGCGGTGTGCTGGGCATGTTCGGAAAGTCGAGTGACATGCGCGAGCTGGACGCTGCCGTAGAGGCCGGCGAGGAACGTGCCATCCTGACCGAGAAGATGTATAATTACCGCATCACCAAGTACATCGGCGCGTATGCCGCTGCCATGGGTGGCGTGGATGTCATCCTGTTCACCGGCGGTGTGGGCGAGAACCAGATCAAGGCCCGCCAGGAAATCTGCAAGCCGCTGGAATTCCTCGGCGTGAAGATAGACCCCGAAAGAAACAAGGTACGTGGCGAAGACGCTGTCATCTCGGCAGAAGACTCGAAAGTGAAGGTGTGTGTCATCCCAACCGACGAGGAGCTGATGATCGCCTCCGACACGGCGGACATTCTTGGCACGCTGTAAAGCTGACGGTATGAGAATCGCGATTATCGGAGCCGGAAACATGGGCGGGGCCATTGCCCGTGGCTTGGCGAAGGGTTCGTTTGTCAAGGCCGAGGACATCACGGTGTCGAATCCCAGTAACGGAAAGCTGGAACGGCTGAAAGCGGAGTTCCCGACGCTACGCACGACCCACTGCAACGAGGAGGCGGCTCGCGAGGCCGACATCGTCATTCTGGCTGTCAAGCCCTGGAAAGTGGAGGAAGTGCTGGTGCCGCTCGGGCTGAAACGGCCACAAGTGCTGGTATCGGTAGCCGCAGGACTGAGCTTTGAGACATTGTCCCGCTATGTGGACCCTGGGATGACCCTTTTCCGGGTCATCCCCAACACGGCCATCGCCGAAGGAGCCAGCATGACCCTCGTGGCAGCGCACAACGCCACTGCGGAACAGACCGGCTTCCTGCTCTCGCTCTTCAACGAGATGGGACTGGCCATGCTCATCGAAGAAAAGCAGTTCGCCTGTGCCACGGCATTGACCTCGTGCGGCATCGCCTACGTGTTCAAGTACGTGCAGGCGGCCATGCAGGCAGGTGTGGAGGGCGGTCTCCGTCCGAAGGAAGCACAGCGGATGCTGGCGCAGACCCTGAAAGGCGCCGCCGAACTCTTGTTGAAGGAGGAATCGCATCCTTCGGTGGAAATCGACAAGGTGACCACTCCCGGCGGCATCACCATCAAGGGGGTGAACGAACTGGAGCATAACGGTTTCTCCTCCGCCATCATCAAGGCCATCAAGGCCAGTCTCTAACCAACAAACGAAGGAGGAAGAAGGTCCTTGTCGCGTACAGGCCTTTCTTCCTCCTTCGTGCTGTTCTTCCGTCAGAACCCGCGTCCGAACTTGTGCCAGAGCTCTCCTTCCATCTCTTGCCAGCAACGCAAGGTGGCATAAATGAAGTCGAACGAATAGCGGGTCAGGTAGTCCTTCGCCTCTTTTTCCTTTCCTTCCTGCAGCAAGGCCACCGCCTTCTGTTCCACCAACGGCAGTTCATCCGCTCCTTTCTGTTCGAACGACAGCACGGCGGGTTCAATCAGCTTCCGGCCTTCTCCCCAGCTGACCTGCGCCAACCGGTTGGTACGGCGATAGATCCACAACGCTGCTTCCGGGCGGTACCGCTTGTGGCCACAGACCTTGAAGCTGGCCGGCACATCCGTCTGTCCGGCAAAAATCGGTACGCGCGGGCTTTCTCCCGGATTGTCATCCGACCACCAGCAGACACCGCCCACCGCATCGGGCAGCCAGTCACGGCATTGCGCCACGAACGAATAGGCACACCACACCACCGAAATGGTACGCTGGCTCTGGATAGGACGGTCGGCAGGACGCTGCGAATTGATGAGCTTCATCATGTCATGGGTCAGCCAGTTCTGGGCCAACGGGCTCTTGTACGTCGTATCCCGTTCGGCACCCTCCTTGTCCCGTATCTTGTCCGTAATCATCCAGTCGCGGGTCATGTCATATTCCGTTCCTTCGTACGTGGAACGCAGCAGACGGGTCACATCCGACAACGCCACCTTCTGGTCAGGCTTGACGGACAGCGGCAACTCCTCCAGGTCCATGGTCAGGTTCAACGAAGGAGCCAGCTGGCTCAGCACGAAAAAGTCGCG
>JAQXRG010000060.1 GCA_029218405.1 Bacteroidales bacterium
GCAGACCAGCATCCTGGCCTACAACGACGAGAACTCGCTGGCCTGTGTGCTTTCCGTAGCTTTTATATGGGCAAGGAACGAGTATGTCATCCACCGCGAGTATGCCACAGGCAAGGGCTATGCCGACCTAGTGCTGATTCCCCGACGCAACATCGCCAAGCCGGCCCTCGTCATCGAACTGAAGTTCAACCATTCGGCAGACACTGCCATCGACCAGATTCGACGGAAGGACTATCCGGCGAAGATAGCGGAATACACGGGCGACATCCTCCTCGTGGGCATCAACTACGACAAGGAGACGAAGCAGCATACCTGCAGGATAGAACGGCTGACGAAATAAGTCTTTTTTCAAAAAATAACCGCATATAGTTATGTGCAAAAATCTTATAGCAAAAATTGTATTTTTGACAGTTCTTTTGTTTGTAACTTCGTGCGCAAAGCAGGATAGAGGTATTCAAATCCTAAGGATTGATCCGAGAACAGCTACTGCGCATGAATTAAATGATGTATTATGCGTTACAGGTATCACAGTTTTGGAGTGTAATGATTCTGCTTTTATAGGAGAAGTCAGTGATTACTTGAACTATAAAAACAGGTCTTATGTTTTAGACAAGAAAAGTAAATGCATACATGTTTTTGAGGATACAGGAAAGCATGTTTGTAGAATCAGTTCTTATGGTGATGGTCCTAATGAGTATCGTCAATTATCTTGTTTCTATATTGACCCGTTCCAAGACAGACTTGTTTTGATAGACAATTCAAAGAAGACACGTTATTTGTATTCTTTAGCAGGAGAATTTTTGAATACGGAGAAGGAACAATTTGCTGTCAAGAGTGTAGATTTTCTACCTGATGGCACCAAAGTTGTGGTGAGGGATATGGTGGATTCCAGAGTTAAAAAGGGAAGTGCAGTCAATGTGTTTACAGGTGATGGTGATGTTTCCTCATTTCTCCCTTTTTCATATAAATCTGGGACTTTGGTTTTTGAAAAGAACCATCCATTGGTTACGGTTGGAGATAGTTTTTATTATAATTCGCTGATGTCCGATACGATATATGGATACAAGGATGATGTCTTGTTCCCTAAATATGTAATGGACTTTGCAGGCACAGGGGTGTTTGATCATATCAAGAATGTTTCCATAGACACGTTTGGCGATTCTTTTTATGCCCTTTTGCAGAATCACCCCAACGATCTGGCATATTGGCCTCAAATATTAGTAGAAGATAAAGTCAAGTTCTTTCTGGGATATGTTTATGGAAACGATATGTGTTTTTGTGTATGACTTGATGGTCGGAAGGGTTGATTCAACACAGAGACAAAGAGCGCACATAGTTTCTTTATTGTGGGCGGAGAGGGAGAATAAAACTCCGTGCCCTCTGTGCCTCTGTGTTTCAACCACTAACAGTTTCCGATGACGGTGACAGATAAAATTAAAATTATTACCTGAGAAAAACGTCCTACAGCATGGAAAGAAGGCTATTCGAAGAACAAAATGGAATAAATAGGATTTCGGCATTGCCGATTCAGATAATTTCTCTATTTTTGTAGCCGGACAGCGGTTGGGAGCAACCGGGCTGTCCGGCTTTTTTTGTGATAACTATTAGCGTTTGCTGATTATTCGAAGTTCGAGAAACTTGGCGGTGGAAAGAACTTACTCAAAGGAATATTAGCGGACGTTCACGTCATACGTGGACGGCTGGCTACATCTTTGAGTAAAGGTTTCCGCCAAGTACCTTCGAACTGGATGTATCATCGTCCACGTTCTTTTGTGTACTTGGCGGAAAACTTTCTGGATTCTGAGCAGCGCATTCGTACGAATGAAAAACCGATGAATGCAGTATGGCAAGATCATTGATTGACGAACTGCCCCGCATCGTCAGCGAGGGCAGGCGGGAGGCGCAACAGGCATTGGAGCGTCTCGGAAGCGGCACACGGATTGGACTGCAAACCAACGAACTGGTGCTGCCATGTAAGGATGTGGGTGGCTTATCGTGGGAACATCCCCGACTCACTTCCGAAAACGAAGTACATTCTTTCAACGAGAAGGAATGGAAGAACCGGCTCATCTATGGCGACAATTTCCTGACGATGCAGGCACTCTTGGCCGGAGATGCCGCCACAGGACTTCCGTCACTGCGGGGCAAAGTGGACCTGATCTACATTGACCCTCCTTTCGACAGTAAGGCGGACTACCGGACGAAAATCAAACTACCCAATGGAGACATCCAACAACGACCGACCGTCATTGAACAGTTTGCCTACGCCGACACGTGGGAACAAGGCACTCTCTCCTACCTCCGGATGATGTATCCACGATTGGTGCTAATGCGTGAATTGCTTTCGGACAGAGGAAGCATCTATGTGCATATTGATTGGCATATCGGGCATTACATAAAACTAATATTAGATGATATTTTTGGCAAAGATAATTTCAGAAATGAGATAGTATGGTATTATCCAGGAAGAGAAAAAATATCGGAACAGAAATTTCAATCAAAACATGATGTCATATTCTTCTATGCCGCTAATAAAGATACTTCAATCAATATAATTACAAAATCATGGAATAAAGAAGAACGTATCAAAATGCTTCGTAGAAAAATCTTCATAGATGAAAACGGTAAAGAATGGTTTTGGGAAACAAGAGGACAAGCAAATGGCATTGAACCTTACAAACGATACCTCGACGAATATGTAGAAAAAGGAGGCGCATTAAATGATGTATGGGATGATGTCCAATTCTTGAGGGGTAATCACCCAGAAAGAACTCATTACGCCACTCAAAAGCCAGAGGCTTTGCTCGAACGTATCATCAAAGCCTCCTCCAATGAAGGTGACTTGGTCTGCGATTTCTTTGGAGGAAGCGGTACCACAGCCGCAGTGGCCGAACGGTTGGGACGACGCTGGATTACGGGAGACATCGGGAAACCCGCTTCCCTCGTCATGCGCAAACGCTTCATTGACCAGGAGGTGAAACCTTTCCTCTACCAATCCATCGGCGATTACCAGAAGGAAGCCTTCCGCAACAACAAGCGTTACCAGCGCGTGGGCGACCTCAGTCAGGTGGTACTGGGGCTGTTCGGTGCCCTGCCCTTCACCCCTGAACAATGCAACGACCGCAACTTCGGCTACCTGAAAGGGACACGTACCCTTGTCATGGTGGACAGTCCCAACCGGCTGACCACTGCCACTACCATCAAGCGGGCGGTAGAAGCCAAAGCCTCGCTGCTGGGAGGTGGCTGGGACAAGGCGGTGATACTGGGATGGAACTTTGCCTTCGACATCTCGCAAGCCGTACAGCAATACGCGGAGGCACACGTAGAAGTGCGGGTCATTCCGCCCGACCTGCTCGACAAGCTGTCCAAGAAAGGCTTCAAGAAACTGATTGACGACCGATCGGTACGTTTCTCGTCCTTGCAGTACTTGGTGGTGGATCCGTTGGAGGTGACCCGCGACGGCGACTACGACGAGTTAGACATCAGTCTTTGCGACTATGTGCTGCTCTCGCCCGACAACATCCCGTTGGACGATGCCGACAAGGACAAACTGATTGATGTGATGAACGACGACCCGGTGGCACTGATCGAATACTGGAGCATCGACCCCGACTATGACGGGGTGACCTTCCGCTCCACCTGGCAGGACTACCGCGAGAACACCGACCACTACGACGACCCGCTGCACTGCATCTATGGCACCCGTCTGCGCGTGCCGCACAAGAAGCACCGGAAAGTCTGCGTGAAAGCCGTCGATGTGTTCGGCTTCGAGAGCCAGGTCGTACAGGAATATACCCATCCCGAACCGTAAAACCCCTGAATGAAGATGCGTATGAATACGAATGAAGTATCGCTCGAACTGGCGAAACGGCTGACCGAACAGGTCAACCAGGCCTGGAACGACGGCTCGCTGCTGCAGGCCGTCACCCCTATGACACAGACCCTGCTGACCTACTGGTTCGGGGAAGAACACTGCTCGCTGCGCTGCCGCAACTTCCACGACGGACAGCGGCAGGCCATCCTCAACATCATCTACCTGCACGAAGTGGCACGAGTGGAAAAGGTGACCGACACTTACGAACGAGTCGATCGCAGCCTGCTGGCCTCCGCCGACCTGGAGGCACTGGCAAAGCCCAAGTACCAGGTGCCCAAGTATGCCGTGAAAATGGCGACCGGTACGGGCAAGACCTGGGTGATGCACGCCCTGCTCATCTGGCAACTGCTCAACGCCCGCCACGAGGAGGAGGAAAGCGGCCGCTTCACCCGCCATTTTCTCATTGTGGCCCCCGGCCTGATTGTCTATGACCGCCTGCTCGATGCCTTCTGCGGACGCAAGGCACGCGGCGAGGAATACCGCAACCCGCAGACCAACGACTTCTACCAGAACCAGGAGCTGTTCCTTCCGCCCCACCTGCGGCAGGAAGTGTTCTCGTTCATCCAAAACAATGTAGTGACCAAAGAGGAAGGCATCGGGAAGAAGACGACCGGCGACGGACTGATTGCCCTGACCAACTGGCACCTGTTCGAGAACGCACTGGCTGCCGAAGAGGAGGCGGAAGACGGGAAGCCGACCCTCCCCCAACTCATCGGGCAGCTGCTGCCTGTCCGTCCGGGCAAGGCAGCAGGCAACGAACTGGGCGCACTGGACCGCCGGACCCTGCGCGGCAGCGAACTGGAGTACCTGTCGGGACTGGACGACCTGCTGGTCATCAACGACGAGGCCCACCACATCCACGAGCTGAAGCGGGGAGGTGAAATCGAAGAAGTGGAGTGGCAGAAGGGGCTGAACGCCATCGCCGCCAACAAGGGCAGCCGCTTCCTGCAAGTGGATTTCTCGGCCACTCCCTACGACCAGCAGGGAAGCGGCAAGAACACGGTGAAGTACTTCTTCCCGCACATCGTGGTGGACTTCGACCTGGCCACTGCCATGCGGGAGGGACTGGTGAAGACACTGCTCCTCGACCGCCGGCAGGAGCTGACCGAACTGGAGCACCTGGACTTCAAGGCGGAACGGGACTACCGCAACAAGATCTGCGGACTGAGCGACGGCCAGCGGCTGATGCTCCGTGCCGGACTGGCAAAGCTCCGGAAACTGGAACAGGCCTTTACGGCAGTGGATACCACCAAGAATCCCAAGATGCTGGTGGTGTGCGAAGAGACGGCGGTGTCTCCCTTCATCACCCAGTTCCTGCAGGACGAAGGAGTCCCAGACGAAGAGGTCGTCAGCATCGACAGCAATGCCAAAGGTGATGTGTCGGAAGAGGAATGGAAGGAAATCAAGACCCGGCTGTTCGACATCGACCACCATCGCCACCCCAAGATCATCGTCTCGGTACTGATGCTGCGCGAGGGCTTCGACGTGAACAACATCTGTGTCATCGTACCGCTGCGCACCTCGGAGTCGGCTGTCCTGCTGGAACAGATCATCGGGCGCGGACTGCGACTGATGTGGCGCGAGCCGGACTACCAGGAACTGAAGGACGAGGACCGCCGCCGCGTACTGCTGCAACGGGGCGAACCGAAGACCTATCTCGACATGCTCTCCATCATCGAGCATCCGGCCTACATCCGTTTCTACGACGAGCTGCTGCAACAAGGGGCGGGCAGCATCGAAAAGGGAGAACGCGACGGTGTGGCAGCTGCCGGCGACCTGATCCGGGTAGGACTGAAAGCCGACTTTGCCGGTTACGATTTCGAGTGGCCGATCATCCTGCGCGATGCCGAGGAAGAGCTGGGCGACTGCGACATCGACCCGAACGACCTGCATCCCTTCACCAGCTTCCCGCTGGAAAAGCTCCGTTCGTTCTTGGTGCAGCAAGGAGAGACCTTCGTCTCGCAGGAAGTGACCACCAAGACCCAGTTCGGCAAGTACGTAGTGACCGGCGACCTGTTCACCGCCCGCAACTACCGGGAATACCTGCAGAAAATCCTGCGTGTCCTGACCCTTCGGTATGACCGGCTCTCCGCACACCGCGAATGGCACGTGCCGACCTTGCAGATCAACGATGCGCAGCTCATCGCCACCCTCGACCGCTTCATCCGGACCCGCCTGTTCGGCCAGCCCTTCGATCCTTTCTCCCAGTACGACTGGAAAATCCTGCTCGCCAAAGAAGGTATCGTGACGAAACACCTCATCAATGAAATGGCGCGTGCCGTCTATCAGCTGCAGGACCGCCTGCAGACCACCGAAGCGGAGGTCGTCCACCGGAAGTTCTCGGAAGTGCCCGAACTGCGGATGCGCGAGAGCTTCTCGTTGGTGCTGCAAAAGACCCTCTACGAGCGTACCGGCTATCCTTCGCACCACGGCGGCTACGAACGGGATTTCCTGGAGTTCCTGGACCGGGATGCCGACGTGGAACGCTTCCTGAGAATCAGCGAGAGCCAGCACAGTTTCGCCGTCATCTACTATTTGCGCAACGACGGGCTGATGGCCACCTACCATCCGGACTTCCTGGCAGGCACGCGGCAGAAGATCTACCTGATAGAAACGAAAGGCAATGACCGGATGACGGACCCCAACGTACGGCACAAACAGACGGCAACCCTCGAATGGATTCGCAAGATCAATGCCTTGCCGCCGGAGCAACGGATGCACCGCCACTGGGAATACATCCTCCTCGGCGAGGACGACTTCTATGGCCTGTCGCACAGCGGAGCCACCCTCACCGACATCTGCGACCGCTGCCAGGTAGCTGCCAGCACTGCCACAGGGAGGCTGTTCGAATGATATCTTG
>JAQXRG010000061.1 GCA_029218405.1 Bacteroidales bacterium
GATGGCAGATCTCCGCCAAGCGGATCAAGGTCTCCTTGGGCCATACCATGCCGCCCGGATTGTGCGGGCTGCTTAGGATCAGCACCTTGCAACGCTCGTCGATGATCGACTCCAACTGCTCGAAGTCCATCTCGTAGCGGCCATCCACCTCCTTCAGCGGGTTATAGACCACCTCACGGCCCATATTTTCCGGCACTAAGCGGAAGGGATGATACACCGGCGGCTGGATGATCACCTTGTCGCCCTCCTGCGTGAAGCAATGCAGGGCGAAGGCGATGCCTTTCACGATGCCCGGAATGAACGTCATCCATTCCGTGTCCACCGCCCATCCGTGGTGCTCCTTGATCCATTGGGCCACCACCGGCCAGTAGTTCTCCGGTTCCACGGTATAGCCGAAGATAGGGTGTTCCATCCTCCGTTTCAGTGCTTCCACGATGAAGGGCGGTGTGGCGAAGTCCATGTCGGCCACCCACAGCGGAGTGAGGTCTGCTCGTCCGTAGCGTCGCTCCAGCGCGTCATATTTCAGTGCGCCGGTCCCCCGGCGCTCGATTACAGTGTCGAAATCATAGTTCTGCATACATTTGTTGTTTTAGGTCTGTTTCGGCAAAAGTAACGATAATAATGGAAACCGCCAACACATTCCGCAGAAAACTACAGGGCTGGCTGTCATTTCAGTCGCTCTGATGTTCGCCGAACCGCTGGCTCGCAGTCGTGCGGCCCCGCTTGTGGAGTCTGCTGCTGCGAGGAGAAGAAGGAGGAATGAGGGGAGGACAAACAGCCTACGTTGTCATGATTGTCATTGTCAAGATTGTCATAATTGCCCCCTCATTCGTACATGCATTGGAGGTGGATGGACAGAAGGGTAGGCAAGGAAAAAAACAGCGTTTCTTGTCTTCCAAGAACTGCCTTCCTTACCCTCCAAGAACCGCATTCCTTACCATACAAGAAATGTGATTGTTGTTCCTTTATAATGCTTGTTCTTAACGGGCTACAAAGCTTTTCCCCGGAGCTGTCGGAGCAGAAGCAGTCCCGGTCCCCGGAGGAGCCGGTGTCAAGGCCGGTTGCCCGGTCTATTTCCCGGCCTCTTCCCCCCGGTACTGCCGCTTCTTCCAGAAGTTGAAGCCGGAATAGATGCGCAGGCCGCCGAAAGAGTTGGTCATGACCAGTTCCTTGCGGTGATAGTAATAGGTGTTGATGTAGAGCGAGGCCCCTACGAAATACTTGCTGTTGTTCCACGTCAGTCCCGCACGGGTGATGAGGTCCACGTTCAGGTTGTTCACCCAGCTGCGCCATTGTGTGTCGGCGTTGGCAGGCAGTCCGTTGATGCGGGCCTTTTTGTAGGAGAGGGCCGGCATGAGCGAGAGGTTGAACAGGCAGTTCTTGGCGAAGACCCAGTTGTAGCCGTAGCCGAAGCTGAGGTTGTAGTCGTTGAACTGCAGGTTGTTAAACTTCAGTGATTCGTCCATGTTGGCCACCATATCGGCGGGCAGCAGGGTATAGTCGAACCCAATCTTGTGGTTGGAGTACGAGAACCCGGCCATGAAGGAGCCGCAGCTGACACGCTGGTTGGTGGACTGGCTGTACGCCGCCGGGTAGGAGAACTTCCGGTTGTTGAAGATCCAGTAGATGTTGAGCCCCTTCACCGTGCTCTCGAAGCCCTTGAAGTCCTGCCCCACGTAGTCCGTCGGCAGGTCGAAGTTCTTGTAGGAGCTGATGTGAAAGTCGTTGCCGGTCTTGCGGTAGTAGAGGTCGATGCCGAAACGCGAGCTGTAAAGGTTGAGCACGAACTCCTTCTTCGTGGCCTCGTTCTTGTTCTTTCCCATGAGGTCGGACGTGTTGAAGGCCACCCCGAGGAAGATCCACCGCCACCCGAAATAGACACCTATCTTGGGCGTGACATCGGGCGCGAAGCTGATGCGCTGCAGCTCGCCCTCGCGGTGCGCGGACATGCGGTACTTCTCGCCCCAGAAGCTCTGTTCGAGCATGAAGGCCAGGTTGTAGCGGTTGTCGGCGATGTAGGTGCTGTCCACCTCGCTGAACACTTGGTTGAACACCTGGCCGAACGTGCGCTTCACTTTAGCCTTCAGCCCGGTGGGCACCGCGGCAGGTGCCTGTTCCGCTGAAAGTTCTTGCGCAGACAGGGCGGTGCCGTGGAGCGTGGCGGCCAGGAGGCAGAGGGGGAGGATGTGGTTGTTCATATCTTCGGTCTTCAGGTGGTTCGTGGATGCGTGAAAGGCGGGCGGGGATGCCTCACAGCTTGTTCAGGATGCGGTCCATCACCCAGTTGGTGGGAGTGGCGCTCAGGCCGTCGCAGGTGCAGAGGTTCTTGCCCTGCAGGTGCTCCACCACGGCCCGGATGAGGGGCAGCTGCACGTGGGGCGGATTGGGCGGGAGAATTTCCTCGCGTCCGCGCTCCGTGTGCAGGCCGATGGGCTCATAGGTGAAGACGGAGAAGCAGAGCATCCCCTTGTCGCCGATGATCTCGATGCGGTCCTCGCGGGCGGACTCGTGGGCCACGAAGCACCAGGAGCCGGAGCCGGGAAGGCCCGACTCGAACTTGAAGCAGGCGCTGATGGTGTCCTCGGCCGGATAGAGTCCGCCGCGGTTGCTCTTGTAGCCTTCGGCCTCAAGGATGCAGCCGAACATGTCCTGCAGCAGGTCGAGCTGGTGGGGGGCCAGGTCGTAGAAGTAGCCCCCGCCCGCGATGTCGGGCTGCACGCGCCAGGGCAGGTTGGTGCTGTTGTAGTCGAGGGCGCGGGGCGGCTGGGCGAACCGTATCTGCACGTTGATGACATTGCCGATGGTGCCTTCGGCCACGAGCTGCTTCACCTTCTCGAAGTAGGGGAGGTAGCGGCGGTAATAGGCCACGAAGCAGGGGATGCCGGTCTCGCGCGAGATGCGGTTGATACGGGCGCAGTCCTCGTAGCTGGCTGCCATGGGCTTCTCGATATAGACGGGCTTGCCGGCCTTCATGGCCATGATGGCGAACGTGGCGTGCGAGGAAGGGGGCGTGGCGATGTAGATGGCGTTCACCTCCTCGTCGCCGATGAGCGCCTGTGCGTCGGTGTACCAGCGGGGGATGTTGTGGCGGCGGGCGTACGACTGGACTTTCTCCTTGTCGCGGCTCATCACGGCCACCACTTCTGATCCGTCAATCATGCTGAAGGCGGGTCCGCTTTTTTTCTCGGTCACTTCACCGCATCCGATGAAGCCCCATTTTACGGTAGGAATGGATTCGTTCATGGCTATGTCGTTTTTTTAAAGTATGTCCGTAGCAGTTGCTGGTAGGCCCGGCTGGGGATGTACGTGTCCAGCCAGGCGTTGAGGCTGTCGAGCAGGGCCGGCGAGCGGCGTCCCGTGCCCCAGGCGTAGAACTGGGTGAAGCTGATGTCGGTGCCGGTGTCGAGCTCGGGGAACTCGGGCAGCAGGTTGCGGGCGATGCGCTCTTCGCACACGGCGTAGTCGATGTCGCCCCCGGCCACCATGGCCAGCAGCTGTTCCTGGCCGTACTGCTCCACCTCTTCTATATAGATGGTGTCCGCCATCTCGCTGATGAGGTGGTGGAGCCGGAGCAGGGCGGGCGAGCCCTTCACCACGTACAGCCGCTTGTGGGCCAGGTCGAGCTGGTTGCGGAGGAAGAGGCTGTCGTCCGGGCCGGCGGACTTGCGCTGCACGAGCACCTGCTTGCCCTGGAGCAGGGTGCGGGTGAAGAGCAGCGAGTCTTTCGAGCGGGTGTTCACCAGCGTACCGGCGGCCAGCAGGTCGTACCGGCCCTGGCAGACCCCTTCGAGCCGCTCCTCGAAGCTCATCACGGGGTGCAGCTCCAGCCGCAGGCCCTTGTCGGTGGCGAAGGCGTGGAGCAGCTCGTAGTCGAAGCCCTCCACCGTGTCGCCCGTCACGTGGTAGCTCACGGAGTTATATTCGGTGACCGCCCGCAGCACGCCCGATTCGGCTATCTCGGCGTAGTCGCGCGGGTGGTATTCGGTCTTCTCCTCGTGCTGGGTGTTCATCAGGGCGGTCCCCGCGCCGATGGCCAGGGTGAGGAGGGTGTAGCGGATGACTTGTCTGGTTCGCATGGCAGTGTCAGTCAAAGAAGTTCCACGAAATGCCTATCTTGAAGCCCCGCGGGTTGAGCGGGTAGTGGGCCACCTGGAAGTAGCTCTTGTCGCCCGTGGGCTGCAGCAGGTTGTACATCTCCAAGAAGATGCGCGTGCGCTTGAGGTGCATGTTCACGTAGCCGTTCACCAAGGGGAAGCCGCCCAGCTTGTAGCGGGTGTCGGGGTGCTGCAGGTAGAACTGCCCGATGGCGGGGGCGTAGTCGGGGGCGTAGTACTGGCTGAAGTAGCGCAGGTCGGCGCCCATCTCGACCATGAGCACCTTCTTTGCCAGGCCCAGACGCAGGTAGAGGTTGTGATAGAGCACGAGCTTGGGCAGGGGCAGCACCTCCTCGTTGCTGGAGGTCTGGAAGGTCACGACGTTGTCGAGGTGCAGGACACCGGCCTGGAAGTTCTGCGACAGGGTGGCACTGAACACCTGCAGGTTGTCGGCGTGCTGGCGCACGGCGGCGTTGTTCTTGTAGGTGGCGGCCTGCGTGTCGGTGGCCGGGGTGGCGACGACGGACGTGTTGTCTAAGTACGTGTAGTTCTTGATGTTCTCCACGCCGGCCCGCAGGCGGGTCTGCCAGCGGTCGATGGCCAGGCTTCCCTCGATGCGGGTGCGCGTCACTTTCGAGAGGTCGTCGTTGTCCCACCAGTAGTGCTTGGAGTGGAAGTGGCGGTAGTAGAAGACAGGGTTCAGGCTCTTCACGTAGGCGTTGGCCTCGAAGCGCACGGTGTCGCTGAGGAAGCGGAAGTGGAGCCTTCCCTTGCCTTCGAGGCTGAACTGGCCCGCGTCCTCGCCTGCCACGGCCATCTCGCCCACGATGTTGTAGCGGAGCGTGCGGCCCTGCTCCTTCAGCAGCTGTCCGCCCACGGAGACCACGTTCTCGCGGTAGTCGGTGGCGGCGCGCTTCCCGTCGGGTCCCCGGAGGGAGTCGTTCAGCGTGTAGCCCCTGTACTCGTGGCTGATGAAGGCGGTGAGCCCGGCCTTTGCCCAGCGGCTGAAGCCTTCGCGGATGGAGATGCCGAAGGTGTTCTTGATGGAGGTGTGCCGGGTCACGTCGGTCGAGTCGGTGCCCAGGTAGTTGTGGGCGAAGTAGGCCTCGTTCTGGCTGTGGTTGTAGGAGATGTACTTGCGCTCGCTGATGTCGGCCTTCAGCGTGTGGATGAAGCTGGTGACGGGCAGGAACACCTGCGCGGCGGTCGTGTCGGCCTCGTCGGGGTTGTCACGGTAGATGCCCAGGTTGTAGCGGTGGGTCAGGAACACGTGGTAGCCCCGGTTGTGGTTCCAGATGTCGGAGAGGTTGACCGGTATCTCGTTGGTGGCGTAGGTCTTCTTCCCCTCGGCCATGTCCAGAGGACGCTTGATGTAGTTGTCGTTCGTGATACCGCCGTTCTCGGCCATCTTCAGGTTGTCGTTGATGAAGGTGGCGTGCATCTCGTAGTGGTCGCCCCGGTAGTAGGCGAACAGGTCGCCGTTGAAGAGGGCGGTGGACTGGTTCTGGTACTTGCCTCGACCGTAGGTATAATCGACGTTGAACCCGAAGCCCGTGCGCTTGTTGGCGTTGACGGCAAAGTAGGCCTTGAAGCGTTCTTCGCCGGTGCGCGCGTCGCCGTGTTTGAAGTAGGTGATGTTGGTGAAGGGCGACTTGGTGTTGGTGAAGACCACGTTGTCGGGCCGGATGAGGGTGAAGTCGTAGGGGTCGGTGAAGAACTCCTGCGTGGGTTCCTTCCGCTCGAAGAACACGTGGGCGAAACGGGGGGCACCCAGGTTGCCCAGGTACGAATACTGTCCGGCGGGGCCGCCGGCATCGTTGGCGGTGTGGAAGCCGTGTTGTACGGTGTCCACGGGCACGTCTGTCCGCACTCCGAGCCGGTCATCTACCGTCCACGAGAACAGCCCGATGGGCACCGTGTTGGCATCGTTGACGGCGGTGGTGTCGATGGGGTTGCCATTGCGGTCGTAGTTGTTGCGGTCCATACCCGAGGCGGACTTCCCGAACTGGTTGCCGAGTCCGTTGCGGTTGTAGTTCTGCGCGGCCAGGCTCACGCAGAGGAATATCAGTGCGAATGCAATACAAGTCTTTCTCATAATGGGGGCAAAGATAGGAATTTTTTGGAAGAATGCTTGTGAAAGTCGCGAAAAAGTGTTTCCTTCGGGGCACTCAACCAAAAAATGACGAAGAATGAGGAAGTTGCTCAGAGGACTGGGGCCCGTCCTGAAGGGCCTGCGTTGCGACGGTGTGACCGGCCGGACCGCCGGATGCCTGTTCGGCAAGTTGCTGTATTTTGACGTGTTGTGGTGCGCCGCGACCACCTTCACGCCCTTTTCCCGCTTCAGCACCTGGTGGTGCGCGGGCTTGGTGGCGGCGGTGCTGGCGCTGCCGTGGGTGTTGTCCCGCCGGCGGTGGTTGGCGGTAGCGGTACTGCTGGCGGCCGACGCCTGGCTGGTGGCCAACCTGATGTATGCGCGCACTTATTATACGCCCATTCCCTTAGAGAGTTACCTGATGGCCGGCAACCTGGCGGATTTCATGCAGAGTGTCATTGACTCGCTGCGCTGGGCCGACGCGCTGTTCCCGGCCTCGACGCTGGCGGTAGCCCTGTGGATGTACCGCCGTCCGAAGCCCTTGGCACCGGTGCCGCGGCTCCGCTACGTGGCGGGGGTGTCGGCGGCCTGCCTGCTCACCTTCGGGGCCATCGGCGGTACGGGAGGCTTTGTGCGGTCGTACGCTGGCCTGCGCCTCAGCGCGCACCTGTTCGCCAGCGGTCCCGCCCTCTACACGCTGGCGGGCACACTGTTCTACGACGCGAACTCCGCCGAGCCTGTCTTCACAGAGGCGGAGCAGCGGCGCATCGAGGGATGGTTGGCGGAGCGGCCCGCCCCTGTGACGGGGGACTCGCTGCCGGTGCGGCGGAATTGTGTGGTGATTCTGGCGGAGTCGCTGGAGAGCTGGGTATTGGAACGGGAGGTGGAAGGTCAGAGGATTACGCCCTGGCTGGACTCGCTGCTCCGCGACCCGGCCACTTTCTACGCGCCCCGTGTGCTGACGCAGGTCAAGGGCGGCCGTTCCATCGACGCGCAGCTGTTGCTCCTGGCGGGCCTGCTGCCGGTGAACAGCGGCACCTACAGCGTGCAGTATCCGACGAACCGCTACCTGACGCTACAGAAGGCGCTGAAGGAGCGGTGGGGCACGCGCAACTACCTGCTGACCGTGGACAAGGAAAAGACGTGGAACCAGGCGGTCATCGCCCGTCAGTTCGGCATCGACACACTGCTGGCGTACGCGGACTTCCGTCTGACGGACGAGGCGTTCGGCAACCGCAAGCGGGCGGGCGACCGTTCGTTCTTCCGCCAGTGCCAGGAGAAGATGGAGCGGGGCGAGGTGTGGCCTGTGGGGGAGGCGGCGTTCGTGCAGTGCGTCACCTATTCGGGCCACGCGCCTTTCGTGCTGCCGGAGGAGCTGAAGAGCATCTCGTTCTCGGAGCGCATCCCGGACCTCATGAACCGCTACATGACCACCGCCCACTATACCGACGAGGCCATCGGGCGGTTTGTGGCTTACCTCCGCTCGCGGCCCGACTATGCGGAGACGCTGGTGGTCATTACGGGCGACCATGAGGGACTGGCCAGCTACCGCAAGGACCTGTGTGCGACAGAGGCGGGTCGTGGGGTGGTGTCCGACCGGCCGTTCACGCCGTTCATTGTCCTGAACTCGCCGGTGGGAGGCCGTTACGAGGCGGTGATGGGGCAGGTGGACATGTATCCCACGCTGCTGCAACTGCTGGGGCTGGGCGGTTATGCCTGGACGGGCCTGGGCGAGAGCGTGTTGTCGGCCCAGAAGCCTCCTTTCGCCGTCAGCCCGCAGCTGGAGGTGGTGGGCGAGGCGACGGACACAACGCAGGTGCGGCGGCTCAGGGAGGCCTACGACATTGCCGATGTGATAATCCGTTTCGACTATTTTGCGCGGTGACCGCCGGCAGGGGAGAAGCGGTCTGGCCCGGGGCTCAGCCGGCGTGCATGACCCGGTCTCTGAGTGCCAGGGCCAGCTTCATCCGCTTAGAAGTGAACTTGCGGGCGAACAGTAGGTCGGAGGCCAGCAATTCCTCCAGGTCCTGCTCCTGCCAGGTGTAGGGTTTTCCTCTTTCCCAGTCGATTTTCCGCATGCTTCCCCGCTGCAGGTCGGAAGTGTCGAATATCCGTTCCCGGAAGGGGGAGTTCCAAAGCAACGTGTGCAGGAACAGCTCGTCGGGGCAGAGGGTGTAGCGGAATCGTTTCAGCATCTTCGAGTCCTTTTGGCTGAGCAGGTAGGCGCAGGCATCGTGGGTGATGCTCACCCAGTTGGAGCCTTTCTTGCACTCGAAGTGGAGGGAACGCCGGAAACGGACGGCTTTCTGGCTTCCTATCATCACATTTCTGGCCATGGAACAGACCGGATGGACAATGCTTTTTTTCTCTTTCTTGTGATGGTTGAGGAGGTAGAACAGTGACATTTTCTTCCGTATGTCGGCCTCATGCTGTGCCCCTTGGAAGAACCCGAGGAACTCCTGACCCTTGTGAAGCTCGAAGAAGTGATGGATGTACGACGGGGGCTTCAGCGGCAGGTCCGTTCCGGACAAGAGGTGGTAATAGAGGTAAGGCCCGTTACGGTACGCCTGCTCGAACAGCAGGAGTTCGGTCTCCACCTGGCTGTAATTGCCCCAGCGGGTCTTGATGGGGCAAGGGTGGAGAAACAGCCGGGACTGTTCCGGCCGGTAACGCTCCACTTGCTCGCGAAGGCCTTCTGCCCGCCGGTCGATGTGCAGGTAGAGGTCGTTCCGGCTGTCATCGAGCATGGACAAAAGTAGCTTCAGAAGGGGCCATTCGTTGTGTGCGATGATGAGAAATGCGTGCTTCATGCTTTTGGGGTTTCGTGCCAGGTCCGGGAAGGGGTGCCGAGGGTCTCCAGCCCCCTCCCGTAGCGGCTGTGTGTGGGGGAGGCGGCCGTTATTCGGGGCGGATGATGTCCATGCCGATGTGGATGGCCTCCTCGTTCATGGGAATCAGCTTGTGGTGGCGTTCGGGCAGTGTCTTGCGCAGGGCCTTCACCACGCTCTCGATGCTGACAATGGGACGAATCTTCAGCAGTCCGCCCAGCACAATCATGTTGAAGGTCTTGGCCATGCCCCGTTCGTTAGCCTCGTCCATCGCGTCGATGCGGAACACGCGGATGTCAGTCCGCCGGGGCGGGGTAGTGATGCCGTAGCCGTCGTAGATGAGCACGCCGCCCGGCTTCACCTTGCTCTCGAACTTGGCCAGCGAGGGCTGGTTGAGAATGATGGCCGTGTCGTAGCTGCTCAGGATGGGCGATGAGATGCGGTTGTCGCTCACGATGACCGTCACGTTGGCCGTCCCTCCGCGCTGTTCGGGGCCGTAAGCCGGCATCCAGGACACTTCCTTGCCCTCCATGAGGCCGGAGTAAGCCAGTATCTTGCCCATCGACAGCACGCCCTGGCCGCCGAATCCCGCTATGATGATTTCTTCTTGCATACTTTTCGTTCTTATGGTTTCTGGTTGTTGGTTTCGTCTTTCAGGTCGCCCAGGGGGTAGAAGGGGAACATGTGCTCTTCCATCCATTTGTTGGCGGCCTCGGGGGTCATCTTCCATCCCGAGTTGCAGGTCGATACAATCTCCACTAAGCTGGAGCCCTGTCCGTTCATGGAGCACTCGAACGCCTTGCGGATGGCCTTCTTGGCCTTGCGGATGGCGGCCACGGTGTGGACGGACTGGCGGGTGACGTAGGCCGTTCCCTGCAGGGTAGCGGCGATTTCGGTCACCTTGAGCGGATAGCCGTGGATTTCGGGCACACGTCCGTAGGGGCAAGTGGCGGTCTTCATGCCCAGCAGCGTGGTGGGAGCCATCTGTCCGCCCGTCATGCCGTAGATGGCGTTGTTGATGAAGATGATGGTGATGTGCTCGCCCCGGTTGAGCGCGTGGATGGTCTCGGCCGTGCCGATGCAGGCCAGGTCACCGTCGCCCTGGTAAGTGAAGACCAGTCGGTCGGGCCACAGCCGCTTGATGGCGGTGGCGAGGGCGGGAGCGCGCCCGTGAGCGGCTTCCTGGCAGTCGATGTCCAGGTAGTTGTACATGAAGACGGCGCAGCCTACGGGGCTGATGCCCACGGTCTTGCCGGCCATTCCCATCTCGTCGATTACTTCAGCCACGAGCTTGTGCACCACGCCGTGGCTGCATCCCGGACAGTAGTGCATGTTGTTATCGTTCAGCAGCCTGGGTTTCTGGTACACCAGATGTTCGGGCTTCATGATTTCTTCTTTCGTCATATCGTCTGTTTTTTGGGGGGGGGTTAGAACAGGAAGCGGAGTACGAATTCCATCATCTTCACGGCCAGCGAGATGCCGCATACCACGAAGAACCAGTACCTGTCGTCGCCGCCCAGTACGAAGTAGAGGACCATCGAGACAGCGGCGCCGATGAGGAACACCACGTTGAGCACGGTCCGTATTTGGTCAATGTTGTTCATGTCACTTCGGTTGTTTAGGGGTGGATGAATGTTTGTTTCAAGGCCTCGATGACCTCGTCAGGGTCGGGTACGATGCCGCCCAGGCGGCCAAAGTGGCGCACAGGCCGGCTGCCTTCCACCGCCAACCGTACGTCCTCGATCATCTGTCCGCTGTTCAGCTCGACCACCAGGATGCCTTTCACTTGGCGGGCGCGGGCGGCCAGTGCCTCGCTGGGGAACGGCCAGAGGGTGATGGGGCGGAACAGTCCCACCCGCAGTCCCTCCTCGTGGGCCATCTCCAGGGCCTTCTGGGCGATGCGTGCGCACGAGCCGAAGGCCACGATGAGGTAGTCGGCGTCCTCGCAGCCGATTTCCTCGTAGCGGGTCTCATGGGCCTGTATGTCGGCGTATTTGGCCTGGAGCTGCAGGTTGCGCCGCTCCATCATGTAGGGGTCCAGTTCGAGCGAGGTCACCACGTTGGGCTTGCGTCCCTGGCAGCCGGTCGTGGCCCAAGGGCATTGGGCGATGATTTCCTCCTCGGTGCGGCGGGGACGGAAGTCGGGCAGGGTGACCTTCTCCATCATCTGTCCGATGACACCGTCGGCGAGAATCATCGCCGGGTTGCGGTACTTGAAGGCCAGCTCGAACGCCAGTCCCACGAAGTCGGCCATCTCCTGTACGGAAGCGGGGGCGAGGGCGATGACATGGTAGTCTCCGTGTCCGCCTCCCTTAGTGGTCTGGAAATAGTCGGCCTGGCTGGGCTGGATGGTGCCCAGACCGGGTCCGCCACGCATCACGTTGACGATGAGGCAGGGCAACTCGGCGCCGGCGATGTAGGAGATGCCTTCCTGCTTGAGGCTGACGCCGGGGCTGGACGAGGAGGTCATGACCATCTTTCCGCTGCCGGCTCCTCCATATACCATATTGATGGCCGCCACTTCACTTTCCGCCTGCAGGACCACCATGCCGGTGGTTTCCCAAGGCTTCTGCTCGGCCAGCGTTTCCAAAACTTCCGATTGAGGGGTGATAGGGTAGCCGAAGTAACCGTCCGTGCCAATCCGGATGGCGGCGTGGGCGATGGCCTCGTTTCCCTTCATAAGAACGACTTCTTTTGCCATAATGTTGATTCTGTTATTTTGCTTTACGCATGTTCTGTTTCCATATTGTCTGCTTGCGCTCGGTACACCGTGAGACAGGCGTCCGGGCAAACAATCGCGCACGAAGCGCATCCAATGCAGGTATCGTCCAATACTTGCTGTACGTAGTTGTATCCTCGCGGGTTCACTTTCGGAGTCAGGGCCAACACGTGGAGCGGACACGCCACCACACAAAGGCTGCAACCTTTGCAACGGTCTGTGTTCACTACAACGACACCTTTCATTTTTGCCATAAGCTTGTTCGTTTCTTCTTTATTATTGATTATACATATCTTTATTATAGAAATTAAGGATGTCCATCACCATGTCGCGGGCGGAAGCCGCCGGGCTGTGCGCGTCGCGCGCCACCGCTTCCTGATAGTTGTTCAGGGCCCCTTGCCAGTCCCCTTGCTTGCGATAGGCGTTCCCCAACAGGTAATACAGCTGGGCGGTCTGTGCCGCTGTAGCGGTGCTCGCTTCTGTCTCCAGCAGGTGGCGCAACGCCTCGATGGCCTCTTCACAATGCCCTTTGCGCAGCTGGTTTTTTATGCTCGTTAGTTGTTGATTCATGTTGATGAACTTTTCTTAGTCTCGGGGCAAAGATAGGGCTATTTTTCGTTTCGATTGGTCGTTTTTGCTGATTATTTGTGCCAATTCATGAATTTTAAGTTTCTGCATTTTTGTAATTCATTTATAATAAGAAGCTTGAAGATAGTCTGATATTGTTTCGAATGAAAACGTTGCAAATACAACCTGTTGCTTCGTGGAATGTGCTGAAAGGCGTTTTGGATGCTTCGGGCGGGGGTGGAGGAGGTGCTGGGTGGGTCGCTGGCGGAGGGGTTTGGGGGGGGGCTGGGGAGGCGTTGGGCCGGTCGTTGGCGGAAGCGTTCGATCGGTTGCTGGCAGTGTGTTCCCGCCCTGCAATCTCGTTGTTTGGGTCGGCTTAACCAGGGCTGTTTCGCCTTCTTTTTCCAGCAAAGGCAAATAAACTTTGCAAAAGATTTGTGAATTTCCATAGAAGTCGTACCTTTGCAGTCTATTCAAGCAAAAATCAATTAATAAGAAATAATAACTAACTTATCGTATCAGGAAATGAACAAAATAATTTCAAAAGAACATTTCTCGGAGAAGGTCTTCAAACTCGTTATTGAAGCCCCTCTGATTGCGAAGTCGCGAAAGGCCGGACATTTCGTGATTGTCCGTGTGGGCGAGAAGGGGGAGCGTATGCCGCTGACCATCGCCGAAGCTGACCCTGTAAAAGGAACGATTACCCTCGTGGTGCAGGAGGTGGGGCTTTCATCCACCCGCCTGTGTGAGCTGCAGGAAGGTGATTATATAACAGATGTGGTGGGTCCGCTGGGCAAGGCGACCCATATCGAGAATTTCGGCACCGTGGTCTGCGCGGGCGGCGGAGTGGGAGTGGCTCCCATGCTGCCCATCGTACAGGCCCTGAAGGCTGCCGGCAACCGTGTGGTAACGGTACTGGCCGGACGTACGAAAGAGCTCATCATCCTGGAGAAGGAGATGCGCGAGAGCTCGGACGAGGTCATCATCATGACCGATGACGGCTCGTACGGCCGCCAGGGACTGGTGACACAGGGCATTGAGGAGGTCATCCAGCGGGAGAAGGTGGACAAGTGTTTTGCCATCGGACCTGCCATCATGATGAAGTTTGTCTGCCTGCTCACCAAGAAGTATGAGATTCCGACCGACGTGTCGCTGAACACCATCATGGTGGACGGCACCGGCATGTGTGGCGCATGCCGTATCACAGTGGGCGGTAAGACCCGTTTCGTCTGCGTGGACGGCCCGGAGTTCGACGGCCATCAGGTGGACTTTGACGAGATGCTGAAGCGCATGGGAGCCTTCCGCGACATTGAGCGGGAAGAGATTCATAAGCTGGACGAAGCCCACGAAGGGGCCTGTCAGGCCGAGCCGCAGCCGGTCGCCGAGGGTCGCGACGCTGAGTGGCGGGTGGCCTTGCGCAAGCAGCTGAAGCCGAAGGAACGTACGGCCATTGCCCGCGTGCGGATGAATGAGCTGGATCCTGAATACCGCTCGCACAGCCGCAAGGAGGAGGTGAACCTGGGTCTGAACGAGGAACAGGCGCTCACGGAGGCCAAACGGTGCCTGGACTGTGCCAATCCGTCCTGCATGCAGGGCTGTCCGGTGGGCATCAACATTCCGGGCTTCGTGAAGAACATCGAGCGGGGCGAGTTCCTGGAAGCCGCCCGTGTGCTGAAGCAGACCAGTGCGCTCCCGGCTGTGTGCGGCCGTGTGTGCCCGCAAGAGAAGCAGTGTGAGTCGCAGTGCATTCATCTGAAGATGGGGCACGAGGCGGTGGCCATCGGCTACTTGGAGCGTTTCGCCGCTGACTACGAGCGCGAGAGCGGACAGATTTCCGTGCCCGACATCGCCGAGAAGACCGGTGTCAAGGTGGCCGTGGTTGGTTCGGGTCCTGCCGGACTGTCGTTCGCGGGTGACATGGCCAAGAAGGGCTACGACGTGACTGTGTTCGAGGCGCTGCACGAGATTGGCGGTGTGCTGAAGTACGGTATTCCTGAGTTCCGTCTGCCCAACAAGATTGTGGATGTGGAGATCGGCAACTTAGAGAAGATGGGCGTACGTTTTGTCAAGGACTGCATCGTGGGCAAGACCATCAGCGTGAAGGAGCTGGAGGAGGAAGGCTACAAGGGTATCTTCGTGGCGTCGGGCGCAGGACTGCCCAACTTCATGAACATTCCGGGCGAGAACTCCATCAATATCATGTCGTCCAATGAATACCTGACTCGTGTCAACCTGATGGACGCTGCCAGTGAGGATTCGGACACGCCGGTGACCTTCGGTAAGCGGGTGGCCGTCATCGGTGGCGGCAACACGGCCATGGACTCCGTGCGTACGGCTCGCCGTCTGGGCGCAGAAAAGGCGATGATCATCTACCGCCGCTCGGAAGCGGAGATGCCGGCCCGTCTGGAGGAGGTGAAGCACGCCAAAGAAGAAGGAGTGGAATTCCTCACCCTGCACAACCCTATCGAGTACATCGCCGACGAGAAAGGCCGCGTGAAGCAGGTGGTGCTCCAGAAGATGGAACTGGGCGAGCCCGATGCCTCCGGCCGCCGCAGTCCGGTCGCTATCCCGGGAGCCATCGAAACGATTGACATCGACATGGCCATTGTCAGTGTGGGTGTGTCGCCCAACCCCATCGTTCCGCATTCCATCGAGGGACTGGAACTGGGCCGGAAGGGCACCATCGCCGTGAACGAGGACATGCAGTCGTCCATCCCGACGATTTATGCCGGCGGGGACATCGTTCGTGGAGGAGCCACGGTCATCCTGGCGATGGGGGACGGACGCCGTGCCGCCGCCGCCATGGATCGACAGTTGAGAAAATAACCAATCCATGCATAACGATTCATTAACTCTAACCATGAGAAAACAAATCTTTCTGATGCCTGCATTTGCCTGTGCCGCCTTGCTGGCATCGTGTACAGCTACCCGTAAGGTGGCACCTCCTGAGGCTGTATTACCCGTGCCCGAAGCCAAGCAAGTGGCCTGGCAGAAGATGGAGACTTATGCCTTCATCCATTTCGGCCTGAACACCTTCAATGACCGCGAATGGGGGTATGGGGATTCCGACCCCAAGACTTTCCAGCCCACCCGGCTGGACTGTGAGCAATGGGCCAAGACCCTTGTGGCGGCAGGCATGAAGGGAGTCATCCTGACCGCCAAGCACCACGACGGTTTTTGCCTGTGGCCCTTCGAGGGCACGGACTACAACATCAGCCGGTCGCCCTACAAGGACGGCAAGGGTAACATTGTGGCCGAACTGGCGGAAGCCTGCCGCAAGCACGGGCTGAAGCTGGCGCTCTATCTCTCGCCCTGGGACCGCCACCAGGCCAACTATGGCACGCCGGCCTATGTGGACTACTTCCACAGCCAGCTGCGCGACCTGATGACTCACTACGGCGAGGTGTTCGAGGTGTGGTTTGATGGTGCCAATGGGGGCGACGGCTGGTATGGTGGCGCCAAGGAGGCGCGGACCATCGACCGGAAGGACTATTATAACTACCCCCGTATCTACGAGATGCTGGACAGCCTCCAGCCGCAGGCCGTCATCTTCAGTGACGGCGGCCCCGGCTGCCGCTGGGTGGGCAACGAACGGGGCTTCGCCGGTGCCACCAACTGGTCGTTCCTGCGCAAGGGCGAGGTCTATGCGGGCTATCCCCGCTATCCCGAACTGCAGTATGGTCATGCCGACGGCAACCAATGGGTGCCGGCGGAGTGCGACGTGTCCATTCGTCCGGGCTGGTTCTATCACCCCGAGGAGGATGACCGTGTGAAGACACCCGAACAGCTGCTCGACCTGTACTATCGCAGCGTGGGGCACAACGCCACCTTGCTGCTCAACTTCCCTGTGAACCGGGAGGGACTGATCCATCCCACGGACTCCGCCTATGCGGTGCAGTTCCGCCAGCTGGTGCTGCAGGAACTGAAGACCAATCTGGTGGCAGGGATGACTCCGGAGGTGAGCAACGAGCGGGGAGGCGACTATGTGGCCGCCGCCATGACCGACGAGGACTACGACACCTATTGGGCGACCGAGGACGGCGTGACCGCTGCGGACATCACGTTCCGCTTCGACCGTCCGCAGCGCATGAACCGTATGTTGCTGCAGGAATACATCCCGCTGGGCCAGCGTGTGAAGTCCTTCGTCGTGGAGTATCGGGCGGACGACCAGTGGTTGCCTGTCCGGCTGAACGAGGAGACCACTACCATCGGCTACAAACGCTTGCTGCGCTTCGAGACGGTGGAGTCGGACGCCATCCGCATCCGCATCACCGATGCCCGCGGACCGCTCTGTATAAATAATGTGGGCGTATATGACGCCGGCGCGAAGGCCGATGTGCTGTTCACGGAGCAGAAGAGCCAACTGGAGAGCAGGCCGTTCACCCTGCCGGGTGTGAAGGAGGAGCAGGCGGCTGCCGCGACCGACCGGAACGAGCAGACCACCTGCTTCGTGGAAGGCGACGAGCTGGTCATCGACCTGGGAGAGGAACGGACCGTTTCTTCCTTCCATTTCCTGCCCGACCAGAGCGAGCCCAGCAAGGGATTGGTGGCCAACTATGAGCTGTGGGTCGGAACGTCACCCGAAGGCGGACAGAAGGTCAAGGAGGGCGAGTTCTCGAACATTCAGAACAACCCCATTCTCCAGTCGGTCTATTTCACACCGGTGAGTGCCCGGTACCTGCGTCTGAAGGCCACTCGCATGATTCACGAAGGAGAGACGATGGGATTCGCCGAAGTGGCGGTCCGCTGAGCGTCGTCGCGGCGGACGCGCTGACGGTGGCAGCGTTGGCCCGCTGACGAGGCGGGCGGCCACCGCTAAAGGGCTAAAAAAACGGCAGCTGTTCGGGCTGCCGTTTTTTTAGGTCGTTTCGTGACGGGTTACAGGATTCTTCCGCAGAGGCGCAGACGGATGACCGGATAGACCGTCAGTTTGTCCAGGATGTCGGAGATGTCATCGTCGGCACTTTCCAACGCTTGGCCCAGGTCACCGTTTTCCGCATAGACCTTCATCTTTCCGAACTGCACGCCCATGTCGAACAGCACGCCGATGCGTTTCTTGGGAACGGGACGGCCGAAGCCCAGGCCGAGGTAGGGACGGACGCTCTTGGTCTCCAGACCACCCGATACCCTTCCGTTTCTGTCCACCGGGATGGTGTAGTCGCCAATGACCAGTCCGGCCTGCTCCGCTGTCTGCATCAGGTCTTTCAGTTCATCGCTGTAGCCGTCAATCTTGACTACCTTGCTGCCACCGAACGAGGCACCGGCCGCGATGAAGAAGGAAGACTTGAAAGGATGGATGTTGAGAATCAGTTCGCCCGTCGTACGCCCGATTCCCCCTTTTACGGAGGCAGAATAGGAGCGGGTGTATCCGTTTTCCGACACGTCCACATCCATGTTATCCTCGATGCTGATGTCGGGTATAATGTGCAGTCCGCCCCGTACGGAGAAATACGGATTGAGGGGGGCGGCCAGGTCAATACCGATACCCGTCGTTCCACCGCTGACACCCACTGCGAATGTGTTGAACGTGCC
>JAQXRG010000062.1 GCA_029218405.1 Bacteroidales bacterium
ACCCGCTGCGCGACAAGGGCTTTGTGCCGGGCGATTACAGCGAGGAGAATTATCACAAGATTGACCTGCACCGCCCCTATGTGGACGACATCGTGCTGGTGGCTCCCTCAGGCAAGCCGATGCGCCGCGAGGCCGACCTGATTGACGTGTGGTTCGACTCGGGCTCCATGCCTTACGCGCAGCTGCACTATCCGTTCGAGAACAAGGAACTTATTGACAGTGGCAGCTATTATCCTGCTGACTTCATCGCCGAAGGGGTGGATCAGACCCGCGGATGGTTCTTCACCTTGCACGCCATCGCCACGATGGTGTTCGACAGCGTGGCCTACCGCAACGTCATCTCCAACGGTCTGGTGCTCGACAAGAACGGCACCAAGATGTCGAAGCGCCTGGGCACCGCCGTGGATCCTTTCGGTGCCATCGAGAAGTTTGGCTCGGATCCGCTGCGCTGGTACATGATTACCAACTCGTCGCCTTGGGACAACCTGAAGTTCGACCAGGACGGCGTGGACGAGGTGCGCCGCAAGTTCTTCGGCACCCTCTACAACACGTATTCATTCTTCGCGCTCTACGCCAATGTGGACGGCTTCTGCTATGCCGAGCCCGACGTGCCCATGGAGGAGCGTCCGGAGGTGGACCGCTGGATCCTGTCGCTGCTTCACTCGCTGACGCGCGACGTGGATGCCTGCTACGCTGACTACGAACCGACCAAGGCGGGCCGTCTCATCAGTGACTTCGTGAACGATAACCTGAGCAACTGGTACGTGCGCCTGAACCGCAAGCGTTTCTGGGGCAGCGCGATGTCGGCCGACAAGCTTTCGGCCTACCAGACGCTTTATACCTGCTTGGAGACGGTGTCGAAGCTGATGGCGCCCATCGCGCCGTTCTTCGCCGACCGGCTTTACACGGACCTTGTGAGCGTGACGGGCCGCGAGAGCGCCGCTTCGGTGCACCTGGCCGACTTCCCCGTGGCCAACGAGGCCTTGGTGGACCGTGAGCAGGAAACGCGCATGCACCTGGCCCAGGACATCACATCGATGGTGCTGGCCCTGCGCCGCAAGGTGAACATCAAGGTGCGCCAGCCCTTGCCCTGTGTCATGATTCCGGTGGTGGACGAGGAGCAGCGCCGTCACATCGAGGCGGTGAGGGACCTTATCCTGAACGAGGTGAACGTGAAGGAACTGAAGTTCGTGGAGGGTGCGGCCGGCGTGCTGGTGAAGCGCGTGAAGTGTGACTTCAAGAAGCTGGGCCCGAAGTTCGGCAAGCAGATGAAGGCGGTGGCTGCCGCCGTGGCTGCCATGAGCCAGGAGGACATCGCTGCCTTGGAGCGCGACGGACGCTTCACCTTCGAACTGGAGGGCGGACCGGCAGTGGTGGAGACGGCCGACGTGGACATCTTCAGCGAGGACATACCGGGCTGGCTCGTGGCCAACGAGGGACGGCTGACGGTGGCGCTGGAGGTGCTGGTGACCGACGACTTGCGCCGGGAGGGCATTGCCCGCGAACTGGTGAACCGCATCCAGAACTTGCGCAAGAGCAGCGGATTCGAGATTACGGACAAGATCAGCGTGTGCCTGTCGCACAATGCCGCCACGGACGATGCCGTGGAGGAATACGGCGACTACATCTGCGCCCAGGTGTTGGCCGAAAAGCTGACACTGGCCGACGAGGTGGAGGGCACCGTCCTGGACTTCGATGATTTCGCCCTGACCGTGAGCGTAACTAAATTATGATTAACCTATATATAAGAAGACTATGGCTGAAAAGACAAGGTATTCGGACGCGGAACTGGAAGAGTTCCGCGCCATCATCATGGATAAGCTTCAGCTCGCCGAGCGCGACTATGAGAAACTGAAGAATAGTATCATGAACATCGACGGCAACGACGTGGACGACACGTCGCCCACTTACAAGGTGCTGGAGGAGGGGGCCAATACCCTCTCGAAGGAGGAGACCACCCGGCTGGCCGCCCGCCAGATGAAGTTCATCCAGAACCTGAGGGCCGCGCTGGTGCGCATCGAGAACAAGACGTACGGCATCTGCCGCGAGACGGGCAAGCTGATTCCTGCCGAACGGTTGCGGGCAGTGCCCCATGCCACGCTGAGCATCGAGGCCAAGCAGGGCAAGAAATAATCCTGACGGGCACCGAGGCAGGGGAGGTGGACTTTCCTGCTGACGGTGCCCGTCCTTTTTTCATACCAAACGTTTTCTGAAGCATGAAACTACCCAACTTTCTTACACAGGGCCGTCTGGCCTCGGCCATTATCGTCGCCGTGCTGGTCATCGACCAGCTTATCAAGATCGCAGTGAAGACGAACATGGCCCTCTACGAGCGAATCCACATCGCCGACTGGTTCTACATCTATTTTACCGAGAACAACGGAATGGCGTTCGGCATGGAGATTTTCGCCAAGCTGTTCCTCACCCTCTTCCGTATCGTGGCGGTGGTGCTCATCTCGGGCTACCTCTACCGCTTGGTACACCAGCCACAACGACCCAAGACGGGGTTCGTGGTGTGCCTCGCACTGATTCTGGCGGGGGCGATGGGCAACATCATCGACTGTGTGTGCTACGGCGAGGTGTTCACCGAAAGCACTTACAACCAGGTGGCCGAATGGACACTGCCGGGCGGAGGCTATTCTACCTGGCTGCACGGGAAAGTGGTGGACATGTTCTACTTCCCCATTATTGATATGTACTGGCCCGACTGGATGCCGGTGGTGGGGGGCGACCACTTCGTGTTCTTCAGCCCCATCTTCAATTTCGCCGACGCGTCCATCAGCTGTGGCATCATCGCCTTGCTGCTGTTCTACAGCTCGTACTTGGACAAGGCGGCGAAGGACGGAAAGGCCAGGGAGCCGGAGGACCGGCAGGAGGCTGTGTCATGAGACGCTGGGCAGGAGCCGCCGTGCTGGCGCTTTGTATCGCGGGCGCGGCGGGATGCGGGAAGCGGATTCCCTCGGACATCATCCAGCCGCAGGCTATGGAGGACTTGCTCTATGACTACCACTTGGCGGCGAGCCTGGGGCAGTCGGTGCCCTACGAGGAAAGCTACCGCAAGGAGGCTTACTTCGCCTACGTGTTCCGCAAGCACGGGGTGACGAAGGCGGAGTTTGACTCGTCGATGGTGTGGTACACGCGCAACGGACCGGAACTGGCGGAGCTCTACAAGCGGCTGGGCGAACGCTTCCAGCGCGACGAGGAGCGGATGAAGGTGCTGATGGCCCGGCGCGAGAATGCGATTGACGTGTCCGTGAGTGGCGATACGGTAGATGTGTGGCAGGACCGGACATTGTACTGGCTGTCGGCTTCGCCGCTATCCAACCGGATGACGTTCGACCTGAAGGCAGACACATCGTTCCGCCCGAAGGATGCACTGACCTTGGAGGCGAATGTCTGCTTCGTGCCTTCGGCGGCACCTGCCGTGGGAACGCGGTTAGTGATGGGACTCCGACTGGAGTACGCAAACGACAGCGTGCGCGGAGTGGTGCGGACGGTCAGCGGTCCGGGCCCCTGTCGCGTGGCGTTCCGTCCCGACTCAGCCTGGCAGCTGAAGAGTGTGGGCGGTTTCCTGCACTACACTTCGTCGGCCACCGGTTCGGCCGAGGCGGGAAGCGTGCTGGTGAACGACATCCGCCTGATGCGTTACCACGAACCGACCGGGGCACCGGGTGCGGCGGACCTGACGGCACCGGTCACTGAGGCAGAGGAGGGTGTGCTGCGATGAGGCGCGTCGCAGTGCATCGTGTCTGGGTGGCCTCCACCCGTCAGCTGTTGTCGTGGCAGGTAGTGGAGGTGAACGAACGGGGAGAGGCTGTGAGCTGTCATCCTTTCTCGGAAGAGACGGTCCGCACCGAATGGTGGGGCGGACTGCTGGTATTGTCGCCCGTGACGTGCCGTCTGCGGCGGGGCGAGCCGTTTGCGGATTTCTGTGCGCGTACGGCGGACGAGGCGTTGGAAGCGTTGCGCGCATCGGAAACCTCGGGAGTCTCGGATGTATCGGGGATTTGGGGAAATACAGGAACAGAAAATACAGGAACAGAAATGACCGGAAGGGCGGCTCCTTCCGGTGCCGCCCTTCCGCTACGGGTTTTCCGTGTCACCCCGTTCGAGGTGCCTACCCTTCGTCTCCTGTCATCGAGCCGCCTGCTGCCCGTGCGGGGCTGAGGCGGACGGCAACGGGCATCACTCCTTCGGGGTCATGTCGCCCTCGATGTAAAGCCGCACGATTTCTGGCTTGCCGTTGGTACGCAGGGTGATGGACTTGCGGAAATGACCCGGGAACTTGCCCGCTCCGTTGTAGGTGACGGTCACTTCGCCTTCTTCACCCGGCTTGATGGGTTCCTTGGGATAGACCGGCACGGTGCATCCGCAGGAAGCGATGGCCTGATGGATGACCAGCAGTGCGTCGCCCGTGTTCTTGAACTTGAACTTGCAAGTCACCTTAGGGTTGTTCTCGGAAAAGGCACCAAAGTGGAAGGTGTCCTTCTCGAAGGTAATCTTGGCTGTCCCCTGCGCCCACGTGGCGAGGAGGCTGGCGGCCACGCACAGCGTGGTGAGCAATAACTTCTTCATCATAGTCTTTTCAGTTCGTTGTTAGTTTGTTTTCTATCCATCTGCAAAGATAGTGGTTTTCGCCGGACTTTTCACGGCGGGAACGACAGAATTTGTCGTTCCCTGTCCGTTTTTCTTCGCCGGGCCGGAGGGGTTACAGGCTGCTCCGGCTGACTTGCTTCACTCCCTTCACCGTGCGGAGCTTCTTCACCAGCGCCTCCAGCTTC
>JAQXRG010000063.1 GCA_029218405.1 Bacteroidales bacterium
GTGCAACGCGGCTCCTCCGCCCGAGTGACAAACGAACAGAAACGGCGGAACTGAAGCCAACAGAAGTGGCAGGATTGAAACGGGGGCAGAAATGGAGGCAGAAATGGAGGCAGAAACGGAGGTAGGAACGGGCGTGACCAAAGCGGAAAGAAACCTATCCGCCGGCCAGGCCCACCGCCCTCAGTCGTGCAGAATGAAATAGACCAGTTCCCGCAGCAGTTCCCCATCGGGGACCGACGGGTTCCTGAACCCTTTCGACCGCGCGTCACATTCGCGCAGCGCGCCAATGATCGCCATCACCTTCCGCCCGGTGTAGCGTTGCATCCCCGCCAGGTATTCCTTGGCCTGCCAGGGCGACCGCAGGCCCAAGTAGGCGGCCACCCCCCTGTCCGATTTCTCCGGCGCGTAGTACGCCAGCATCAGGTTCGAGAAGTAAGTGAACAGCACCGACAGCGTCAGCACCATCGGATTGTTCTTCGGATTGTCCGCAAAGTACTTCACGATCTGGTTGGCCTTCTCCACCTCTTTATTAATAAGCGCGTTCTTCAGCTCAAAGTTGTTATAGTCCTTGCTGATGCCGATGTTCCGCTCAATCTGCTCCGGCGTGATGCGCCGTTGCCCGGGAGCCAGCGTGATAATTAATTTTTCCAGTTCGCCCGCCATCCGGTTCAAGTCCGTGCCCACATATTCCGCCATCATCTCCTGCGCCTTGGGCTCTATCTCCACCTGCCGGCGCTTCAGGTAAGCCGCGATGAAGCCCGGCAGTTGTGCCTCCTTCAGCTTCTTCGACTCGAACAGCACCCCCGTCTTTTCGATGAGAGCTGTAATCTTTTTTCTGCGGTCCAGACTGCCGTGCTTGTAGCAGAACACCAGGACGGTGGCCGGCGACGGCTTCTGCAGGTAATAGCCCAGGTCGTCCAGGTTCTTCAGGTTTTGCGCCTCGCGCACCACCACGACCTGACGTTCCGCCATCATCGGATACCGTTTGGCCGCGTTGATGACCGTGGCGATATCCGTCTCCAGCCCATAGACCACCGTCAGGTTGAACTCCTTTTCCGTCTCCGTCAGCGCGGTGTCCGTCACATAGTCCGCCAGCCGGTCGATGTAATAATCCTCTTCGCCCATCAGGAAATACACCGGGGCGAACTGACGGCTCTTCACCGCCCGTACAATGTCTTCGTAAGTAATTTCTTTTGCCATGATTCCGAATGAATAGGATAATGTAACAAAGAGCCGGACGGCAGGGACGACTGCCAGCCGCCGGCGTGCGGTTCAGAGCGTGTCATCGCTCATCAGGTGCATCACGGTGCGGCTCTCCTCAATGATGAGCCGCATCGACTCCACCCCAATCTCGATGTGCCGTTTCACGAAATCGCGCGTCACCTGCTGGTCGCTTTCCTCCGTCTTGATGCCCTCGGGCACCATCGGCTGGTCGGACACCAGCAGCAGGGCCCCCACGGGGATGCGGTTGGCCAGGCCGGTCGTGAACAGGGTGGCGGTCTCCATGTCAATCGCCATCGCGCGGGTCCTGCGCAAGTACGCCTTGAACGACTCGTCGTGTTCCCAGATGCGGCGGTTGGTCGTATAGACCATGCCCGGCCAGTAGTCGAAGCCCCGGTTGCGGATGGCCGACGAGACCGCCCGCTGCAGGATGAAGGAAGGGAGCGCCGGCACCTCGGGCGGGAAGTAGTCGTTCGATGTCCCCTCGCCCCGGATGCCCGCCACCGGCAGGATGAAATCGCCCACCTGCGTCCGGTCGGTCAGCCCGCCGCACTTGCCGAGAAACAGGCACGCCTTCGGTGCCACAGCCCCCAGCAGGTCCATGATGATGGCCGCGTTCGGACTGCCCATCCCGAAGTTGATGATGGTCATTCCTCCCCCGTCCGCCGAGGCCATGTTCGCCTCCTGCCCCTGGATGGGAGCGTCGAACATCCGGGCAAAAATCTCAACATACTTATTGAAGTTGGTCAGCAAAATATATTTACTGAATCCCTCTATCGTCCGCTGCGTGTACCTCGGCAGCCAGTTCGCCACAATTTCTTCTTTCGTCTTCATCCGCTTGCTCTGTAAAAAGTTTCCTGCCGCACGAATGATTCCTGCGGCTTTGTTTGGGTTTCACGGATGTTTGCGCTAACTTTGCAGCCCAACCATCCCCGAATGCAAATGTACGAAATGTTCGAGTTAAACCTGCCAAAGGCTCCGTTTAAAATCACTAATAAGAACGGGAAAAAATACATTTTCGATGTGCTGCGCCGCAAGTACGTCGCCCTGACCCCCGAGGAATGGGTCCGGCAGCACTTTACCCACTTCCTGCTCCATGACAAAGGATACCCCCAGGGCTTGCTGGCCAATGAGGTGCAGCTGTGCCTGAACGGCACGAAAAAGCGGTGCGACACGGTGCTCTACGACAAGCGGCTGTCCGCGCAGATGATCGTAGAGTACAAGGCCCCTACCGTCCCCATCACCCAGGCGGTGTTCGACCAGATCACGCGCTACAACATGGTGCTGCACGTGGCGTTTCTGGTCGTCAGCAACGGCCTTTCGCATTAT
>JAQXRG010000064.1 GCA_029218405.1 Bacteroidales bacterium
CAAGATGGGGCAGACAGACCAGTCGGAGGTGGACTGCGCGTGTGGCATCCCCGACTCGGGCGTAGGCATGGCCTTGGGCTATGCGGAAGGCAAGGGGATTCCTTACCACAGGGCCATCGCCAAATACACGCCGACCTGGCCGCGCAGCTTCACGCCGAGCAATCAGGAGATGCGCTCGTTAGTGGCGAAGATGAAGCTGATTCCCAACCGGGCGATGCTGGAGGGCAAGCGGGTGTTGTTCTGCGATGACTCCATCGTGCGGGGCACGCAGCTGCGCGACAACGTGAATGTGCTCTATGACTACGGGGCCAAGGAGGTGCACATGCGCATCGCTTGTCCGCCGCTGATTTACGGCTGTCCGTTCATCGGCTTCACTTCGTCGAAGAGCGACATGGAGCTGATTACGCGCCGCATCATCAAGGAAATCGAAGGCGATGAGAACGCTAAGCTGAAGGAATACGCCACGACCGACTCGCCGGAGTACAAGGAGCTGGTGGAGCGCATCCGTTCCCGCTTCGGACTGACTTCGCTGAAGTTCAACACGCTGGAAACGCTGGTGGAGGCCATCGGCCTGCCCAAGTGCAAGGTCTGCACCCACTGTTTCGACGGTTCCAGCTGCTTCTGAGCGAGCCACGCTTCCGGCTCGCCTGACCCGGAAGCGGATCGCTGATAAGTGGTATAAAATAGGAGATGTGTCCATCTTTCCGGCCTGTACGTGCAGGCGATGGAGGTGGGCACATCCTCTTTTTTGTCCCTCGCCTTGTTTTTGTCCCCGCTTTTTTGTCCCCCGTCTTTCCGGAAAAAGACGCGTCCCCGAAGGAGGGAACGGACTTTTGTGGGGTCCGCTTCGCTCCTTCGGGGACGGTTTGTCAGGGTTTCCTATGACAAGGAAGGCTTATTTCTTGTGTGCTTCCACCCATTTGCGGGCGTTCACGAAGGCTTCCATCCACGGAGTGACCTGGTCGCTCTTGCGGCGGTCGGTGGGATAGTAGCCACACTGCCACGGGAAGATGGTGCGCTCGGGGTGCGGCATGATGGCCAGATGGCGGCCGTCCTTGCTGGCAATGGCAGCCACGCTGTAAGACGACCCGTTCGGGTTGCCGGGATACTCGTCGTACGAGAACTTGGCCACCACGTTGTATTCGTCCTCCGGCAACGGCAGGTTGAACTTGCCTTCGCCGTGAGCCACCCAGGTGCCGATCTTGAAGCCGCTCAACGAACCGAACATCACGCTGCGGTTGGTGGGGATGGTCAGCGACACGAAGCTGCTCTCGAACTTATGGGAGTCGTTGTGCTCCATGCGGGCCTTCTTGTCTGCCGGGTGTTCGGGGTTGATGAGGCCCAGCTCAATCATCAGCTGGCAGCCGTTGCAGACACCGAGCGAGAGGGTGTCCTCGCGGGCGTAGAAGTTGTCGAGAGCGGCCTTGGCCTTGGGGTTGAACAGGAAGGCGCCTGCCCATCCCTTGGCGGAGCCCAGCACGTCGGAGTTGGAGAAGCCGCCGCAGAAGGCGATGACGTTCACATCCTCCAGGGTCTCGCGGCCGCTGATGAGGTCGGTCATGGTGACATCCTTCACGTCGAAGCCGGCCAGCCAGAAGGAGTAGGCCATCTCACGCTCGGAGTTCGTGCCTTTCTCGCGGATGACGGCGGCGCGGAGTCCGCTCGGCTCGCGGCGGTCGGGGTTCAGGCCGTACTGCGACAGCTTGCCGGTGAACTCGGGTCCGAAGGCCAGTTCGAGGGGCTGCTGCTTGTAGTTCTCGAACCGCTTGCGGGCACAGCCGTTGAAGCTCTGCTTGCGGTCGAGGAGGTACGAGGACTCGTACCACACGTCGCGCAGATGGTCGATGCCGAACTGGTAGGTGAGGCCGTCCTTGGTGGCCAGGATGTGGCGTTCGTCGGTGGGGACACCCAGCTTGACGTAGCCCACGCCCGCATCGTCGAGAATCTTTTTCACTTCGGCGGCGTTCTTGTCGGATACCTGGATGACCACGCCCGGGTTCTCGGCGAAGAGGGTCTTCACGATATCGTGCTCCTGCAGCTTGTCGAGGTTGATTTCCATACCTCCTTCGGTGTTGGCGAAGCACATTTCGAGGAGGGTGGTGATGAGACCGCCCGCCGAGATGTCGTGACCGGCCATCACGAGTCCCTTCTGGATGAGCTCCTGCACGGCGAGGAAGGCATCGCGGAAGTATTCGGGGTTCTGGATGGTGGGCACGTCGCTGCCAACCTTATTTAATGACTGTGCGAAGGCCGAACCGCCCAGCTTCAGGGTATCGAACGAGAAGTCGATGTGGTAGAAGCGGCTCTTCGCCACGTTCTGCATCACAGGCGATACGATTTTCTTGATGTCGGACACTTCGCCGCCGGCCGATACGATGACGGTTCCCGGGCTGATGATCTTCTCACCACTGGGGTATTTCTGCGTCATGGACAGCGAGTCCTTTCCGGTCGGCACGTTGATCTGCAGCGAGCAGCAGAAGTCGGACAGGGCCTTGACAGCGGTGTAGAGGCGTGCGTCCTCACCTTCCTGTGAACGGCAGGGCCACATCCAGTTGGCGGAGAGCGACACGCTGTCCAGTCCTTCTGCCAGCGGTGCCCATACCAGGTTGGTCAGTGCCTCGCTCACGGCCAGCACAGAGCCGGCGGCGGGGTCGGCCAGGGCTGCCTGAGGCGCATGGCCGATGGCGGTGGCGATACCTTTCTCGCCGCGGTAGTCGAGGGTGACGGCTCCGCAGTCGCTCAGCGGCAGCTGCAGTTCGCCCTGGCACTGCTGGCGGGCCACACGGCCGGTCACGCAGCGGTCCACCTTGTTGGTGAGCCAGTCCTTGCAGGCCACTGCTTCCAGCTGCAGCACCTGTTCGATGTATTCGTCGAGTTTCGAGGGTTCGTAAGTCACCACGTCGTAATGACGTTCTACGGTCTTGTCCACCATGTAGGTCTTCGGCGAGGAGCCGAACATCTGGTCAACGGCCAGGTCGAAGGGACGTACGCCGTCCGCCTGCTCGAAGGCAAAGCGGTGGTCGCCGGTGGTCTCGCCCACCACGTACATCGGGGCACGTTCGCGCTCGGCAATCTTCTGCACGTGTTCCAGCGCCTTCTCGTCGATGAGCAGGCCCATGCGTTCCTGCGACTCGTTGGCGATGATT
>JAQXRG010000065.1 GCA_029218405.1 Bacteroidales bacterium
AGCTGCCATGAGCGCTTCCAGCTTCTGGCAACCCGGTGTATGGCTGGTACCGCAGAATGTAAACAATAATTCATGGACCGATGCGTGGAATTTTACCCGCATCCGTCAGATTAACTACTTTCTCGATCAGGTGTTGCCCAAGTTTGAGAGCAAGGCTATCACGGGAAACGAGGCCAATATCCGCCACTACATCGGTGAAGCCTACCTGATTCGTGCCTACGACTACTTCAACAAGCTGGTTACCATCGGTGACTGCCCCATCTTCGAGGAGGCCCTGCCCGACGACCAGGAAATCCTGACTGCAGCCTCCAAGCGTGAGCCCCGCCACAAGGTGGCCCGCTTCATCCTGGGTCAGGTTGACAAGGCCCTGGAGTACCTGCTGGAGACTCCTCCGGGCGGAAAGAACCGCATCAGCCGTGATGCAGCCTACCTGTTCCGTTCACGCGTGGCCCTGTTTGAGGGTACTTGGCTGAAGCACCATAAGGGTACGGCTTTCGTGCCCGGCGGTCCCGGATGGCCCGGCAATAGTGCTGATCTGGATGGCTTCAACATCGATACCGAAATCAACTACTTCCTCTCAGAATGTATGGCCTCTGCCAAGGTCATCGGCGACAAGTTGGTGAACAAGCTGACGGAGAATACCGACACCAAGGAGGGATTCGATGTTAACTTGAACGTGCTCAATCCCTACTATGCCATGTTCTGCGATGTCGATATGGAAAAGTACGACGAGATCCTGATGTGGCGTGCCTACAACGAGGAACAGAGCGTGACGCACAACATCCAGATGCAGCTCATCCGGAATGGTGGCGGTACGGGATGGACTCGTGGCTTAGTCAACTCCTTCTTGATGCGTAATGGTCTGCCGATTTATGCAGCCGGCTCCGGCTACGATTCCGAATGGGAGAAGGCTGGTGTGAAGGCTACTCTGCAGGATCGCGACTCACGCATCCAGCAGTTCACCAAGAAGGATGGCGACGTGGAGTTCTATACCTTTGCCGGTGAAGAATCACTCTTCGACCCTACTTGGATGGTACGTGGCGCATCAGAAACCAAGATGATGACGGGCTTTGCCATCAAGAAGGGTAAGCACTATGACCCTAACATGGAAGCCTACCACTCAAAGGGTACATCAGGCAGCATCGTCTTCCGAGGTACAGAGGCGCTGCTCAACTACATGGAGGCCTGCTACGAGTTGAACGGCAGAATCGACGATAAGGCCGACAGCTATTGGCGCGCACTCCGCATCCGCGCCAAAGTGGATCCCGACTACCAGAAGACAATTGCCGCTACCGATATGAATGAAGAGGCGAAGTGGGACTTCGGAGCCTACTCAAAGGGGCAGTTGGTCGACGCTACGCTCTACAATATCCGTCGCGAACGCCGCAACGAGTTCATCGGCGAAGGCATGCGTTGGGTCGACCTGAAGCGCTGGAGAGCTTGTGACCAGGTGAACGGTTACCAGATTGAGGGTCTGCGCTTCTGGGGCTCCATCTACGAGAATACCATGCTCAGCTCTACGGGCGATAATCTTGTCAAGGTGGATGTAGAAGGCGGTACGGGCAACATCTCCGACAGAGCTATCAGCGGCGATTACATCCGCCCCTATCAGGTATCGAGAAAGAACAACAACGTATTCGATGGATACAAGTTTACTCCAGCTCATTACCTGAGTCCTATTCCACAGAATGTATTCCGTCAGACCGCCACGGGTGACCAGACCGATTTGACGACTTCCAACATTTACCAGAACCCGGGATGGCCGCAGGTTGCCGGTCTGGGCCCGAGTTCTGTGAATTAACGTATAGACATTCAACGGTGCAGGGGACTTTCATAAAGGTCTTCTGTAGCCGTTGGCAATGACAATCCGTTATTAAATACTAACTGATTGATTATATAATCGTTTTGAGTTTTTGTTACGAGACCCGATTGTGAAATCTGGTTTCAATGTTTCGGGAAGCTCTACTGTATCTACGGTGGGGCTTCCCTCTTTTTTAGATGGAACAACAGGAGTCCGATTTTAGCTCAACACATCCAGATAACTTTCGGGGGTTACGATATGGATGCTGCCCACAGGATAGTTGTTGGTGAACGATGCAGGCAGCGATGTAGTGCCGCGCTTGGGATTCCATTTCATCTCAAAGGCATGAAACAGACCGTCTTCCTCCTCGACGAAGTCAATCTCTTGCTGTGATGTTGTCCGCCAGAAATAATATTTCGGATAACGGCCTTCATAATGATTCTTCTTCATTCGTTCAGCGATGACGAAATTCTCCCACAACGCTCCCATATCGTTTCGCAAGTTTACAGGAGCAAAATTCTGCAAGACGGCATTCCTTATTCCATTGTCATAGAAGAACACCTTGCGGCTCTTTTTCAGCTCTGTACGCATATTGCGACTGAGAGCGGGGAGACGAAAGACGATAAAGCATTTCTCCAACAGGTCAATATATTTCTCCACCGTCTTGGAGTCAGACCCTATCGTTTGGCCTATTTCATGGTATGATACCTCACTTCCTATCTGCAAGGCAAGTGCGACAAGGAGTTTTTCCAGCAACGCAGGCTTGCGGATACCCTCCATCGACAAGATGTCCTTATAAAGATAGCTTCCTGCCATTCCCATTAGCAGCTCTTTGGCACTGCCGGGACAACTCACGATCTCGGGATAGGAACCGTAAACAAGACGTTGCTCAAGGGTCTGCCTGACCATCAGCAGACCGCCTGTCCTCAACAGCTCGCCTGTAGAAACAGGATAAAGGTAATATTCAAACTTACGTCCCGTCAGGCTTTCCTCCAATCTGTTATGCAGTTCGAAGGACGATGAACCTGTCACAAGCAATTGTACATCCTTGAAATGGTCGGTAATGATTTTCAGGGTAATACCGATACCCGCTACCCGCTGGGCCTCATCGATAATCACTGTCTTGTTAGTTCCTATCAGCAGTTTCTTCCAAAATTATATGCCTAATCCAAAAATATACCTCATTTTTTGGATTATAATCCAAAATATAAGCCGTTTTTTTGGATTAGAGGCTATTGTTGTATGATAACTGCACCTGTCGGACGCTTTCTTGCAGACAGGCTTTAAAGGGCATCATCTTGGACAAAGTTAAAGGTACCGTCCTTTGTAGCCAAGCCATAGCAATGCCCCAAAGGGGAGGAGGAGTCACGAATGATATGATAAAAGGAAGTTGTTTCTGGCCTTCCTATATAGACGATTCGAATGCAATGTATATGCTGGTTCCTGCCACGTTCTTCACGGCTTCAGCAGAAAAGAACAGCGCATCCTATAAGGAATTACAGGAAGATGACAATCCGGTATTGCTGAAAGTGTATGGAAAATAGGAGAGAGTGTGCTGCTATTCGGACATCAGTTGGCCGCATTTTCCGTTCAGCCCAGGCTGAACGGAAACGGATAGTAACCGATGCGCTCAACAGAATGGCAATTTGCAATTAAAAATCATTCTGCTTCCACATTTGACTGTTAAACATGCTTGGGCAACAGAAAAGATTCGTATCTTTGCGGCGAAAATTTAGTAGATTTACGCAAAAATATCGACGCAAATGAGATTCTCTCGTGATTTTTATCTTCAGCAACTGAAGAATCGTATGCACAATGGTATGATTAAGGTAGTGACAGGAATCCGTCGCAGCGGCAAGTCATACCTTTTGTTTCACATCTTTGCTGACTTTCTTCGTGGGGAGGGAGTAGATGAAGCACATATCATACAGATAGACCTGGAGGACCGTCGTAACCGCAAACTACGTGATCCGGACGAGTTGCTCACCTACATTGACAGTCAGCTGAAAGATGATGCGATGCACTACGTCTTGATAGATGAAATACAGATGGTAAGCGAGTTTGAGGATGTGCTGAACAGCTATCTTAAGGTCAGGAATGCAGATGTGTATGTAATAGGCTCCAATTCGCATCTTCTCTCTACTGATGTCATCACCGAGTTTAGAGGCAGAGGGGACGAAGTGCGTGTTCACCCATTGACCTTTGCAGAAATGCAACCCTATTTTGTGGGTAAGACAGAGAATGAGGCCCTCCGAGAATACATGCTATACGGAGGTTTGCCTCATTTGGCAGAGTTGCCGACCAACGAGCAGAAGGAACTATACCTGAAGAACCTGATGCGCGAAACCTACTTGCGTGACATCAAGGAGCGATATAAGGTGATGAACGACGACGACCTTGTGGAACTGGTTGACATGCTTTCTTCCTCTATCGGTGGACTTGTCAGTCCAAAGAAACTTGAAGACACCTTTCGTACAGTCAAGAAAAGCACATTGAGTGCCGAAACCATCAAACGATACATCGACCTGTTGCAGGATGCGTTTGTTCTGGAGAAGGCAGTCCGATACGACATCAAAGGACGAAAGTACATTGATACTCCAGCCAAATACTATTTTGAGGATTTAGGACTGAGGAATGCACGTATCAATTTCCGTCAGAACGAACAGACACATCTGATGGAGAACCTTATATACAACGAACTCCGTTTCAGAGGTTATTCTGTAGATGTAGGACAGGTAGTATTAAATGCCAAGGATGCCGAAGGAAAGTCATACCGGAAGGTACTGGAAGTGGATTTCGTCTGCAATAAGGGGTATGAGCGATACTACATTCAATCGGCATTTGCACTGCCTGATGAGGAAAAGATGAATCAGGAGCAGCAATCTCTGTTGCATATCAAGGACGGCTTCCAGAAAGTAATCATCGTAGCAGGACTAACCCCTTCTCATCGCAATGAAGTAGGTGTGTTGTTTCTCAACTTATGGGACTTCCTGACTCATAAAATGGACTTTGCAATACACAATTAGTCTAAAACTTTACAATGATGAAATAGAATAAGAGTTATGGAGATAGATATCTTTTCACTCATAAAAGGAAGTTGTTCCTGGCCTTCCTATATAGACGATTCGAATGCAATGTATATGCTGGTTCCTGCCACGTTCTTCACGGCTTCAGCAGTAAAGAACAGCGCATCCTATAAAGAATTGCAGGAAGATGACAATCCGGTATTGCTGAAGGTATATGGAAAATAGGAGGGAGTGTTCTGATATTCGGACATCAGTTGTCCGCATTTTCCGTTCAGCCCAGGCTGAACGGTCGGAGAGGATACCTTGATTGACCTGCGAAGTTATCTTCGTTGACCGTTCAGCCCAGGCTGAACGGAAACGGATAGTAACCGATGTGCAGATAGAAGCAAAATCCCGGCAGCCATGCAGGTGCCTCCGTGTGGCAGCTTGGATTTTCTTGTCTTTTTATAAAATGATTGTACGTGTTTCCGTAATTTCAGTGTCGGTCTTGATGGAGGTCATTTCCTTGTTTGTCATGGCATCTTATTCCGTGCTTTCCACCGCAAAAAGTTCTCCATTCTTTCTCTCTTTTTCTTTGGTAGATTAAAAATAATAGATTAACTTTGCATCAACAAATCCCGCTCGCTTCCCGTAAGATTAGCGTACCCAGCGGGACATTTTTTATTTATGGGAATTAGATACACGCACCAAGCCATAACCACAGAGAGCAATTTGACATTCTCAAAGAAAGAGGTTTGCTCGCTGTAGCGTTTCTCAAGTTCGATATGTTCTGTTACCGGTACTGCCATCAGTTACCTATTATATGAGACGTACATCCTTATGGATTTGACGGTTCCCGATCAGTCATCGGACGGCAGGCCGCCGGACGACTACATCAGGAACTCCTTCATCGTATTGGCATAGACACTGCCGTACAGCGGTGCGTTATATACACTGACGTGCGAACCCTGTGTCTGGTGGAACAGCCTCAGGTATAGGTCGCGTAACGGGATGGACGGGTTCTTGTCGCACTCCTCTAGCAGTGCCGAGGTGAAGCGGTTCGTCATCCATACGTTCAGGTCGGTATTGTAGATGTCCGCTTTCGAGGTCTCGTCGGCATTGGCTGCCGTGAACAGCAGTACGCCCGGAATGCCCTCGCACCGCTCCGCCACGCTGCCCGAATAGCACGCCTCGATGAAGCACAGCAGCTTGCGGTAGCCCTGCCGGTCGGACAGCTGTCGTAGCGTCTGCGCGAACAGGTCTGCCGACACTGCGTCCGAGGGTCCCCACATCAGTTCGCCCCGGTTGCCGTGGCCGCTCCAGAACAGCAGGACGTTGTCCGTCGGGACGGCCTGAAGACTGTTCTCCTTCCTGCCCAGCATGATGTCCGCCCAGTCCTGCGGTGTCAGGTCCGACAGCCGGTAGTCCACCTCTACATCCGTATAAAGATTCGGTCCGTCCTTGGTCCGCCGTACTACGCCGGGATAGGGATTCACAGGATTATAGGCGATGTCGTCCTCCATGATGAGCAGGATGTGGTCGTCGTCGATGCCACACTCCTTCATGCCCTGATAGACCGCCAGTGCATCGGCCTGGAAGCGATAGTTGGTCCAGCTCCTCCCTGCCGCCACGATGACCACCCAGTTGCCCGTCTTTTCGGGATAGGTAATCGCCTCCGACGGATCGTCGAACGACTGTTCGAACTGCTTGTTCCACTCCCATGCCGCATAGGTGGATGACTGTGAAGAGCCGGAACGGCTGTCATAGTCCAGGTCGATGAAACGTCCCTCGTATGCCATCCAGTGGACGAACGACGAATACTGCACCGTAGTGTAGTTGTCGGTCGAGAAGTCCAGGTTGCTCGACGCACCGCTGACGGACGGTGTGCCGCCCTGCTCTATTTCCCGATAGACATCCGCCATCGACTCTGCCGTCCACCGGCCGGTCACTTCGGACGGCTGGTTCAGCAGGGCGGCGATGGCCTTGTTCAGGTTGGTCATGCCGTGCAGGGCAGCATAGCGATACGCATAGCAGGCAATCATCACCGCATCATAGACGTGCGCCTCGCCAAAGTCGGGACGTTTGCCGAATAGGGCATGATAGGACACGTTGAACCCCGTGTCGGGGTCGGCACTCGATGCCAGCCCCATGATGCCGTTCGCCCGGCTGCCGAGCCCGGTGATCAAGGAAGCGTTGTACGCCATGTCGGAAAGCATCATACGGCCCGCGAAACCCGACTGCTGGTAAACGTCTGCCGTCTTCACTGCGTCAGCGGTGCTCGCCGGGGCGCACACCAGGAAATCGGCGGGCACAGCAAGCACCTGTCGCATCCCTTCCTCTACGCTGCCTTCCGCATACGTCACCATCCGCTGGACGGACACTCCTATCTCTACTGCCTGAAAGGCAAACCAGTCCGTAAACGTCTGTCCGTAGATGTCGTCCGATGCCAGCAGCGAGACCGTTTTCGCCCCGTACATTTTCGCCTTCATCAGCATCAGCTCACACTGGGTGATGTCGCTCTCCGCCAGTCCCCACAGGAAACCCGCCTGACCGAACACCCTCGGCAATGCCGCACTCGTAGAGAAGGTGAACACCGGCTTGTGGGTCTTGGCGCAGCAGTAGGACAGGATGAGCGTATTCATCGATCGCACACAGCCGATGACTGCAGCCACCTCCTGACGGCCGGCCAGCTCCTCGCCCAGTGCTTGGATGTCCACCGCATTCTCGTCGTACAGCTCGTACTCCGGTTCCACTGCCGTATTCGCCTCGCGGATGTTCTGCTTCACCCAGTCGAGCACCTGTGTCCACTGCGTGTCCGCACTGCCCATCGGCAGGATGACCGCCAGCTTCACCTGCTCCCGCTGCACGTCGTCCGTGGCGGGTGTCGCACCGTTGTCGTCCGAACAGCCGGCTGCCAGCAGGAGTAGCCAGACCGCTATCCACCATCTACTGATTCTTTCCATACGCTTCCTCCTTGATGATTGCTTGTTTTTTCCATTCCTCCAGCCGCTGTGCAAACGATCCGTACCGCTCCGACAGCTGTACCTCCACATAGTCCGATGCCAGCCCGTAGCGTTCGTGTCCCTCCAGTCCGCCTTCGGCCTGCCAGCGGGCGAAATAGTCTTCGATGATTCTGTCCATGCGTTTCACGAGCGATGCCACCACTTGGGTGGAGTAGGCACTCATGTCGCTATCCGTTCCCGCCGTATAGATGCCGTCGGGGTGTTCGCGCGTATATTGCAGGATGCCTTGGTTGGAGCCGCCCGCTACGGGCAGTACGAAGCCGTGCTGCTGGTACAGCGAATACGCCAGGCGGTAGCACTCCACCGCCTCGTCGTAGCCGCCGACCGCCTGTTCCGACAGGTACAAGACCTCCAGCGGGAAGCCGGCATTCTCCTCCCGGAGACCGTCGCGGAACCCGTCTGTCCAATGCCGCAGCGACGGATCCACCGAATTGGCGGCCACGACGGCCGCCGAAGTGACCAACTGCGACACGAGCCGTCCCAGACTGTAGGCCGCCCCGTACATCTCCAGGCTGAGGGTCGCTGCGCCCGGGATGGCAGCATCCGTCTCGAATTGTAGCACCGTCTTGCCGGCAGGCAAGGAAGGGGGTGACTGGCGCAGCCGCTGCTCGTATTCGGGGGCGGCAAAGACGAACAGGCGCTCGGTCCCGTCGTCCGGACGGGCGCACCACGACTGATATACTTCCCAGCCCTCCTCCACCGTCTGCGGACAGTGCATCCGCAGACGGAAGCCGTGCGATTTGCACGACAGCTGTATGCCGTAGAGGATGGCATCGTTATAGCCTGCATCGCCAAAGCCGACGGGCGAAAATGCCACTTCCACCTCGCGGACAACGGCTGCCTCTTCTGTCACTCCGTCGTCCGATGAACAGGCAGCGCACAGGAGCAGCAGCAATCCCATCAAAAATGTTCTCATACGTTCTCTATTCCTAAATGTTTCCGCAAATAAAAGCTTTCTCCCTACCCCTGCACGGTGACACAATTGTTTTTTCGGTCTGTATTTCGGAACAGGCCTTCCTCCTGCATGACAACGACGGATCGTCATCAGTATCTTCCGTACGCCTCCCGGTAAAACAGGACAGCTTTAGAGGGCCTCTTCCAACCCACTTCCCAACGTTCCACCTCCCCTGTAGAAAGTGTTATCGCATCTCTCTTGTCACAGGCTACATAACAACCTCCACTGTCTATCCAATAGTCCTGTCCCTCTCTCAGACGTGTGGCCGACTGATTGAAAAATGCGGTGTACGTACTCCAATTGCTCCTCAGTATCGCCGAGATTTCCTTGGCCTTCTTTTCATCCGGCAGATTGCCGGTAAACGATCCGGTAAAACCATACGCCAGCTGATACCAAAAATCAGTCATTGCCACCAGCAACGCCGGATTCCCATTCTTGTCCGAACGGATACAGACAAAATCAAAGAGCTCGTCTTTTCTTACCGTAGGCCAAACATAACCCGAATCATCCTCATTCGCCGTCCATCCGGTCATAGGCCATACCGTCCCCACTTTGTACATACTCTGGGTCGTCGCATTTTCCGGCCATGCCGAGTTCTGGATATAGTTCAATCGGGAAACGTACTTCAAGCCGGGCACATCGAACGTGGCATATGCCAAGAGCCCGTCCTTTCCGTCGCCTTTCTTCAGTTCGGCCTTTCCCTCGCGTGTCGAGAATGTCGCCAGCAGGCCGTTGTTGGAGATGACCGTGGTATCGGCAAACAGCAGGCCGAACTTTTCCACCGCCTCGTCATACGTATCTACCCCCACGCTGACCTCGGTCGTGTCGGTGGGATTCAAGGGCACCCCGCACACTCTTCCTACAAACTTTCCGTCATCATCCACGGCGACCAGTGCCTGCTGCACCCGTTTCAACTCGTCCACCGTAGTATAAGCAATCTCCTCCTGCGGAGTGTCCACAGGATCGTCATCGTCCGAGCATCCGCTGAACGTTCCTCCTGCCAATATCATTCCCACATATAAATAGACTGTATGTTTCATTTTTTATGATTTTAATGTTCAACTTCTGTCCACCACCGGCCTACAGCCGTCCTCACTGCCTGGAACCGCATTCCAAATAGAACATGACCTGTCGGTAAGGTCGTTTCCAATTCACCTGCCAACTCTCCAGTTTGCCACTGTAGAGACAAATGGTATATCTTTCCGATGTGAAAACTGCATAATAGCCTTCATCTATCCAATACTCGGAATCCGTTTTCAGCACAGTTTCCTGCTGGTTGAAATAAGAAAGGTATGTCCCCCAGTTATTCCTTATAATATCAGAAATCTCCTTCGCCTTGTCTTCATTCGGCAAGTTACCCGTGCTTGCTCCTGTAAAGACCCAGTTGAGGAAAAACGGTGTGGGAGTCAGTGCCACCAGCAAAGCCGGTTTTCCGTTCTTGTCTGCCCTGATGCAGACGTATCGGAACACATCTGTCTTCTTAAACTCCGGCTTGACAGCTGTGGACGGAGAGTCGTCTGTCCATCCCTGAAACATATATGTGGCTCCGAGGGTGTAGGAGCTCCTGACCGTTGCGTTCTCCGGCCATGCCGAATCCAGGATGAAATTGATCCGGGAAACGTATTTTAGTCCCGGCACATCGAACGTTGCGAAAGCCAGCAGCCCGTCCGTCCCGTCGCCTTTCTTCAGTTCGGCAGAACCCGACTTCAGGACGAATGCCGCCTTTGTCCCGTCCGTCGATACAGTGGTTGTATCGTGGAAGAGGCTCCTGAACTCCCGCACGGCCTCCTCATAGCTGTCCACTCCCATACTGACCACCGTCGTGTCGCTGGGATTCAACGCCACCCCACGCACACGCTCCACAAATTTGCCGTTCTCATCGACCTTGACCAACGCCTTCTGCAGGACAGCCAGTTCGTCAATCACCCGGTCGTCCTCCAGGACTTCCGTATCGGCCTGCGGATCATTGTCGTCCGAGCATCCGCCAAGGGTCATTCCTAAGAAAGAAATCCCTACCCATAAGTATTTCAATCGTTTCATACTGTTGCGCTTAATATTGTTTTATCGTTTACTCCATATCATAATTCTCTATATACTCGCTTGTGGCAAAGAACTGCTTCAGCAGCGATGCCGCCCCGCCGTGCCGGATTTCCAGGCTACCGATGCGCTGGTGGACGCCACTGTCCACGTACTTCCGCAGGTCATTCCGTTTCTGCAGCATCTGGCGGGTCGATATACCCCGCACCTCGGGGATGAAACGCTTGGTGAAAAGTGCCTGTGCCGGTTCTCCGTTGTCCTGTGTATATTCGAAGGTCAGCACCACCCCTACCACGAAATCCGGTGCCTGGAAGTCATAAATAAACCCTTCTCCGTATTCTTCTTCCTTTCCTTTATCATCCTTCTTCTTCTGATAGGTCGTGGGCAAGCAGACTACAGGGTCGCTCAGGAAGAAGCTGGCGCTGCCGGCATCCAAATCGGTGCCGGGACGGGCATAATACCGATAGTCGGCTCCCTTCTGCGCATAGAGCTGAGGAGCCGCCTGTCCGTTGTCCAGGCTGAGTAGGGTCATTTCCTCCAACGGATAGGACACGTAGTCCATGTTGGCGATTTCGCAGGCTGAGGTATAGCTCTTGTACACCTTTCCGGCGTACTGCTTGTCCACAAAGACCGGCTCCGCCATCGCCCCCTTGTTTTTCAAGTCCAGCAGGCCGATGCGGAAGGGGTCAGTATGTCCGTGCTGTTGGTTGGGATATACGCCATACGTCCAGCTGACCTGCGCATTGCGTATCTCCTTGTAACGGGAGGTATTAAGATTGAAGTGAAGGGAAGTGGGGTCGAAGAACGTCATGAGACGGAGGTGATCCTCCGAAGGATCATCTATCCCATAGCCATACTTGTCCGACTCGACCGAACACACGAAGTCCTCCGGATCGCCGATCAGCCGGTCGTTCACCACATAGACCACTGGATTGTCCTGCAGGCTCCAGATTCCTCTTCCCACCACACTGTTGGAAACCGAATAGGCCGTATAGGAGAACGTAAGATTGACCACCTCGTTCGAGGTGGCAGTCACCGAATAGCCCTGCAGGTTGATCTTGCCGGTCAGGCTGAGGTTGATGTCACCCCGGGCCTTTTCCTGGCTGACGGTTTCATCTTTTTTGTTTCCTAAATAGATGTTGCCGAAATTCCAGAGGGTCATGGCCCCCTTGTAGGCCGCCATGAGATAATTCCCCTCCAACAGTGCATCCCATGCCAGCCCGGCATTGGTAGTCCCCGAAGCGAATGTATTGTGGTAGCTGAGCCCGGTCGAAGTGCTGGTAGAGCCGGAAGCCTCCCACTCCATCGTACCGTCTATGTTGGCTGTCAATGCTCCTGACAGCGTAATGCTGCTCTTCTCGGTCGTACGGCCTGCAAAAGAGAGTTTGTCAACGGAAACAAACGGCGCGGATATTGACGGATGGTACGCACTCATGTCCAGATCGAAACAATACCAGCCCTTCTGCAGCAGGCCGTCCGCCCGGCGGTAGGGCGTTACATACGACTGGAACGTGTTGTCGGCAGACATGCCGGCAACGGGATTCGGTTTGGCAGACAGCCCTTTATGCCCTACCGGAAGAGCGTACTGCATGTTGTGGTAAAAGGGATACTCCTCTGTATCATTTTTCTCGGGAGTCACGAGGAACGAAAACTCGCCGCCGGTACCTACATTCCCCAACTGGTAGTAGAACACGCGGAGCACTCCCGTGTACTTGTTGTACAGGCAGAAATACGGCTGGCTCTGGACGTAACTTTTGTCCTCTCCACCGACTTTCATACCGATTTCTGAAGCAAAGAAATTGTAGGCCATCATCCAGCCTTCCGACTCGGGCAGACGATTGACCAGCAGATTGGCGGGAATGTTGGAAACGGCTACATCCGCCCACGGCAGTGGAATCGGGATGCCCTGCGTCTGGGGTATATTGTTCAAAAAGGTGGTGGACTGGTAAAGGATGGAGTTCTGCTTCCACCACTCCTTTTCGAAGTCCTTGTACTCCTCCGCCGAATTGTCCGACAGCGGACGGATGACATTTGCGGCATCCACCACCAATGTCACGCGCTCCTTGTCGCTGAAGTAGATGTAGGCAGAGTCGGCGGTGAACCCTTCCGGCGTGTCTCCGGTACGGAGCAGCGTCAGCATCGGACAGCCCCCTTCGCTCATGCCGGACGGGGTGACCGACAGCCATTTCCACGACGATTCCACCCGCTCCACCGGGCGGGTGATGCCATCCAGCCGGATGGACAGTGAGTCCTGCGAATCACGCAGGGTGTACGCATACCGCCCCAACTGCACGAACTCCGGTTCGGCAGGCACCTCTATCGCCTGCGGGTTGTCATCGCTGCACGCAGTCAATGCTCCTGCGGTCAGTAGGAAGAACAGACCCAGGGGGGGGATAATCCTTCTAAATGCGGTCAAAAAAGCTACCTTTCCCATAATGTCTTGTTTTGTCTTATGCCGTGCAGTTCCCGTACACTGGCTTCCGTTGTCAGTTTATATCCAATTGCTTACGGGGATGTACATGGGGAACCCGTTTCCGTCTGTGCCGTCAACCATCGTTTCTCCATAAGCGTGCTCCAGTCCTTCATCTTGAGGACGTATCATTTCGCAAAGATAATGTTTTATTTTCTTTTTACATTGTCTCTGATGACTTTTTTTCTCCCAAGCCCTTCTTATCGACCAGGATTGGCGCCTTTTTAGACACTTTATCTGAAAATATCAGCCAATACGGTAACTAATTGCCGAACTCTTAGTATCTTTGCCCCGCTAATGCAGATATATATATCATCAATTCAATAAAATACCATTCAGTTATGGAATATAATTTCAGAGAGATCGAGCGGAAGTGGCAGAAAAGATGGGTGGAGGACAAGACCTATCATGTCACCGAAGACGCATCGAAAAAGAAGTTTTATGTGTTGAACATGTTCCCGTATCCCTCCGGTGCCGGACTGCACGTGGGACATCCGCTGGGGTATATCGCCAGCGACATCTATGCCCGCTACAAGCGGCTGCAGGGATTCAACGTGCTGAA
>JAQXRG010000066.1 GCA_029218405.1 Bacteroidales bacterium
TTGGAGGAATTTAATGTGCCATGCGAGAATGCTTCGACACCTGTCCCGATGCTTTATCAGAGTGGCTATCTTACCATAGATTATTATAATAGGGAGGATGATGTTTATGTGCTTCATTTTCCCAACTACGAGGTGCGCCAAGGCATGGTATATAGCTTGACAAACTATCTGATGGATATTCCCGACTGGGACAGAAATGCCACCATTCTTGCCATGGCCCGCGCTCTGAAACGTGGCGACCTGCCAGCGGCACTAACCGAGCTCCGCTCCTACATAGCCTCCTTGCCCTACGACATCATCACCCGAAAGGAGTGGATGGCGAAGAAGAAAAAGGAGGCATTCTACAAGTTGCTGATGTATGTGGTGTTCTCACTGCTCAACAGCAAGGTGGATACAGAGGTGAAAAGCGTGCTCGGTCGTGCCGATGTGGTCATCAAGACCAAGAACGACATCTACGTTCTCGAACTGAAGGTGGACGACACGGTGGATAATGCCTTGTCTCAGATAGACTCCAAGGGCTATGCCATCCCCTACGAAGCCGACGGACGCCAGCTGACAAAATGCGGAGTGACTATTTCGTCAGAGGCCCGCAACATCGTGCATTGGCGGGCAGTGGATAATGAAGGAAGGGTCATTGACGAGCAGAAGTATTGAATTATATTCCGGCATATTCTGGCTATATCCGCTTCAAAGGAATCCTTGTTGATGGCCCGGTTCTTCACTACCGATCGATAGTTGTAGATAGTCTGTGGGGAATAGAAGAGCAAGTCGGCAATCTCCGAACTCTCCTTTATTCCTAAGCGGATGAGCGCATAGATTCTGAGTTCTGGTCAACATGATTTGCTGGTGCCGACATGTGTACAGACAGCGACAAGCGTTGCTACTCAACTGACATCAATGCGTCATACGACACCTCAACTCCTCTCTTTGAGAAGGGTTATGGGGTGCTAAAAGTAAGACACTTATCTATATCCAATTATTCTGAAAGCGTTTGACAGCAATTGATTCCGTAAGAATACGGACAAACTCTTGCATGGAGTGTTTGCGATAGGTTTCCTTCAGGATATGAACGCATCCCGACATCTGGTTGTCGGGAACATTTATCGGCACGGCCTTAACATCGCAAGCATCGTATATGGAATCTTCAGCCAACACGGTGACGAGGTTTGTCTGGCGTACGAGTTTCAAGAGCGTGTTGACATCATTCAGTTCGATACGAATCTTGAACTTATCGTAATCGGACACGATGTTGTCAAAGGCATTACGGGCCTGCAACCCTTTTGACGGGAGCGCTAAAACGTATTCTTCAAGCTCGGATATGGATACTTTATCTTTTGAAGCAAGGGGATGGTTCTTTCCAACTATCGCTGACAATGTGTTCTGAAACAGGATGTGTGACTCAACATTGGGCAAGGGATGAATGGGCTTGAACGCGAGAACAAAATCGAGCTCGTGATTGGAAAGCAATTCCATAAGCTCGTTCATCTGTTTATACACGATATTGACTTTTATCTTCGGATACATCTTTATAAAAGATATCACGGATTCAGTGAGAATGGGGCTGAAAGAATGGGTGACTCCAATGTTGAGCGTGCCAGTCAGCATCTTCCGTAAATCACGAATCTGGTCGGCACAGGCTTCTGCATCGTGGATAGTCCGAAGAGCAAATGGAAGCATCACTTCTCCCGCCTCGGTCAACCGGATGGAATGGTTGTCGCGGATAAACAGTTGTGTACCGAGTTCATCTTCCAGCTGTTTAATCTGCTGCGAAAGCGAACTTTGGGCTATATTCAGGCAGTTTGCCGCATGTGAAAAGTTCAGTGTCTCTGCAGCTTTTGCAAAATATCTTAATTGTCTTAGTTCCATGAGATTGCAAAATTACAAAATAATGGCTACCTCGTTGCAGTGAACGAAAGTTTTTTTAAGAGAAATACCGGAATCGTAGCTCCTACGACCATGCCTAAGATAATAAACGCACAGGTGAGACCATTAAAAGCAAACAGATAAAAATAATGACTGAATACTTCTTCACGAGTATGATACAGGCATGATAACAAAGCCTCGATAGTCCGGTAGGCATACATCCCGGGTATCATAGGCAACAGTGCAGGGAAAAAGCATACCTCAGCGGGACATTTTATGCGTGATGCAAACAACACAGCAAACATTCCGATGGAAAATGAAGCCACCGTGCTGGCAGGGATAATGTGTAAACCTCCCAGTTCCGGCAAGGTCAACACATAACGTATGGCATGTCCGACAGCAGCAATCAGAGCGCATGTCAGATATGCACGCCTGGGAGTATTACTTATACTGGAAAAACCGATTGCTGCTATCGCCGCAAAAAAGCCATCCTCCAAAATATTCACAAAAAAATCATTCCACATCATTCTAAAACCATTTTAATCCAAGTATGAGCATTCCGGCGCAAAGTCCGGCAGACAGACAGGCGGTCAGCACGACAGCATCTAAAAAACGGCTGAACGCACACAAATAATGTCTGTATATCATATCACTGACAGAATTTATATACGGCACACCGGGAATCAAGTACAAAACACTGGTACCGAGTGCTAATTCCGGAGTAGAACCAATATTGAAAATATGCCCTCCGGCACTGATGGAGGCGGAAAAGAATGAGACGCAAAGAAAAGTCAGACGTATATCGCGACCATCTTCGAGCATGATTTGCTTGAGCCTATACCCAGCCAATGTTGAAACGAGAACTATCAGCATGGCAAATAAGTCACCGCCGAAAAGCCGGCAAAATGCGGCGTTGGCAAAACTCGTCAGTATCAGCACTTCCCATTTTCCCGTCGGCTTTGTCGCCTTTATGCGCTCAAAGTGCTCAACCGCAGCTGGCAGACCCAAGCTGTTGTCTGCCACTTCCCAGCTGAGCTGACTCAAGCGGGTGTTCATATCAAAACTGATGCCACAACTTGCGGTCTTGCGTTGTGACATTTCCGCATGCGCTCGGTCGGTATTCCACACAGAAACTGTTACGTGAGCCGGCATGATGAATATGTCGAGGTTTACGCCAAAGGCCTCCGCCATACGCATGGTGTTTTTCTCTATACGGATACATGTGGATCCGCATCCCGACAGTAAAGAGGCATATTCGGCAAGAAACGCGGCTGTTTCTCGCAAAACGGTGCTATCATCAGGATTGTTCATATTATAGGTCTTCACTTTCATCTTCTTTGTCAGCGATTCCAGGAATCTCATCGTCTCCAGGAATGTAGAACATATCTGTTTCCCGACCGAACTTTAAAAAAGGTGTTGCTTTGTGGTCACAGCTGCAGCCACGGTGTTGGGTACAGTAGTATTCGACAACTCGAAAGATAAATGCGCACAACAGCACTGCTGCAATAACGCACCACGTAATCATTGGATAGTTCATAATCATTTGCTTTTATTTATTTTTGCGCAAAAGTAGAACATCTCTCAAAAATGCACAAACGGTGATTAAGGGATTCTCCTATCATTGCTATAGGCAAAGCTAAATCCATCCACTCGGGTAATCTATAGGTGCGTATATCCGTCATACGCATCCGATTATTGAAAAAGGATAAGAGTCAATGAAGGCATACAATACACCTCAATAGCCAATAGTCAATCAGTCGCTCAGTAAATCAGGTACTTCTTCCGCATCAGCCGGTAAGCCTCCAGTTCCTGGGCCCATTTGGCGCGGATTTCCTCTTCCGTCTTCCCGGCCAGCAGGTCAAGCCGCACCTGGTTCGTGCCCATCAGCAGGTCGAACCAGGAGGCACGGCTGAAGAACTTGTCGGCCACGCCGGCGTGCTTGTAGGCATTGTAGAGGTAGATGACATACTGCAGGCTGAAGCCTTTCGGGGCGACGGCCTTGCGAAGGTCCAGTCCGTAGCAGTACTCGCCGGCATGGAGCGGTGCGTTGTCATATCCTTTCAACGGCTGAGGCTGGAAACGGAAGGAGACAGCATCGGACGACGGGGTGCCGTCGGGGCCGGACGGTGCCAGCAAGGGACTGCCGGCCAGCTGGAACGGGTAGAGCGTGCCGCGGCCCACACTGACCGAGGTGCCCTCGAAGGGACAGAGCGAGGCGTAGAGCGCGACCGACTGGTCGTTCGGCAGGTTGGGCGACGGCTTGACGGGCAGCGAGTAGGGCTGTCCGTGCTTCCACCCCTTGACCGGGATGACCTGCAGCCGACATTGCACACCTTTGCCCAACCAGCCCTCGCCGTTGATCATCTGGGCCAGTTCGCCCACGGTGCAGCCGTGCAGCACGGGGATGGGCAGCATGCCGACAAAGCTCTTGTACTTGGGCTGGCGCACGGGCCCGTCCACATAGTCGCACGGGTTGGGGCGGTCCAGCACAATGAGCTTTTTCCCGTTCTCCGCGCAGCTCTGCATCACGTAGTAGAGGGTGCTGATGTAGGTGTAGAACCGTGCGCCCACGTCCTGGATGTCGAAGATGACCACCTCCGTCCGTTCCAATTGCCGTGCGGTCGGTTTCTTGTTCTTGCCGTAGAGCGAGGTCAGCGGGATGCCCGTCCGCGCGTCCTTGCCGTCCTTGACGGTCTCGCCCGCCGCCGCGTCGCCCCGGAAACCATGTTCGGGAGCGAACACTTGTTCAATCAATACCTTATTATATAGGAGGGTGTCCAGCAGGTGCGTGGAGCCGCAGAGCGAGGTGGAATTGACGACGAGCGACACGTGCTTGCCGTCGATGAGCGGCAGCAGTGTCTTCAGTTGGTCGGCACCGGTCAGCGGCCGTTGTGCCGAGGCGGTGAACAGGCTGAGCGCGACGGCCAGCAGGAGGGGGACAGTGTGCAGGAGTGTCTTCATAACTATGTTGGTTTTTGCTTGCAACGACAAAGGTAAGCATTCTGTCCGAGATTCTGCTGTCCGAATCGTAGGATTCTTTCGCCGTTATTTTGTGGTTTGCCCGTCCGTTCGTATCTTTGTGCGGACAAAAAAGAAACACTATGAATCCTTTGGCAATTATAGACAAGTATTATCCGGAAGAGAACGAGTTGAAACACATCCTGCTGGTGCATAGCCGCGCGGTGGCCGACAAGGCGCTGACGCTGGCACGCAGCCATCCGGAGCTGGGACTGGACCTGCGGTTCGTCGAGGAGGCGGCCCTGCTGCACGACATCGGCATCTTCCGTACCGACGCCGACGGCATCCATTGCCACGGCACGTATCCTTACATCTGTCACGGCTACCTCGGCGCGGAACTGGTCCGGGCGGAGGGCTTCCCCCGTCATGCCCGGGTGTGCGAGCGTCACACCGGGGCGGGGCTGTCGTTAGAGGACATCGTGGCCCGCGGACTGCCGCTGCCGCTCCGTGACCTTCGGCCGGTCAGCCTGGAGGAGCAGCTCATCTGTTTTGCCGACAAGTTCTTCTCGAAAACCAAGCTGGACGTGGAAAAGAGCATCGAGAAGGCCCGCAAGAGTGTGGTGAAGCACGGTGAGGAAGGCGGACGGCGTTTCGACGAATGGTGCCGGCTGTTCCTTTAAATTACATAAAAACAGGCGGACATGACGTGTATTTGCAGGAGAATGCTTACTTTTGCACCGCATTGCGAAACGCAACGCGAAAATACATAGCCTAAATACATTGCGAAAAATTGGATGGAATGATAGCTGTAAGAAAGACAAGATACACCCTGCTGCTCCTGGTAGTGGCCACCTTCCTGTCTTCCTTCTACGCTGAGGCTCAGCGGGTGAGAGGGAAACGGAACCGGACGTCCGGGACGGAACGTACGGACACGATAGCGGCCGATTCGCTGGCCGCGGACACCCTGGCGGCAGATACGGCGGCCAAACGGCAGCCGCTGGAGGCCCCTGTCACGTACGAGGCGTCCGACTCGATTGTGTTCACCAAAGGCGGATTCGCCTTCCTCTACGGGGAGGGAAAGGTGAACTACCAGAACATCGAGCTCACCTCGGCCCTGATTACCATGAACATGGACAGCAGCGTGGTCTATGCCCAGGGGCGGGAAGACTCGCTCGGCGTGGCCACCGGAACGCCCGTGTTCAAGGAGGGCGAGACACCGTACGAGTCGCGCACCATGCGCTACAACTTCAAGACGAAGAAAGGCTTCATCAACACCATCACCACGCAGCAGGGCGAGGGCTACGTGACCAGCCAGGAAGCGAAGAAGGACGCTGATGACAACATCTATATGCGCCGGGGACGGTACACCACGTGCGACAACCACGACCATCCGCACTTCTACCTCCGCCTGTCAATGGCGAAGGTCCGCCCGCAGAAGGACGCGGTGTTCGGGCCGGCTCAGCTGGTGGTGGAGGACGTGCCCCTGCCCATCGCCGTGCCCTTCGGCTTCTTCCCGTTCAACAGCAGCTACTCGTCGGGCTTCATCATGCCCACCTACGGCGACGAGATGAACCGGGGCTTCTACCTGCGCGACGGCGGCTACTACTTCGCCATCAGTGACAAGATGGACCTGAAGCTCCTCGGCGAAATCTACACCAAAGGTTCGTGGGGACTCTCCACCGCCACGAACTACAGCAACCGCTACAAGTACAGCGGCTCGTTCAACGCCAGCTACTTGGTGACGAAGACGGGCGAGAAGAACATGCCGGACTACGCGGTGTCGAAGGACTTCCGCATCCAGTGGAGCCACCGCCAGGACCCGAAGGCCAACCCCAACAGCACGTTCTCGGCCAGCGTGAACTTCGCCACCAGCAGCTACGACAAGTCGAACCTGAGCACGCTCTACAACCCAGGCTCGTACAGCAACAACACGAAGGCCTCCAGCGTGAGCTACTCGCGCAACTTCCCGAGCATCGGACTGAACCTGTCGGGAACCTTCAACATCACGCAGAACACCAAGGACTCGTCCATCAACATGACCCTGCCCGACCTGAACATCTCGCTCAACCGGCTCTATCCCTTCAAGCGGAAGAACTCCACGGGCGACCACTGGTACGAGCGCATCTCCATGCAGTACACCGGCGCGATGACCAACTCGGTGGCCACCAAGGACAACCTGCTCTTCAAGACCCCGATGAAGCAGTGGAAGAACGGTATGCGCCACAACATCCCCATCGAGGGCAACTTCACCCTGCTGAACTACATCAACATCACGCCGTCGTTCAACTACACCGAACGTTGGTACACGAAGAAGGTGATGCAGATGTACGACCAGTCGGCCCGTCAGGTGGTGCGCGACACCATCAGCGGTTTCAACCGTCTGTCGGACTACAACATGGCGGTCTCTGTGACAACGAAGCTCTACGGCATGTACAAGCCGCTCTTCATGAAAAGCAAGGAAATCCAGATACGCCACGTGCTGACCCCCACCGTGAGCTACACCTATACGCCCGACTGCGGCAGCCGCTACTACGAGGCTTACACCTATACCGACGAGAACGGCGACGTGCGCATGACGGAGTATTCGCCCTATTCCGACGGCCCTTACGGCGTGCCGGGCAAGGGAGTGTCGCAGAACGTGAGCTTCAACCTGAAGAACAACCTGGAGATGAAGCTGAAGTCGGACAAGGACACCACGGGCTACAAGAAGGTGAGCCTCATCGACGACCTGAGCGGAACCCTCTCGTACGACATCGCCCGCAAGCGCTGGAGCAACCTGACCATGAACGCCCGCCTGAAGCTGACCAAGTCGTACACCTTCAACATGGCGGCCACCTTCGCCACCTATGCCTACAAGTTCGATGAGAACGGCAACGTGGTCGAGGGCGACCGCACCGAATGGTCGTACGGACGTTTCGGACGGTTCCAGGGCTACAGCGGCTCTTTCTCCTATACGCTGAACAACGATACCTTCAAGAAGCTCTTCGGCAAGGGGGCTGACCCGAGCAAGGAGAAGGACAAAGGCAAGAAGAAAGGCGAGGACGATGACGAGGACGACGAAGACGGGCAGGAAGAACAGCAGCCGAGCGCCAACCGCAAGACGGAGGACGCGAAGCTGAGTTCGGACGGCTACTTGGCCTTCAAGATGCCGTGGAGCCTGAGCCTGAGCTACAGCTACAGCATCAGCGAGGACCGCACGAAGGACATCAACATCAAGAACATGCGCTACCCCTATAAGCTGACCCACTCGCTGAACGCCAGCGGCAACGTGAAGCTCGGCAGCCGGTGGAACGTGACCTACTCCAGCGGTTATGACTTCACCACCAAGGAGATGTCGATGACCACGGTCAACATCACCCGCGACCTCCACTGCTTCAACATGAGCTGCGGCCTGGTGTTCGGTCCGTTCACTTCGTACAACTTCTCCATCCGCGCCAACTCGCAGATGCTGACCGACGCGCTGAAGTGGGACCAGCGGAGCAATACGGGCAGTTCCGTGACGTGGTATTAATGACAGACAACGACGATGAATGTACAGATAGAAGAAGGTTGGAAGCAGGCGCTGGCGCCTGAGTTCGAGAAGGAGTATTTCCGGCAGCTGACGGACTTTGTCCGCCAGGAGTACCGCACCACGACGGTCTATCCCCCGGGCCGTTTGATATTCAATGCCTTCAACCTGTGTCCGTTCGACCGGGTGAAGGTGGTCATCATCGGTCAGGACCCGTACCACGGTCCCGGCCAGGCACACGGCCTGTGCTTTTCGGTGAACGACGGGGTGCCTTATCCGCCCTCGCTGCAGAACATCTTCAAGGAGATTCAAGATGATACGGGCGCGCCCATTCCCGTGTCGGGCAACCTGACACGCTGGGCGGAGCAGGGAGTGCTGCTGCTCAACGCCACGCTGACGGTACGGGCCCGCCAGGCCGGCTCGCACCAGCGCCGGGGCTGGGAGGAGTTCACCGACGCCGCCATCCGTGTGCTGGCGGAGCGGCGCGACCATCTGGTCTTCATCCTGTGGGGGGCGTACGCGCAGAAGAAGGGGGCGTTCATCGACCGCAGCCGCCACTTGGTGCTGGCCTCGGTCCATCCCTCTCCGTTGTCCGCCTACCACGGCTTCTTCGGCAACCATCATTTCAGCTTGGCCAACGCTTACCTGCAGGAGCACGGGGAGTCACCCATCCAGTGGTGAGTTCCCGTCTGACACCATACAACAGAGTGATTGGTGGGTAGTTTTTTGAGGATTTCCTTTTTTATTCCTAAATTTGCAGAAACAATTTTATTATAGATAGTATGGAAGGTATTATTATATTATTTTGACAAGTGTGGTTTTGGCTATTTGTGTTCTTGTATCGTAATCGTGACTAAGGAATTGTTGTAATTGTGAAAAGTGAAAATAAGAATGAATAAGTGTTTATTGTGGATGCTCACTCCCTTCTTCCTGCAGGCTTGCGGGGGAGGCGGGAAGAGCGTCAGTATGGAAGAAATACCGCTGACAGCAGTGGATTCGTTGGCCAATGTGGTGGGACTTCCCACACAAATGGTGTATGATGACGGAAAATTGTATGTGGTGGATATGTTTTCGGAAGACTCGTTGCTGACAGTCTGGGACATTGCATCGAAGGAGAAGGTGCTGTCCATGGGCAGTCGTGGGGAAGGGCCAGAAGAATACTTACATATTGGAAATGTTGATGTGGCCGATGGCACGAACGGCAGGAAGACACTATACCTGTACGATCCAGTCCGGCAGCGGATGAACCTGTTCGATTGTGACTCGTTACTGGCAGGCTACCGCAACAGAAGAATTGTCAATGTACCCGAAGACTGGAAAACTATTGTCGCATTGCGTCGCACCGATCAGGGATACGTGGCTATTGGTAAAGAACCTGAGAACAAGTATGTCTTGCTGTCCGATTCCATGGGATTCGTGGCGTTAGCCGGAGCATACCGTCCCAAGCCCGATGCTAATGTCCCTGATGTTATCCATTGGATGGCTAATTTCGGGAAGATGGAGCTGTCAACCGATGGGAAAACGTTGGTGGACATCATCTATAATGCATCGGTACTGACCTGCTATGACGTGAAGGTCAATACCCTGGAAAAGCAGTGGGAGTATGTTGGGAAAGAACTGGACTACCGGGTAGAGGGTAAGGATTTCGTCAACAATCAGGTGATGGGCTATCTGTCCGCATCAGTGGGGGAGGAAAACATCTATGCGCTATATTCAGGTTGTCCGGATGACGTGGATGAGATTGCGCCGTATGGCAAGGAAATCCATGTATTCAGCCGGAAGGGGGAACTTCTTCGACGCTTTTCGATAGACCATGCTGCTTTTTTGCTGTGTGTGGATGAACGCAGTCAGAAGGCTTTCGCACTTTGTCACAAGCCTGAAACCATTATCATGGTGTACGATCTTTCGCTGTAAGAGGATTTGCTCGCCCCTTTTCCACTTGTACAAACGGACGTTGGTGGGCCGTGCGGATGCCCGAAAAAGCAGGAAAATGCCCGAAAAAGCAGGCTCCAGTTCCGGTCCGTCCGGAACTGGAGCCATCAGTATCGTACGAGTGTTTTCTCGGTAGGCGCAGGGCGCGGCGGTCAGATGAGTTGCATGCCCAGGGCCGCACACTCTTGGCGCATCTGCTCCGGCCAGATGCTGGCCTGGATTTCACCGATGTGAGCCTTCTTCAGGTAGAGCATGCACAGGCGCGACTGGCCGATACCGCCGCCGACGCTCAGCGGCAGCGAGCCTTCCAGCAGCCGGCGGTGGAAGTAAAGCTCCTTCCGCTCCTCCTTGCCCGACTGGGCCAGCTGGCGCAGCAGGGCCTCCTTGTCCACACGGATACCCATGGACGAAAGCTCCATGGCGCGTCCCAGCACATCGTTCCACACCAGCAGGTCGCCGTTCAGTCCCGGCAGTCCCGTCTGCGGGTCCACGGTGGTATAGTCATCGTAGTCCGGCGCGCGCAGGTCGTGCGGCTTTCCGTCGCTCAGCGGGCAGCCGATGCCGATGATGAACACACTGCCATACTTCTCCGTGATCAGGTTCTCGCGTTCCTTCGGCGTCTTGTCCGGGTACATGTCCACCAGCTCCTGCGCGTGCACAAAGTGGATGTCGTGCGCCAGGAACGGCTTCAGCTGCGGGTAGGCCTCGCAAATCATGTACTCCGTGCGGCGCATGGCGGCATAGATGCGCGTCACGATGTTCTTCAGGAACTCCACGGTGCGCTGTTCGGGCGTGATGACCCGTTCCCAGTCCCATTGGTCCACGTACAGCGAGTGCAGGTTGCCCAGTTCCTCATCGGCACGGATGGCGTTCATGTCGGTATAGATGCCATATCCCGGCGAGATGTGATAGTCGGCCAGTGTCACCCGTTTCCATTTCGCCAGCGAGTGGACCACCTCGGCCTGCTGTTCGCCCAGGTCCTTGATGGGGAACGACACCGGGCGTTCCACGCCGTTCAGGTCGTCGTTGATACCCATCCCCTTCAGTACGAAGAGCGGGGCGGTGACACGGCGGAGGCGCAGCTCCGACGAGAGGTTCTGCTGGAAAAAGTCCTTTATCTGTTTGATGCCCAGCTCCGTTTGTTTCATATCGAGCGCAGGGCGGTAGTCAGCGGGTTTGATCAGATAACTCATGGTTGTATGATATAATGTAGTTAGATTTTTCAAATTCGCGGCAAAGATAGGCATATTTTGTTAGAATGCAAGAGAAGGGCGCAAAAATATTATCAAAATGAGCGTTCTGAAGTACAATTTCGTTTCTTTGTGTCGGATGTACGAAAAAAGTCGCCAAAATATTAGGAGCTTCCAAATATTCGTTGTACCTTTGCCACCGCAATCAAGAAAAGAACGCACCCGTAGTTCAATGGATAGAATATCGGATTCCGGTTCCGACGATTGGGGTTCGACTCCCCACGGGTGTACCATTGTTTACTGGACGAAGGCTTTGCAATACCCATTGAGAAGCCTTCGTCTTTTTTTAAATCTATTCGGTTATGAAACAATATATGTTTGAAATCTGCGCCAATTCGGCCGAGAGCTGTCTCGCGGCGCAACAGGGCGGTGCCCATCGTGTGGAACTCTGCGCTTCGATGCCCGAAGGCGGCACCACTCCTTCCTATGGCGAAATCAAGCTGGCCCGCAAGTTGATAGACATCCGTCTGCACGTGATTATCCGTCCCCGTGGGGGCGATTTCCTCTATTCTCCCTTAGAGCTCGACATTATGGAGGAGGACATCCGCATGGCTCGTCAGGCAGGGGCCGACGGGGTGGTCTTCGGTTGTCTGAATCCCGACGGCACGCTCGACATGCCGGCCATGGAGCGGCTGATGAAGGCGGCGGAAGGGATGTCGGTGACCTGTCACCGTGCGTTCGACTATGTGGCCGATCCCTTCGCGGCGATGGAGCAGCTCATCGCGCTGGGAGTGAACCGTATCCTTACCTCCGGCCAGCAGGTCAACGCGCTGAAGGGGGCTCCCCTGCTGGCGGAGCTGGTGAAGAAGGCCGATGGCCGTATCATCATCCTGTGCGGCTGTGGGGTGAACGAGGGCAACATCGCCGAGTTGGAGCGTCTCACCGGTGCGTCCGAGTTCCACTTCTCCGCCCGTGAGAACATTCCCAGCCGCATGGAGGTGCGCAATCCCGCCTTGGCGATGGGAGCCGCCGATGCCGACGAGTACATCCACCCTGTCACCACCGTGAAGCGTGTGCGTGACACCATTGAGGCACTGACGGGCAAGCAGGAATAAGCTCTTGGTTACTGGATGAGGAGGCCTTTGTGTGCCTCCTCTTTCCATCATGCTGAGTGTGGCACCGATCGCCGGATCACAGGTCAATATACGGTTCTCTCGTTGCTGGCTGACCGATGAGCAGGCGTTCCAGAATCGCCTCTAACTGGCCAATCAAGTAGAAAGGCAGGTTCACCAGGCGGAAACGCTTTCCTTCTTGCGTCTGCAGGGAATCTACAGAGAATGCTCCCGACCATATCCGGAATGCAATATCCACAGGAGCGTTATTGATGAATACCTGCAATGAACGAAGATGCGCATTGGTTCCGTTCTTCACTTCAATGGGATATACTTCCGCATGGTACACATAGAGAAAGTCGATTTCTGCTCCATTGTTGGGACGCGCCCAAAAGGAACGTTTCGTTCCCACATTGTCACTCAATGCCAGCAGTTCCTGTGCTACTACCTGTTCGGCGATACGCCCCTTCCAGACATCCAATACATCCGAAGCACCGATGATTTCCTTACGTACCTGCGCCTGATAGTTCACCATTCCTGTATCAAACCATATCACTAGTGTCTATTAAAATATGCTAATCGAATTCAAAGTCAATTTCAAGCTGTCCATCCAGTGTGTCCTCCCCATCTTCAGACGGGGTAAACAGTTCCCTAATATCATCCTTCGTGAGCAAGGAACTGCCCAGTATCCGCATGACTTGTATGATTGGACGTCCCAGTTTGAGGTCGTGTTCGATGATTCCGATAAGGCAGTATGTGATGATGGCCACGTGAATCTGAATTCGTACCGCGTTGAAACTTTCTCCCCAAAAAGACTTGACTCTGAGATGTTGCTTAATCCATTTAAAGAACAGCTCGACCTGCCATCTGTATTTATAAAGGAGAGCAATGTCTTTTGCTGCAAGGTAGAAGTTGTTCGTATAATAAGTGAACGTGCGGTGCAGGTCTGGGGCATAGTACACAATACGTCTGATTCTCCCAGGGTACTTCGCTTTGTTCTGCTTTTTTGTAAGGACGATGGTTTGGTCACGCAGTACATTGTCCGCTCCGTCAAGAATGTCTTCTCCATCCACGACTTCGTAAGCAGGATGCCTCTTTTCACGGATGATAAAGAAGGCCCCAGACACGTCAATCTGATAAAGTCTGACAAGATCAAAGTACCCTCTGTCAAAGACATAGCAAGCCAGCGGCTCATATGTGAGCCAATCCATTGCATTGACATCATGCACATTAGCATTTGTGATGCGATAGAATACGGGAATCTCCGTGACGATATCCACTTGAGTGTGAAGCTTGATGCCCGACTTCGTGCTCCTGAACTTCGCCCAGTAGAAGAGCGACATGCAAAGGTCAATCGTTGTGGAATCCACTGCGTAGAATCTGCCATGCAGTTCAAAGTCTCGTGTAATCCTTCGCTTCTGTGCAAGGAACACCATGTGAAAGGCAAACTGCTCAAATATACGATAATCCCTGAGGTTGTTTGCCTTGGAAAGCGTACTCTTGTTAATAGGTGTCTTTCCGAATCCGAGATGAAACGACTTCTTACCATGGGCAGTTGTTATATCTGTGAGTTCTCTCAGCCCCTTGCACCCCAACAGTTGTCCGAACATAAGGACGAGAAGATGGCTCCAGCAAGACGGAGTCCATTTTTTGGTCCTGTCGGTAGACTTGGCTACAAGACGCTCGAAATACCGCTTTGGGAGAAAACTGGTGATTTGTGTGAAAACGTATTGTCCGAAATGCATATATGTCCCATTTTTGATTGGGGAGCAAAGGTACGCATTTCAAAAGTGCGACAAGGTATGAA
>JAQXRG010000067.1 GCA_029218405.1 Bacteroidales bacterium
GTTCTTTCTCGCCGTCCTTCTGGTGGGTGAGTTTGCGGGTGGGATAGTCATAGGAGAAGTAGAACTCTTCTTTTTCCTTCTTTTTCGGGTCTTTCCGGGTAGGCACCTCGTGGGTGGAGGTCACTTCGAACGTGAAGGTACGCCCGTCTTCCTTGGCTTTCAGGTTGCGGATGGGCAGGTGGCGTGCCTCAAAGGGGTCGCGGACGATTTCTGTCAGCTGTGCCGCCAGCTCGTCGCGGTCGAAGAGGAGTTGCTTGCTGCGGGAAGCAGGATCGACCACATACCAGAAGGTGCCTTCGCTGGTCTTGTAGTCGAACCAGAAGCGGTCGCCCTGCTGGAACCAGTGCGGGTCCACCTTGGTGGAGAACAGCAGGTGGTTCAGTTTCTCTTGGGTGAATTTCTCGGCCTGCAGGTATTCCGGCAGCCGTTCTTGTGCGGTTCCCTGGAGAGGAACCGCTGTGCAGCCCGCCAACAGGGCGGCTGCAAGCAGTTGTTTCAGTCTCATGGTGTACGGTTATAATAGTAAATAGGTAGTTCTGTCTCCTTGTTCGGCGTCAGAACAGGAAGCGCAGCACATCGTTGAAGTTGGCCCAGATGAGCAGGGCGAAGAGCAGGCCCATGCCCACCATCTGCGCGTATTCCAGGAACTTGTCGCTCGGCTTGCGGCGCGCGATAATCTCGTAGAGCAGGAAGAGCACGTGTCCGCCGTCCAAGGCCGGGATGGGCAGAATGTTCATGAAGGCCAGGATGATGGACAGGAAGGCGGTCATCGACCAGAAGCGTTCCCAGTCCCATACCTTGGGGAAGATGCTGCCGATGGTGCCGAAGCCGCCCACGCTCTTGGCGCCTTCCTTGGTGAAGACATACTTCATGTCGTTCACGTAGCCATTCAGCGTGTTTACGCCCAGGGCGATGCCGGCAGGGAAGGACTCGAAGAAGCCGTAGTCGATGGAGGTCACCTTGTAGTCGAGCCAGCCACCGATGGCACCGACCTTGTACTGCTCGTTGGTCTCCATGGCCAGGGTGTCGCGTACGCCGTTGCGGGAACGGACTACGCTGAGGGTGGCGGTGGGCTGCTGGGCCACTTCCGCCCGTGCCTGGATGTCGGCCATCTGGTCGAGGAACTCGTTCCACGAACGGATGGGGGCGTCGTTGACCGCCACGATGGTGTCGCCCTTGGCGATGCCCGCCCGGTCGAAGGCTTCGCCCGGCAGTACCGAGTCAATCACATTGGGCTGGTAGGCGGTCATGAAGGGAGGGTCTTGCTTGGCCACGTCGAGCAGGCTCAGTTCGGGCATGAGGACGGTCGTCTCCGTGCCTTCCCGCAGCACATGCACCTCGCGGGCTTCCACCACGCTGCGTAGCATGTCCATGCCGAAGCGGTCCAGCTCCTCGCCGTCGGCGCTCAGCAGGATGTCTCCGTCGCGGAAGCCGATTTCCTGTGCCTGTTCGTTGAACTTCATGCCGTAGGTCATGTCTTTCAACGCCACATACTGCTCGCCCCAGGTGAACAGAATCATGGAATAGATGAACAGGGCCAGCAGGAAGTTCATCACCACGCCGCCCACCATGACCAAGAGCCGCTGCCAGGCCGGTTTGGAACGGAACTCCCACGGCTGGGCTGGCTGTTTCATCTGCTCGGTGTCCATCGACTCGTCAATCATACCGGAAATCTTGCAGTAGCCGCCCAAGGGCAGCCATCCTACTCCGTATTCCGTATCGCTGTTCTTGGGCTTGAACTTGAACAGCGAGAACCAGGGGTCGAAGAAAATATAAAATTTCTCCACCCGTATCTTGAAGAGCCGGGCAAAGAAGAAGTGTCCTCCTTCATGGATGATGACTAACAGCGAGAGGCTGAGCACCAACTGAAGGGCACGAATCAAAAATGTTTCCATCAATTTGTAAATTAGCTATTAACAGTTAATAATCAACAATTACTTCATCACTTGTTTCAGCAGCGATTCCGTGAACCGCCGTGTCTCGGCATCGGTCTCCACATAGTCCTCATAGGTGGGCGAGGCGATGAATGGCATCCGTTGCATGGCTTCCTCGATGGCGTCGCTCATGCCGAGGAAGGAAACGCGGTCGGCCAGGAAGGCGGCCACGACCACTTCGTTGGCGGCATTGACGATGCAGGGCAGGTTGCCGCCCCGGTGAAGGGCCTCATAGGCCAAGGCCAGGTTGCGGAACCGCTGGGTGTCGGGCGCCTCGAAGGTCAGCTCGCGGCATTTCATGAAGTCGAGCCGGTCGAAGGAGGAACGTACGCGCTCCGGATAGCTGAAGGCGAACTGGATGTGGAGGCGCATGTCGGGCATTCCTAACTGGGCTTTCACGGCACCGTCCTCAAACTGGACCATGGAGTGGATGACCGACTGCGGGTGGACCACCACCTCAATCTGTTCCGGGCGGACTCCAAACAGCCATTTCGCCTCGATGACCTCGAATCCCTTGTTCATCATGGAGGCGGAATCGATGGTAATCTTCGCTCCCATGTTCCACGTGGGGTGCTTCAGGGCCTGCGCCTTGGTGACGGTGGCCAGCTGCTCGTGGCTCAGGTGTCGGAAGGGCCCTCCCGAAGCGGTGAGGATGACTTTCTCGATGGCGTTGCCCGGTTCCAGGCACTGGAAGATGGCTGAATGCTCCGAATCGACCGGCAGGATGGGCGTGCGGTATTCCTGTGCCAGTTGGTTGATGAGCCCGCCTGCCACCACCAAGGTCTCCTTGTTGGCCAGGGCGATGGCTTTTCCGGCACGGATGGCATTGATGGTGGGGCGCAGTCCGGCATAGCCCACCATGGCGGTGAGCACGATGTCGATGGGCTGCGACTCGACCACCTGGCTGATGGCTTCGGTGCCAGCATAGACTTTGATGGGAAGGTCGGCGAGGGCTTCCTTCAAGGCGGGATACTTCTGCTCGTTGGCGATGACCACTGCTTCGGGCTGGAAGCGACGGGCCTGTTCGATGAGCAGGTCCACTTGGTTGTTGGCGGTCAGCGCGTAGGCTTCGTAGCGGTCGGGATGTTCCGCTATCACCTGCAAGGCTTGGGTTCCGATGGAGCCGGTGGAACCGAGAATGGCTATTTGTTTCTTTTTCATATCGTTCTATCTGAGATTAAAACACAATGTATTTTTCGGGGTTGGCGGGAACACCTTTGTGCCACAGCTCGAAATGCAGGTGGGGGTGCTCCTGGTTCGCTTCTCCGGGCGCGGTCAGTGCGATGGCCTCGCCCGCTTTCACGGGGTCGCCTTCCTGCTTCATCAGCGATCCGCAGTATTTGTACACGGACACGAAGTCGTGGGTGTGCTGCACCTGAATCACATAGCCGGTGGTGGCGGTGTAGGCAGAGAGGATGACAGTGCCGTCGAGCACGGAAGTGATGCTGGAGTTGGGCGTGGAGGAGAGGTCGATGCCGTAGTGGCGTGCGGCGCCGTTGAACGGACGGACCACGGTGCCCCGTGCCGGCGGACAGAACAGCAGCCCTTCCTCCAACGGGTTGTCCGTCACGGCGGTCAGGTTGTACCGTTCGCGCTCCTCGTACTGTGCCACGAACTCCTCTTCCACGGTGGAACATTCGGCCAGCTGGTCAGTCGAGAACCGGTGCAGCGAGTCTAAGCTGGTCACCGTGTCCGCTTTCACCTGGCCGCTGAAGATGGCCTGCAGGTTGTCCACGTACAGCCGGTACCGTCCGATCGCTTCCTGCAACGAGTCCGCACGCAGGGCGTTGGTCACTACCTGCTGGCGCAGCTCACTGTTGATGTAGCCCGGCAGGTAATTGCGCAAGGGCGTGAAGACAATGATGGAGGCGGCAATCAGGAAGATGAAGGAACAGGCGGCCAACAGCCACGACAGTCCGTTCAGTTTGGATACGTGGAGGCTGAAGACCTCCTCCAACGTGTTCTCGTTCATCACTGCCAGCTTGTACTTGAACTTCACGTTGTGCCAGAAACGCACTTTCTTCTTTTTCATGTTCCTTTCTGATAGCTAATGGTTAGTTGTTCATTTCATACAGCCCTTCCGGGATGTCTGTCCGTAGTATCTTCCGTTCGTGGTCCACGTCGAGGATAAACTCCTCGTGGGCCGGCAGCAAGGTCTCTTCGTCCCGGTCGTTGTGGATGGCGAACAAGACATTCATTGTCGATTCGTCCACATCGGTGATGACACCTAAGCTGCCGTGCCGAACATCCTCCACACGGAAACCGATAAAGTAGCTCCAGGAGCTGATTTCGTCCTGTTCTTCCATGTACCGCTTCGGGAAATACACCTCGGCATGGGTCAGCCGACGGGCCTGTTCGGCGGTCTCGATATCCTCGAACTTCACCAGCGCCACCGTATCGGTCTTGAACCGGTACTCTTCGATGAAGAATGGCACCAGGATGCCGTCCATCTGCAGAATCAGGTAGTCGCAGTCCACCCGGTCGAAGATGTCGTCGGTGAAGGCGAACGACACTTCTCCCTTCACGCCGTGGGGTTTTCCGATGACCCCTATCTTGAACACTTCTTCTTTTCGTATCATACGTTCCTCCGGTATAATCAGTTATCCGTCCTTATTCAATTCTCGTGATTCTTGCGCCCAGTGCCGACAGGCGTTGCTCGATGTTCTGGTAGCCCCGGTCAATCTGCTCGATGTTGTGGATGCGGCTGATGCCTTCCGCGCTCAAGGCGGCGATGAGCAAGGCGATACCGGCACGGATGTCGGGAGACACCATGTTGCCGCCGCGCAACGTGAAGTTGCGGTCGTGGCCGATGACGACCGCACGGTGGGGGTCGCACAGGATGATTTGCGCGCCCATATCGATGAGCTTGTCAACGAAGAAGAGGCGGCTCTCGAACATCTTCTGGTGGATAAGCACGCTGCCCTTGGCCTGCGTGGCCACCACCAGCATCACGCTCAGCAGGTCCGGGGTCAGTCCCGGCCAGGGTGCGTCGGCGATACTCATGATGGAGCCGTCGATGAAGGAATCAATCTCATAGTGCTCTTGAGCGGGCACGAAAATGTCATCGCCCCGCTGCTCCAGGCGCACGCCCAGCCGGCGGAAACTGTCGGGGATGATGCCGAGGTTTTCGTACGACACGTTCTTGATGGTGATTTCGCTGCCTGTCATGGCGGCCATGCCGATGAAGCTGCCCACTTCAATCATGTCGGGCAGCACCTGGTGCGAGCAACCCTTCAGTTCCTTCACCCCTTCGATGGTGAGCAGGTTGGAGGCGATGCCCGTGATGTGCGCGCCCATGCTGTTCAGCATCCGGCAGAGCTGCTGGATGTAGGGTTCGCAGGCGGCGTTGTAGATGGTGGTGGTCCCTTCGGCCAGTACGGCAGCCATGATGATGTTGGCCGTGCCGGTGACGGAAGCCTCGTCGAGCAGCATGGAGGTGCCTGTCAGTTTCTCGGCCGAAAGCTGGTACACCCCGAAGTCAGGGTAATAGTCGAAGTGGGCACCCAGTTTCTGGATACCCATGAAGTGGGTGTCCAACCGCCGCCGGCCAATCTTGTCGCCTCCCGGCTTGGCGATCATGGCCAGTCCGAAGCGGGCGATGAGCGGTCCGACCAGCATGACCGAGCCTCTCAGCTTCGAGCAGCGGGCCAGGAACTCCTCGCTTTCCAGGTAGGAGAGGTTGATCTCATCGGCTTGGAAAGCGAAGGTGTCGATACCTGTTTTCGAGACTTTTACCCCCATGTCGCGGAGCAACTGGATAAGATTGTTCACATCGAGAATGTTCGGGATGTTGCTGATGGTGACCTTCTCACGGGTCAGCAGCGTGGCGCACAACACCTCGAGCACCTCGTTCTTGGCGCCTTGGGGCGTGATTTCGCCGTGCAGCTTGTGGCCGCCTTCGATTACAAATGATGCCATGATTCGTTCCGTCAGGGGATAAAGGTTAGTATTTCCGTTTCTGGTTGTTGCCTTTGCGGCGCTGCTGGTTGTTGCGTTGCGGCTGTGGCTGCGGGAGAGACGCCAGGTCGGTCAGGTGGATGTCCTGCGGGTCAATGTTGATATGTCCTTGGGACAACTCGCACAGGTCGGCGAGGATTTTCGCGTCTTCCACCCCTTCCTTGTTCCAGGTCGCGTAGTCTTTCTTCATGTGGTTGGCGATCATGCGGATGAGCTGGTTCTTTTCCGGCCCTTCCGGATAGGGGATGGCGATGCGGATGAGGTCCTGGACGAAGCGGCCGTAATGGCGGTAGCGGATATTGTTCTGCGAGTACGGGAGGCAATCGGGCTTCCGTTCCAGGTTCTCTTTCTTGACGATTTCCACGGGGTAGTCAATGTCCAGCTGGAAGTCGGCCATGATGGCCAGGTGGTCCCACAGTTTGTTGCGGTAGTCTTCTACATCGCGCAGTTGCGGGAACATGTTGCCCATAATGTTGATGATGGTGTTGGCGCAGCGTTGGCGTTCTTCACGGTCTTCGATGGTCAGCGCATGATCCACCATGTTCTGTACACTGCGTCCATATTCGGGAAGCGGCAATCGCCGTTGTTGGGTATTGTATTCCATGATTGATTTTTGAATTATTTTGATTATATGAGTTTCTTGGGTGTTGAGGCGACGAATTCCTTCAGGTAGAACGGCTCGAAGTAGGCTACGTCCTGGTAGTCTTGGCGGGCGTTGGCTTTTTCGGCCAGGGGGAACATCCATTTGGCCAAGGGATGGATGTTGTCGATGAAATGTGCGTTCGGGTGGGTTAGCTTCTCCCGGCATTTGGCAGCGCCGTTGCCGAAGAAATAGACGGGACGCTCGGCGAGGAACTCGGCGTAGGACTGTTCGTCGATGATGTCGGCTGCCGTGGGACGGACGGCCCGCAAGGCACGGTCGTACACGGCGGCATAGACTTCCATCCGCCGGGCGTCAATCATGGGGCAGAGCAGCGCGTCTTCCGGCAGGTCCCGGAACAACAGGACCGGCACGCACATCACCTCTAAGGTGGGTAGGCCAATCAGGGGGATGTCCTTGGCATAGCAGATGCCCTTGGCCATTGACACACCGATGCGCAGGCCGGTGTAGGAACCGGGCCCGCTACTCACTGCCACAGCGTCCACAGGGATGGCGTGGCTGTCGGCGAAACTCAAGGCTTCGTCCACAAACACGCCAAGGGTGGTGGCGTGGGAGGGACCCTTGAAATCTTCTTGGGAGAAAATGGAAGCGCCGTCCTGGCTCACGGCCACGGAACAGACTTCGGTAGATGTTTCAATATGTAATATACACGACATAATGCAGTTGCTTCATTTTAATTTGCAAATATACGACTTTCTTCTGAAACAACGGCAAGAATGCTTGTTTTATTGTGGATTATTCATGATTCGGGGAATCCGTTCTCGTGGTTGATGCCCGCCCGAACACGTTCTTCAGCCAGCGGTTGAAGAACCACAACAGCGACAGGGCCACGAGCGAGGGAAGGGCAAAGAAGCCGCTTTCCTTGTCGGGCAGCCATTCGAGACAGGCCTCCAGGCCTCGTCGCAGCAAGTCACCATAGAACCAGCATCCTGCGAAGATGAGACCGCCCAACATCAGGCAGCAGGTCAGGAGCATAGCGATGAACAGCCGCCGTTCCTGCAGGGCTTCCCGGCGACGTTGTTCCTCCTCGATGCGTTGCAGCATGCGGTACGAGAAATTGGTCGGCAGCTGACGGCGGGGTGTGGCGGCCAGTGCCTTTCTGAGTCCTTTGTCTGTAGTCATTTGTTTTCCTCCTCTTTCATTAGCAGGTATAGCTTTTTCCGGATACGGTGGAGCTTTACCTTCACGTTGTTTTCGGTTTGTTTCACAATTTCTGCCAGTTCGGCAACGGTTTTTCCTTCTTCGTAGAACAGGGTCAGCAGGGCTTGCTCTTCGGGGGAGAGCTGCCGGATGGCATGCTGTAGCCGTTCGATGCGGCTTTCCTCTTCACTGTCCAATGACTCGTCGATTTCCGTGTCCGAGAGCCGTTCCCATACCCCTTCGTCGAACGTCAGCACTTCTTCGGTGGAGTGCTTGCGGAGGGCGGACAGAGCCGTGTTGTAGGCGATGCGGTAGATCCATGTCGAGAAGCTGCTGTTGCCGCAGAACGAAGACAGATGGCTGAAAGCTTTCATGAACGTGTCCTGTGTCAGTTCCTCGGCGTCCTCCTCCGAACCTACCATACGGACAATCAGGTGGAATACCTGCTGGCCGTAGGTGTCCATGAAGTAGGAGAAAGCCTCGGTCTTTCCTCCCAGTACTTGTGCGATGATATGTAGCTCGTTTGTCTTCATTCTATCTGTATAGACGCACGAGGGAAACGAAGGTTACGCTTCCGTGCGAAAAAATCATGGGAAAGGAAAATGGCCTTCCTGCCACCGGGGAAGGGACAGGAAGGCCGTAGGAGTGGAGGGAAACGGGCCGGCCGGGATGGATGCTCCTATTTCGGGTCGGCCGAATAGGTAATGCCTTCCAGTGCGTGCTGGCCGTCGGGCGTGACGAACACGGCGGTGAACATCCATTTCACGAGACGGGTCTCGGGCTGACGGAAACGTCCTACGGGGAGTTTCAGGAACAGCCGGTTCCAACCTTTCTCTAAGGTGACACTCAGGGGCGGCCGGCTCGTGCAGTTCTCGTTGCGCAGCGGCAGTTCGTTGGTCCGTTCGGTGTGCGTGTTCTCCCATACGGGGGGTAGCAGCTCGGTGCCGTTCAGCCAGGCACGGCTTCCTTTGTAGTCCCAGGTGCCTGGACGGGGCGGCAGGTCGCTTTCGGACCGGCTGTAGTTCTGGAATTCCAGCAGCAGGCCGGCGTTCTGCCGCTTGGGCGAATACACCCAGGTACTGGCATAGGCCGTGTGGTTCTCCTGGGGAGCGGCGTAGAAGGCCGGTACGGTGGTGCCCCACACATGACGCAGGTAGATGCCGGCCCCGTGGATGGTGGAGGAACCGTAGTCCTTGCCCTGATAGGTGAAGACGGTGTCGGTCCGTTCTTCCGGCGGGAAGCTGCGGGACAGGTCGCCTTCGTTGGGAAAGGCATCGGTGATGCGCCAGCAGACCTGGCTTTGGCGTACGTAGGGAATCGGTTCTCCCTGGAGGTGATGGTCCTTGTGCCAAAGCAGCCGCTCCTCAAAGTCGGCGAAGCGGCGGTTGGCTTCGGGAGTGTCGTTCCACAGTAGGGTGCACCGCCCGTTGAAGTAGCCTTCGCCGCCTCCCCGCCAGGTGCGTTCGGCAAAAGCCAGCATCGTGGCGTAGAAGTTGTTGTCGGCCAGCAGTTGGGGCGTGTTGTCGATATAGCGGTCGTTCCAGTAGGCCAGGATGCTGCCCGCCAGGTCGGCGCTACCCGTTGCTTGCTGATAGACATTGCTGTTGTAGAGAGCCACCACATCGTTGAACAGGTCGAAGTGATTGATGTAGTGGAAGCGGCAGTCGATGGCAGGGATGCCGGGCTGGGCCTTTCCCCGGTAACTCCAGAGTTGGGTCATGTCAATCTCTCCCGGCTTGTACGACCAGCCGGGATTCCAGGAGATGACCTTCTTACCCTTGGCGCGGATGTAAGCGACCATCTCAGGCACAAAGTCCTTGTTGGTGAAGCGTACTTCGTCCGTACCGATGTGCAGATAGGGGACATCGGCAAAGGCCTCGCAAGCCTCGTCCACCAGTTCCTTCAGAATGGCGGTCCCCCGTTCACTCTGCATGTCACAGCCGAAGGTCCGTTCGAAGGCGGCGGCATGTCCGGGCATGTCAATTTCAGGAATCAGCAGTACGTGGTGGCGGCGGCAGAAGTTCGCCAGCTCTTTTGCCTCGTCGAGGGTGTAGAACAGGCCTTTCTGCCGTTCCATGTTTTCGGCGGCGTTCAGTTGCGGATAGCGGCGGCTCTGCAGTCGCCATGCCTGGTTTTCGGTGAGGTGCCAGTGGAAGGTATTCACTTTGTAGCGGCTCAGCAGGGCTATTTCTTTTTTCAGCTCTTCCAGGGGGATAAAGCTGCGGCCTGTGTCGTGCATGAAGCCACGGATGCGGAATGCGGCCCAGTCGGTGATGTCGCAGACGGGCATCCGCTTGCCGCCTTCCTTGAGTTGCTCCAAGGTCTGCAGGGCCCGGAAGGCACCCGCATCGGTGATGGAAAAGATGAGGACACTGTCTTTGCGTACCACCAGTCGGTACGCCTCGTCCTGGTAATCGCCGGCGGCATCGATACGGTCAACGCGGTGAAGGCCGACGGGAAGGTCGGTCCGTGCTTGTCCCTTGCCGGTCACAATCTGTTGAGGTACAGGCAGCAGATGCCGGAGCCCTGCCTGGGCAGGCAGGGCCGAAAGAGCCGACACGAGCAGGAGGAAAAGAAAGGACTTGCTCATGGTGGCAGGAGTTAAGGAACCAATTCTTTCAGTTTCACGGTCTGGAACGTCATGTGTGCCATGCTGCTCTCATAGAAAATACCCACGGTCTCTTTGTCCACCATGCTCAGGCAGGAATAGCCCCAGTTGTAGCCTTCGTCCATCAGCACCTGGTGCTCGCGGAGCCACGTCTTTCCGCCGTCCAGGCTCACTTTGATGGTGGTGTCCTTACGGTCCTTGGTCGAGTTGGGGTTCGAGAAGATGAGCAGGTCCTTGCCCAGCACGTTGTCCTTCGCCTTCACGCTGATGAGGCTGGCCATGCAGACGGGCTCGATGAGCGCGGTGCGGGAGGACTCGTGCTCCTTCCAGGTCTTGCCCAGGTCGGTCGTGGTATAGACCGCCCGGCTGCCACCCCGGTTGTCGCGCATGTTCAGCATCAGCACCCCCGGTTCCACCTCGGCTACCTGTGCTTCGGTGGTGTTGGTGCGCGCATGGTGATGCAGGGTCCAGTGTTCACCACCGTCCTTACTGTACATGATGCCGGCATTCGGGATGCGGTCCTTGCCGATGTACTGGATGGGGAAGACCAGCGTGCCGTCCGACATCGTGATGCCTCGTCCTGGTCCTTGGAGCAGGAAGTACCATTCCGGGTTCTTCACCTGTTCGGTGATATTGATGGGAGCCGACCATGTCTTTCCGTCATCCGTGCTCTTGGTCATCACGAGCTGGGCGGTATGGTATTTGTCCATGCCCGGTTGTGAGCTCCACCAGGCCCGCTGGTTACCCATGCCGTGGGTCCAGGCAGCGACTATCCAGATGGTGTTCGTCTTCGTGTCCACCAGGATGGAGGGGTCGCCCACACCGTTCTGTGCCGAGGGGAGTCCGCCTTCCTCGCCAAAGGCCAAGGGCAGGCGCATCTTCTCCCATGTCTGACCACCGTCCGTGCTGCGGCTCAGGCCGATGTCCACGTGCTCCTGCAGGTCCACGGCACTGTTGTAGCGCACGTCATAGACCCCCAGCAGCGTTCCTTTGTTCGTCGTGACCAATCCGGGGATACGGAAGGCGGCGGAACCGTCATCGCCGGCATGACGGACGCCCACGCCGACCCGGTGGTCGATGGGGTGGGAGACTGTCTTTACCGGTGTTTCCTTGCCATCGGCTTTGGCGGAAGCCAGCTCGGCGGTGATTTTCGTGTCAAGCGGGGTCTTCGGCTGCAGTTCCACACTGACCCAGAAATAGTTTCGTCCCGGGAACAGCGGTTGTCCGCCTTTCAGCGTGAGTGTCCGCTGCTGGGGGGCCGCCTCCGATTTCAAGATGGAGTAGGTGGGATTGGCGGCGCGGGTCTTGCCCGGTTTCTGACTGGAAATATACTCCACAGGGGAGAACCGTTGTTTGCCGTAGTCCTGGCGGGCATCGGTACCGCTGTAATAGAACTTCACGGACTTGATGTGCTGGAGCGGGGTGGTTTCCGCAAAACGGAGGGTCACTTCATCCAACTGTTGAATCTCGGTAGCGTCCACGCGCAGTTTCATCAGCACGTTGTCCTGACGTTCGATGAGTATCGGAAGTTGCTGTTGCTGCACATAAAGAGTGTCAGCAGCCTGTGCCGTAAGGGCGGCCAGCAGGCCGGTGGTAAGGATAAGTTTTTTCATGATGTTATTCTACGTTATCGGTTTTTGGACGGAGACAGATGAGTTGTACAGCCAGTGCCACAGCCACGACGGCTGCCAGCATGGCAAATCCCAGACCCAGGTCGCCGTTGTCGCTCCAGGTACCCAACAGATAAGTGATGAACGCGCCGGCGAACACACCGACCATGTTCATGACTCCGTAGGCGGTAGCGCGCTGGCGCGAGGAGACGAACTGGCAGAGGATGGGCATGTTGTTGGCATCGAACATGCCAAAGCCGATGCCGAACAGCAGACCGGCGGTGACAATGGCGAAGACGTTGTGCCCGAAGCCCAGCAGGAGTAGCGAGGGAATGGTCAGTCCCAGACCGATGGCACCCGTATAGACACGGCCCCGCAGGTTTTTCTGGGCCCATTTGTCGGACAAGGTACCGCCCACCAGCACGCCGATGAACGACGATACGGCAATGGTGATGGTCGAGAGCGGACCTGCTTCGGCCATCGGCATGTCCAGGTTCTCAGAGAAGAGCGTCGGCAGCCAGTTCTTGGTGGCCCATCCCGGCAGGCTCGGTACGGCGAAGTAGAGCAGGATGACCCAGAAGGCGGCGTTGGTGAAGAGCGACCTCAGGCTCTTGCCTACGCTTTCCTTTTGTACCGGTTGCGGTTTCTCGGTCGGAACCTGTTCGGTCTTCTTGTCGCGCAGGAACAGCATCAGTACCAAGGCATAGGCGATGCCGATGATGCCGAACCAGTGGAAAGTGGTGTGCCAGGAGAAAGCGGCGGCCACCGTGGCACCGAATCCGCCGACGGCCTGTCCCGTGTAGAGACCGGTCATGTGGATACCTACAGCCAGCGAGCGCGACTTTCCGGAATGGTAGTCGGCAATGAGCGACAGGCCGGCAGGGATGTAGAGCGCCTCGCTCACGCCCATCAGGGCGCGCAGCCAGAACACCTGGTCGAAGGTGGTGGCGATGCCCATCAGATAGGTCACGGCGGACCACACGAACAGACTGCCTACAATGAGCCACTTACGGTTCAGACGGTCGGCGATGATGCCCGAGATGGGACTCATCAGACCGTAAATCCAAAGGAAGGCGGCCATCAGGTAACCGAAGTTTTCGGCCGACTGCAGTTCGGTGATGTCCATCTGCATGGCATCCTTCATGGTGCTCAGCATCTGGCGGTCCATATAATTGAGCAGGGCCACTCCCCAAAGGAGGCCGACCACTACCCACGGGTAAATCTTATTGTTTTTCATGCGTTCTTGATTTGTTGTAAATAAAGGAGTTGATTGAATGATACTACTGTCATATAGTCTGTAAAAGTTAACAAGGTTGGATGAAAAGGCACGAAAAGCCAGGGGGAACGCTCCCGGGAAGAGGTTCCCGGGCGTTTCCCTTGACTCTGGTGGAAAGGCTTATCCCAGCATCTCGCGGCACAGAGAGTAGGCTTTCACCATCATGCGCGGAATGTGGAACGGTCCTTTGAAGATGTTCCCCTTGGCCGGCTGTGCCACGCTTCCGTCGCGGTGCAGGTAGCCGTACCATTCGCCATGTTCGGTGTCGGGGAAGTGCGCGTAGGTCCACTCGCTGATTTGGCGGTGGCGTTCCAGGTACTTCTCGTCACCCGTCAGCTTGTAGGCGTAGAGGGTGGCGATGATGGCTTCGGTCTGCGGCCACCAGAACTTCATGTCCTGAGAGTAGTCCTGCGGAGGGAAGTTCTTGCAGTCGCGGAAGTTGATGATGCCGCCGAACTCCTTGTCCCAGCCCCATTCCCATGACCAGTCGAGGATGGTGAGCGCCAGGTCAATGAGCTCTTTGTCACCGCCTCGGTCCATGGCCACGTCGAGCAGGAACCACGATGTCTCGATGCAGTGTCCCGGGTTGATGACGCGGCCGTTGATGGTATCGATGAATTCGCCGTTGGGCCCTACTGTCTCCAGGAGTGCCTTGAACTCAGGATGGATGAAATACGTCTTCAGCGCGTGGAGCGATTCATCAATCTGCTTGTCCAGTTCCGGGTCATCGATGACTTTTTTCAGGCGCGAGGCCACATTAATCATAATCATGGTGATGGAGTGGCCCTGCATCTCCACGGTGGGGAGGTACTTAGGAGCCAGCAGACCGGGAGTGCCGAGGAAACGGCGCATGTCCTTGAAGACGGCCAATGCCTTCTCGGCGTATTCGCGGCTACCTGTCGCCAGACTGTATTCCGCCATTGCGATGGCCGCAAAGCTCTCGCTGAAGATGTAGCGGCGCTTGCGCAAGGGAGTGCCGTCGGCGGCCACTTCGAAGTACATCCGTCGGTCGGTGTCGAAGCAGTGCGCCTCTATGAAGTCGAGGGTCGATTTGGCGGCTTCCAGGTATTCCGGACGCTTTTCCACGTTGTTGTAGGCGAAGCAGCAGGTGAAGGCGAAACGTCCTTGGAACCATACCGACTTGGTGCTGTCCATCAGCCGGCCTTCACGGTCCACACAGGTATAGACTCCTCCGTGCTCCTTGTCCCATCCATGCTCCAGCCAGAACGGCAGGATGTTCTGCGTCAAGTCCTCCCGGTAGAGGGAAGCCCAGTAGTTCAGATACGTTTGCTTGTCCATAGTCGTTGCTGGGGGATTAGAATTGGTTGCAGCGGTCGAAGAAGTGGATGGCTTCCAACTCGGCTTTCATACGGGCTTCCTCCTCGTCGGTCATGTTCTGGAACGGCGTGCGGTTCTTGCCCAGGTCCAGTCCGATGAGCTTCATGATGCGCTTGCCGCCCACGATGTTGCCCCGGAAATGGCAGATGACATTGATTACCTCTTGGGAGAAGTTCTGCAGTTCGCGGGCCTTCTCGATGTCACCTTCCTTCCAGGCCTCGATGATGCCTGTCAGGCAACGGCCGTTGTAGTTGGTGGTTCCCCCGATGCCGCCCTGAGCGCCGCCCATGGCCAGGCTTGGCAGGATGGTCTCGTCTTGTCCGTGCAGCATGTCGAACTTGCCGTTCTTGTAGAGACGGCATTGGTTGTACTCATAGATGCTCTCGAAGGTGTACTTGATGCCGGCGAAATTAGGAATGCGACCATCCACCGCCTTCAGCAGTTCCACCATGGGCAGGAACGCGCCGTTGAAAGCAGGGATATGGTAATAATAGAACGGCAGTTCGGGAGCTCCCGAAGCGATTTCCTCACAATATTTCACCAGTTCCTCGATGCGTCCGATTTTCGGGAAAGGAGGAGCCATGGCGCCGATACCCCATGCGCCAATCTTCTGCGCGTGCTCGGCGAGCATCTTGCTGGCCTTTACGCAGCAGCTGCCCACGTGTACGATCACTTTAAAGCCTGCGGGAGCCACGGCTACCCATCGTTCGGCCAAACGCATACGTTCTTCTTCGGTCAGCATGTAACCTTCGCCGGATGAGCCATTGATAAATACGCCTTTCAGGCCGTTCTTTGCCAACATCTGCGCATAGGCTTCAATAGGCTCCAGGTTGACTTCACCATTTTCATAAAAAGGGGTGAAGGGTGCATCAATTAGTCCAATTATCTTTTCCATAATCCGATAGATTTTTAAATGGTTAATTAATTATGCGACAAAAGTACGAATTATTTCTGTAATTTCAAGCAAAAGTTGGCGTTTTTTTGAAGAATATTTTCTGTTTTACAGCACAATGTCTGTGTTTCTCCGCTTGGCGGGAGACTTTTTCCCCTTTTTATCGGTGTTTCTCGGGTCCACGCTTCCTTCTTGTCCTATATCTTCATTGAAAAAATAATCATCGGGACTGTAACTTTTTAAAAAGTGGTGAGTCAAAAGAGCAGAAAAGAAACTTAAGCTGTAAACCTACTAAAAGATAAAGAGATATGGACCAACTAATGATTGTAGCCAATGTGGCGATTGTATTCGGAGTGATTTATAAGCTGTTCGAACTGTGTGTCGGACGGAAGGAACGGATGATGCTCATTGAGAAGCTGGGCGAACTGCAGCAGTCGGGGGTATCGGGCAAAGGGCCGCTCTTCCTGCCCACCCGCTTCTCGTTCGGTGCCTTGCGCCTGGGGTGTCTGATGGCCGGCGTGGGACTGGGTCTGCTGGTCGGTTATTTTATTATAATACTGACGGCGGAGGGCTGCCAACAATCCACTGGCCTCAGGATGCATGAACTGACTTCGGTCATTTACGGGTCCAGCGTGATGCTCTTCGGGGGGATGGGGCTGATTGTTTCTTATTGGATCGAGAGCCGCTGGGCAAAATCATCCTCATCGCGTCCGTTACTCCCGGTTCAGCAAGCGGAGAAGGTCCCCGAAGCCCGGAATGGGGAAAAAACCGAAGAGGCGGTGGAAGTCCGGAAGGAGGAGACCCGGAAAGCAGAGGAAGCCCATTCCCTTGACGGAAGGTAAGAAACTGCAGGAATCCGACAGCATGACAAAGGGGCGAGGAAGTTTTTCGGAAAAAACTTCCTCTCCCCTTTGTTACTTTGCGTATTAATACTACCTTTGTAGGCAGATACTATTGAATATGTTTAACCTTTGATAATCCTCATGTAAGTATGAAGAAGCTTTATCTGCTTTGTGCGGCTCTGGTAGGAGCCTTCACATCGAATGTGTTTGCGGCAGACCCTCCGAGCCTGTCTGTTTGGTTTGATACTCCGACAACGCTGAAAGGACGTGCGGTATGGTATGACGGTCGTCCTGATTTGTGGAAGAACGCCACGAAGAAGCCCATCGCTGCCGGCGACCAGGTTCAGAATCCTGACAGGGACTGGGAAACACAGTCGCTTCCCTTAGGTAACGGTACCATCGGTGCCAATCTTTTCGGGTCGGTGGAAGCCGAGCGTTTTACTTTCAACGAGAAAACCTTGTGGCGGGGCGGCCCCAACACCGCCAAAGGCCCTGACTACTACTGGAACGTGAACAAGGAGTCGGCGCATGTGCTGACGGACATCCGGCAGGCCTTTACCGACGGCGACCTGAAGAAAGCGGACCAGCTGACGCGCAAGCACTTCAACAGTCCGGTGCCTTATGAGTCATGGGCGGAAGAGCCGTTCCGCTTCGGCAACTTCACCACGATGGGTGAATTCTATGTCGAGACCGGTCTGAGTGTCATCGGCATTTCCGACTACAAACGCAGTCTGTCGCTCGACTCGGCTACTGCAACGGTACAGTTCCGCAAGGACGGTGTCTTCTACCGTCGCACCACCTTTATCTCTCATCCTGACAATGTGATGGTGATGCGATTTACCGCCGACCGCAAGGCGAGCCAGCACCTGACCCTTAGCTATGAGCCCAACCCGGTGTCGGAAGGACGGATGGAGGCACAGGGTACCGACGGACTGCTTTTCCATGCACGGTTGGACAACAACGGAATGGAATACGCTGTCCGGGTCCGTGCCCAGCTGACCGGTGGTACGCTCTCGAACGTGGATGGAAAGCTGACGGTGAAGGGGGCCGACGAAGTGGTGTTCTACATTACCGCCGACACCGACTACAAGATGAACTTTAATCCTGACATGAGCGACCCCAAGACGTATGTGGGCGAGGAACCGTTGAAGACCACTGCCGCTTGGATGGACACTGCTGTCGGCAAGGGCTTCGATAACTTGCTTCAGGCACATTTGGCCGACTACCAGCCCCTGTTCCAACGGGTAAGTCTCGCGTTGAACCCCTCGGAGGCAGTGAAGGATATCTCCACACCGCGTCGCCTGGCCGAGTACCGCAAGGGAGCCAAGGACACGTATCTGGAGACGCTTTACTACCAGTTCGGACGTTACCTGCTCATCGCCAGCTCGCGCCCGGGTAATCTGCCCGCCAACCTGCAGGGCATTTGGCACAACAACGTGGACGGACCTTGGCGCGTGGACTACCATAATAATATTAATGTGCAGATGAACTACTGGCCGGCCTGTCCCACGAACCTGGCCGAGTGCGAGCTGCCGCTCGTGGACTTTATCCGCACTCTGGTGAAACCGGGTGAGAAGACCGCAAAGGCATATTTCGGTGCGCGTGGCTGGACCGCCTCCATTTCAGGCAATATCTTTGGCTTTACCGCTCCGCTCATCAGCGAGGACATGTCGTGGAACTTCAATCCTATGGCCGGTCCGTGGTTGGCCACTCACGTATGGAACTATTACGACTACACGCGCGACGTGAAGTTCCTGAAGGAAGTGGGTTACGACCTCATCAAGAGCAGTGCCATTTTCGCGATGGACTACTTGTGGAAGAAGCCCGACGGCACCTATACCGCCGCTCCCTCCACTTCGCCCGAACACGGTCCCATTGACGAGGGTGCCACCTTCGTACATGCCGTGGTGCGCGAGATTCTGCTCGATGCCATCGCCGCCAGTGAGGTGCTGGGTACCGACAAGGCCCTGCGCAAGCAGTGGCAGGAAGTGCTCGACAAGCTGGCTCCTTACCGCATCGGCCGATACGGACAACTCATGGAGTGGTCGCGTGACATTGATGACCCGAAGGACGAGCACCGTCATGTGAACCATCTCTTTGGCCTGCATCCGGGTCACACGCTGTCGCCTGTTCTTACTCCTGAATTGGCACAGGCCTCGAAGGTGGTACTCGAACATCGGGGTGACGGCGCTACCGGCTGGAGCATGGGATGGAAACTCAACCAGTGGGCGCGTCTGCACGACGGCGACCACGCTTATGTGCTCTACGGCAACCTGCTGAAGAACGGTACGCTGGATAACCTGTGGGATACACATCCGCCTTTCCAGATTGACGGCAACTTCGGTGGCACCGCTGGTGTTACCGAGATGTTGATGCAGAGCCACATGGGCTTCATCCACCTGTTGCCCGCACTGCCGGGCCGCTGGTCGGAAGGACACGTGGCCGGACTCTGTGCCCGTGGCAATTTCGAAGTGGACATCGATTGGCAGAACGGACAGCTGCAGAAGGCGGTCATCCGTTCGAAGGCAGGTGTTCCCTGTAAGGTTCACTACCAGGGTGCCGAACTCTCGTTCAAGACCCAAAAAGGAAAACAATATGAAGTGCGGATGGAAGGCGGCAAGCTGAGTGTCCGTTAATGGAAGACCCACACGTATTCAACAACAAGACAGATGAACCGTTCATTGCATCATTTTCCCCAGGCAGGGCTGGTCTGTATGACCGCCCTGCTCACGGCTTGTGCCGGCCAGAAAGCGCCTCAGCAGGAGCCGCTGAACATTGTGTACATCATGACGGATGACCATACGGCCCAGATGATGAGCTGTTATGACACCCGTTATATGGAGACCCCTAACCTGGACCGCATTGCCGCCGATGGCGTACGCTTCACGCAAAGCTTTGTGGCCAACTCGTTGAGCGGTCCCAGCCGGGCCTGTATGCTGACGGGCAAGCACAGTTGTGCCAACCGCTTCTTCGACAACACCACCTGTGTGTTCGACAGTGCGCAGCAGACTTTCCCGAAACTCCTGAGACAGGCCGGTTACCAGACGGCCATTGTGGGCAAGTGGCATTTGGAAAGCCTCCCTTCGGGCTTTGACTATTGGGAGGTGGTGCCCGGGCAGGGTGATTACTACAATCCCGACTTTATCCTTCAGACCAATGACACCGTTCGGCGGGAGGGCTACATCACCAATCTCATTACGGACGATGCGCTTGATTGGCTGGAGCACAAACGTGACCCACAGAAGCCGTTCTGCCTGATGATTCATCACAAGGCCATCCACCGCAACTGGATGGCGGATACTTGTCACCTGGCCCTTTACGAGGACAAGACTTTCCCGCTGCCCGACAATTTCTTCGATGACTACGAAGGCCGTCCCGCAGCTGCAGCCCAGGAGATGAGCATTGACAAGGACATGGACTTGCTCTATGACCTGAAGATGCTTCGCCCCGACAAGCAGTCGCGCTTGCGTTCCAACTACGAAGGCATGATAGGCCGCATGAATCCGGCCCAGCGCCAAGCATGGGACGCTTTCTATGAGCCCCTCATTGCGGAGTTCTACCGCACAAAGCCTCAGGGGAAGGAATTGGCCGAATGGAAGTTCCAACGCTACATGCGCGACTATATGAAAACGGTGAAGTCGCTCGATGACAATGTGGGCCGAGTGCTGGATTATCTCGAAGCGAAGGGACTTTCGAAGAACACGCTGGTGGTATATACTTCCGACCAGGGCTTCTATATGGGGGAACACGGTTGGTTCGACAAGCGGTTCATGTACGAGGAGTCCATGCGCACACCGCTTATCATGAAGTTGCCCGAAGGTTTCAGCCGCCGGGGGGATGTGGACGAGCTGGTGCAGAACATCGATTATGCGCCTACCTTCCTCGAACTGGCCGGCGCGAAGGTGCCTGCCGACATGCATGGACGCTCGCTGCTGCCCCTGCTCAAGGGCGAACACCCTGCCGACTGGCGCACGTCGCTCTACTACCATTTCTATGAGTATCCTGCCGAACACAGCGTGAAGCGGCACTACGGTGTGCGGACGGCCGACTACAAGTTGATTCATTTCTACAACGACATCGACGTATGGGAACTGTACGACCTGCGCAAGGATGCGGCCGAAATGCACAACCTCTATGGCCAGTCCGGCACGGAACAGGTGACCGAGGAGCTCAAGAAGGAGTTGCTTCGCCTGCAGGAGCAGTACGGTGACCCTGTTCGTTTCTCGCCCGAACGGGACCGGGAGTGATACCTTATTTATAATATTGTCTATACAAAATTTAAAATGCTTCACAATTAGCGAATTTTGAAAATAAAATAGACGATTTCGCAAACAAGGATGCCCTTATCTTTTCTACTTTCGCAGCAGAAGGACAAGGGTATCCTTCTTTTATGACTTGCACAAAAACTGACCAAATCACAATAATCTATCAACCTAAATTGAAAACTTATGAAAAAAAAGATGCAACTTAGACAAGGATTCTCCTTGTGGATGCAACGGTGGGGCAGGGTCCTGCTGTTGGTGATGGGAATGCTGACGGGAGTCTTTCCTGTAACTGCGGAACAGTCGCGGTCGGTGCGCGAGACGCGCCAACAGACGACCTTTATTCAGGGAAAAGTGCTCGATGTGCAGGGCGAACCGTTGATAGGCGTCAACATTTTCGAGAAAGGGAATGCCCATAACGGGGTAGTGACCGATATCAACGGTAATTTTGAGTTTCAGGCGCCTGTCAACTCCACTTTGGTGGTTTCTTACATCGGCTATAAGACGGTGGAGGTGGCTGTCCAGTCGAAACGTTACCTCACGGTCACGTTGCACGAAGACATGGAGGTGCTCGAAGAAGTCGTGGTCATCGGCTACGGTACCGTACGCAAGGCCGACTTGGCGGGTTCTGTGGCGGTGATGGATAACAAGAGTTTCCGTGACCAGCCCGTGGCTCGGGTGGAAGACGCGCTCCAAGGTCGCGTGTCGGGTGTTTCCGTCATGTCGAGCGGAGTGCCCGGAGGAGCAATGAAAATCCGTGTACGCGGTTCCAGTTCTGTCAGCAAGTCCAACGACCCGCTTTACGTGGTCGATGGCATTGTGCGTGAGAGCGGTCTGGAGGGCATCAATCCCGAGGACATCCAGAGCATGCAGGTCCTGAAGGATGCCTCGTCCACTGCCATTTATGGAGCGCGTGGCGCGAACGGCGTGGTGCTGGTCACCACGAAGGGAGGAGTGGCCGGTCGTACGCAGGTGACGCTCGACGCTTCCTTCGGCTTTGCCGATGCCTACAGTGTGCCGCAGGTGATGGACACCCGTACCTATGCCCAGGCGCTGGCTGATTATAACCCTTCCACGAAAGAGGCGATGGAGGCGTACATCAGCGGCCAGAAGCCGGGTATCGACTGGATGGACCAGTTGCTGCGTACGGGGGTTGTCCAGAACTACAAGCTCGCCCTTTCCAAGGGAAATGAGGACACGCAGGTCTATTTCTCCGGCAACTACATGAATCAGCGGGGTGTCATCACCGACACCGAGTCGGAACGCTTCGCCGTAAAGGCCAATCTCCATACGCGGCTATACTCCTGGCTGGAGCTGACTGCCGACGTGAACCTCTCGCAGACCAATAGTTCTGGAGCGGGGTTCAACCAGAACCAGTCGAACCCGCTTTGGATCGGGTTGAACTATTCGCCCACCATGGAGATGTACAACGAGCAAGGTGCCTACAACACCGACTCCTACAACAACATTCAGGCCAATCCCTATGGACTGCTCCACGCCAACCAGAACGACCGGAAGAACAGTGTGGTGACCGGTCACATGGACCTGAAGTTTTACCTGACCGATGGGTTGACTTTCACGACCACGAACGGTATCGACTATGCTGACTACAAGAGCTATTCCTTTGGTTCGTCGAAGACCGCACGGGGAGGAGAGAGCACCATGGGCAACAGCGACACGTACAAATTGCTGCTGCAGACCACGAACAACCTGACCTACACGCATCGCTGGAACGACCATTCGCTGACCGCTACAGGAGTATGGGAGGCTACCCAGTCGGAAACCCGGTCAATGGGCATCTCCGGACGGAACCTGGCCGCTGAGCAGGTGGGCTATTGGAACGTGGCCAACGCCAAGACGCGTGACGCCAGCAATGGCTACAGCAAGTGGACGATGCTCTCCGGTGTGGCGCGGGTCATGTACAATTATGCCGACCGTTACATGCTCACCGGTACTTTCCGTGCTGATGGCAGCTCGCGCTTCACGAACAAGAAATGGGGGTATTTCCCCTCCATCGCTGCCGCATGGACGCTGTCCAACGAACGCTTCTTCGAGCCGTTGAAGCCGGCTGTGAGTGACCTGAAGCTCCGTGCCAGTTACGGTGTCATCGGCAATCAGGACATCGCGCCTTATTCCACGCTCGGTAACATGGGCACTACCTCGTTCAACATGGGAACGACCACCAACTATACCGGCTATTGGGCCAGTGGACTGGCTACTCCCGACCTTACCTGGGAAAAGGTGAAACAGCTGGACCTCGGAGTGGACCTCGGCTTCCTGGACAACCGGCTGCAGCTCAGCGTGGACTACTTCTCGAAGAAGACCTCTGACGCACTGTTGCAGAAGTCGGCCCCCAATTACCTGGGCGGTACGACGTATTGGGTCAATGCGGGCGAAGTCAGTAACCAAGGCTTCGATATCACCCTCACGGCCCGCCTCTTCCAGCAAGGTGACTTCCAGTGGACGACCACGCTGAACGGGAGTTACCTGAAGAACAAGGTGACCAAGCTGCTGTCGGACGACCCCATCCTCTACGGTGCCTCTCCCTCTCCGGGTACCATTGAGGCCTGTACCATCGTGAAGGAAGGCGAGGCCATCGGCACCTTCTATGGCTACCGGTGGGCAGGACTGGCAAAGAACGACGCGGGGCAGTGGGTGGACACCTATTATACAAAGGATGGCGGAACGACTGCTACCCCTTCAGGCGATGACCGTACCGTCATCGGTAAGGCGAACCCTGACTTTACCCTGGGCTGGAACAATACGTTGACCTATAAGAACTGGGACTTCAACCTTTTCTGTAACGCCGCCTTCGGAGCGAAGCGCCTCAACATGGTCCGCTTTGCCATGAACACCATGGTGGGAGCCTCGATGTTCGTCACCGATAAGGATTACCTGTCGAACGTTGGGGTCACGATGCCTACCCTTGGCGCGCCGACCAAGAACTACGGTAATTCCGACAAGTGGTTGGAGAGCGCTGACTACTTCCGGTGCGAAAACATCAGCATCGCCTATACCTTCCCCAGGAAGCAGGTGAAGTTCGCCGACCTCCGGGTTTCTCTCTCCGCCCAAAATCTGTTCACCATTACCGGCTATAAAGGTTTTGATCCGGCGGGTGCCTCGTTTAGCGCGAACAACGTGGACCGTGACAACGGCCTCGACATGGGGGCTTATCCCAATCCGCGGACCGTTACCTTGGGCGTTCGCATGAGTTTCTGATTGTTTCATCTTCAATAAAACTACACGTATGAAAACCAAGATATTCTTAGGCTGCCTCTTGGCAGTGTCGTTGGGAGTTTCCTCCTGCAGCGACTTCCTCACCGAAGACCCGAAGGGCCAACTGACCCCCGACAATTACTTCATCTCTCAGGATGCGCTGGATGCCAGTGTCTATGCCCTCTACGAGAAGGTGCAGCAGACCCAGATTTACACCAATATGCTTTACCCACAGTGGCAGGGCGACGACATCACCGCCAATCCTGGCTCGAACAAGCAGGCGTGCGCCGAGCTCGACGTGTTCAGCGCTACGAGCAATAACAAGGGGGTACGCGATGCCTGGAACATGAACTACAACATGATCAAGGCGGCCAACCTCATTCTGGCCAATGCAGGGACCACACCTGTCTCGCAGGCAGAAGTGGACATCGCGCTGGGACAGGCGCACTTCTGGCGGGCTTACGGTTATTATTACTTGGTACGTATTTTCGGTCCGTTGCCGAAAATTACCTCTGCCGACGTGACCGCCGTTGATGTGCAGCTTTCGCCCGTTGAGGACATCTACCAGCTCATTGTGGAAGACCTGACCGCCGCCGAAGCCATGCTGCCGACCGGATACAGCACGGCTCCCCGGCAGGTGAACGGTACCGATAACTATGTCACCCGTCAGGCGGTACAGGCTACGTTGGCCGCTGTGTATATGTCAATGGCAGGTTATCCGCTGAACAAAGGGGCAGAGTACTATGGCAAGGCTGCCGCCAAAGCGAAGGAAGTCATTGAGAAGGCGTCGCAGTACGGTTTTTATTTGGAAGACGATTGGAGTCACGTGTACTCCATGGGGCACAACTACAACAAGGCCACCGTATTGGGTATCAATAACTCACCGATGAACGGCAGCTGGAACCACGACTCCGAGTTCACTTCCTGTTGCCGGTTCGAGGGATTGGGCGATGGCGGCTGGGGAGATGCCTGGGGCGAGATTGCCTTCTGGAAACGCTATCCCGAAGGTCCGCGCAAGGACGCTGTCTATGCACCGAAAGTGACGTTTGAGGATGCGGGCGGAAACATTGTCAAGGTGGTGGACTGGTGGGAGCTGGACGCTAATGGCGAAAAGGTGGTGGCGGCTTACCATCCGATGTTCTGCACCTTTACCACCAACTGCGACGAGAGCGGAAAGGAACTGGCGCAGCCTTATAACTACTTGCAGCGGAACTACCGGGGTATGACCAACGGTCACCGTGCGCGCTGCATCCGGTATTCCGAAGTCCTGTTGTGGTATGCGGAGAGCGCAGCCCGCTCGGGCGGTGACCTCACCGCCGCCAAGGACTGCCTGCGGCAGGTGCGCCGCCGGGCGGTGACCGATTGGGAACAAGTCACCTTGTCGGATGGAACGACCGTCAGCATCGATGCCATGAACGCCGCGCAGCTGGCTGAGGCCTGTTATATCGAGCATGGCTGGGAAGTGGCCGGCTACTGGGTAGCCATGGTGACGCGCCGTTCGGACGAGTTCCGCATGAACGAACTGAAGAAGAACTTCGACTACCGGGTGGCCAACCGGCCCGTGGAGATTGTGCCGGGTATTACCGCTACCGAGAGTGTACCGGTCGTGAAGAGCACCTGGGCAGGCGATGAGAGCATCTATCTGCCTTATCCGGACACGGAGGTGGAGAAGAATCCAAATTTGAAACGCTGAGTGGAATCGCGAAGGACATAATGTTGGTTAGGTGCTTAGTATAGGACCTATTGAGCGCAAGGCTGTCTGGTGTCGGGAGATACTGGGCAGCCTGTTTCTTCGTGTCCCAAGGCTTCCTTTCGGGTAACGTTCTAAAGGAACTTATGACCTAAAACCTAAAAGTTATATGCTAAAAGAATCAAGACCAGTAGGAGCCATGTTGCTGCTTTTGTCTTCCGGGGCACGGAAGCACTGCTGAACTACATGGAAGCTTCTTACGAGAAGAACGGTTCGGTGGATAATACAGCAGATAAATACTGGCGTGCGATCCGTCGTCGTGCGAAAGTGGACGAGGATTATAACAAGACCATCGCTGCTACCGATATGGCCCCAGAGGCCAAGGGAGACTGGGGAGCCTACTCTCACGGCCAGCTGATTGACGCTACCCTCTACAACATCCGCCGCGAGCGTCGTTGCGAATTTATCGCCGAAGGTATGCGTTGGGCTGACCTGAAGCGTTGGAGAGCTTGCGACCAGGTGAACGGCTACATCATCGAGGGTATGCGCTACTGGGGTTCGGTGTACGAAGGTACGTGGACCAATGCCGCCGGTGAAAACTTGGCGATTGTCAGCGTGGAAGACGGTAAGGGCAACATGTCCGACCAGAACATCAGTGGTGTCTATATCCGTCCGTACCAGATCAGTAAGGTGAACAATTCTGCCTTCAACAGGTACAACTTCACACCGGCCCATTACCTGAACCCGCTGCCGCAGATTGTCTTCACACAGACTGCCAGTGGTGACAAGACCGACCTGAACACTTCTGTCATCTACCAGAATCCGGGATGGCCGAAAGTGGCCGGCCAGGGTCCGACCAACTAACTGATGGAACAACCGCTTTGATTGTATATATGATTTCCTTGTCGGGTTGTGAAACCGGGCAGGAGAAAAAAGTAGGAGGCCTCGCCATTGGCGGGGCCTCCGTTTTAAATATCCTCCCTCCGCGGAGGGAAGGGATGGATAACTGCGATGGAGGGGCTTAGAGGGTGAATTGTCCTTTCAGCGGCAGGTCCGCCGAGGAACGGCCCACCATGACGCGGAAGGTGCCCGGCTCTACACGAAACTCCATGTTCTTGTCGTAGATGGACAGGTCGTTGCGCGTGAGCTGGAAGGTCACCTGCTTGCTTTCTCCCTTCTTCAAGAAAATTTTCTCGAATCCCTTCAGGCGGATGGGGGGAGTGGCTACGGAGCTGACTTCGTCGTTGATGTAGAGTTGTACCACTTCCTCACCGTCACGGTCGCCCGTATTGGTCACAGTGCAGGTCACGGTCTGCAGGATGTCTTTGCCGTCCCCTCCCTTGAGCTGCAGGTTGCTGTAGTCAAAGGTGGTGTAGCTGAGGCCGTAGCCGAACGTGAAGAGCGGAGTGCCCGGGCTGTCCATGTAGTCCCGCTGGGGACCCTGCGAGTAGTGCACGGGGATTTGTCCTTCGTTGCGTGGGATGGAGATGGGCAGACGGCCGCTGGGATTATAGTCGCCGAAGAGCACGTCCACGATGCCGTTACCTCCCTGTTCGCCGGGGTACCAGGCGGTCAGCAGGGCGTTCGACACTTCGTTGGCCAGGTTCATGTTCAGCGGACGTCCGGCGATATAGACCGTCACCATGGGCTTGCCGGTGGCGGCAATCGCACGGATAAGCTTCTCCTGGTCGCCCAGCAGGCAGAGGGTGGCACGGTCGAAGCCTTCACCGCATTCCATGTCAGAGAGAATGCCGTCAGACTCAGAAACGGTGGCGGCGCCGGTATTGATGTATTTGGTCTTGAAGTCGCGGGCACTGGAACCCCCTACGGCAACAATCACGATGTCTGCGTTACGAGCGGCGGCAACGGCGGCAGCGATGTCGCTCTGCGTAGTGTCACGGATGGCGCATCCTTTCGCGTAGTCCACTTTCGCTTTCGGCAGACGTGCCTTGACGGCATCGAGCAGGGTGACCACCTTGCTGCGTTCCTGCGGAGCGGTATAGTCGCCCAAGTAGTTGTACATCACGTCAGCGTTCGGACCGACGACGGCGATGCGGCGGATCTGGTCGGCCTTCAAGGGCAGCAGTCCGTCGTTCTTCAGCAGGACGGTTCCTTCGCGGGCCACTTCACGGGCAATCTGACGGTGCTCCGGAGAGTTGACGATTTTCTTGGCCTGTTCGGGCGATACGTAGGGATTCTCGAAGAGTCCCATGCGGAACTTCAGGCGCAGCACGTTGGCGACGGCCCGGTCCAGGTAGTATTCCTTCACCTTTCCGTCCTTGACGGCCTGGGTCAGCGTAGCATAGGCACGGGCACCCAGGTCCATGTCGGTACCGGCTTCGATGGACTGGATGGCCGCATCCTGCAGGTCTTTGGCCACGTGGCCGCCGGCGATACCGTCGATGCTGGCGAGGTCGGAATAGACGAATCCTTCAAATTTCCATTTCTTGCGGAGCAGCGAGTCAATGAGGAAGGTGTTGCTGGTGCAGGGCACACCGTCGATGGTGTTGTAAGAAGTCATCACGGTGGCG
>JAQXRG010000068.1 GCA_029218405.1 Bacteroidales bacterium
AATGACTGTTTGATAATTTGAGAATCGTCGGGAAGACAGCTGATGGAGTGGAGGAAGCGGCGTTCATATAACTTGACCGGATGGAGTCCTGTTGGTTAGCTGCGAACTGAAGGTTTTCCAGTACGGCAAACAGACGGCCACAAAGGTAGCCGGGATTGGTGTTGTCTTTGTCTAACATTCTGTCTATCTTTTTTTGGTTATTGTTCAGTCTGTTGAGGTATGCTTTGAGGATGGCTGCCCGTGTGATGGTTAGTTTCTGCTCGGCCCTGATTCTGCGGATGCAGGCGGAAAACAAGGTGGTTGGATAGGGCAACCCCTCGAAAATGCTGGTTGTCGTGGCTTCCGGTAGATTGGGTGTCACATCCGCCAACTTTCCGCCGAGCGTGACCGCTGACAATATGGCCCTAAGCCCCATGTAGGGCTTCTGCTCCTTGCGGGTGTCCACTATTTCCATATCCTTGAAATGGGCGATGATGTGTCCAGCAAAGTCTTTCAGGACAGTTTCTGACCAGTACACTACAGCAATGCGGGCCGAGTTGGGGGCAAGTCCTAAAATATAGAACTTGTCGTTGACTCCGGTCTTCATGGTGCCGGTATGGATGGCTTCAAACACTTGTCTCACTTCCATGATTCTGGCGTTCGGGTCTTCATTTGTCTCTTCCTGAAGTCCCAGCAGGTTGAACAGCCCTTCTTCCGCCTCTTTGGAGACCTCATTGGCCGAGGAGGACCAAAAGACGAATGTGCGTGACCCAAGGATGAACTTATTGTGGGATCCGCTTCCCAATAACTGGTTCAAGGCTGTCGTGTAAGCGAACTCAGCCTCTTGCGAGATGGGAGCATTCTTACATTTTGTCTTTCCATAAGAGTCATATCCTGAGTTGGTCTGGAAAGCCACCAACTTTGCAGTGGCCTGGCTGCCTATAATCATCGTGGCGGTGGTAGTATCTACAGGAATACCCCGTTCCCCGGTCACCAGGCACAGGCACCCGGTTTCCTGCTCTTCGTTGGCCTCCAGTTGGAGAAGCGAGCGTTTCTCTGCAATGATTTCCCTGTCACCATCGATCCGGAAAGAGAATGTCGAGAATTTCTTGGACAGATTCTTTCTGATGTCTTCCCACAAAGGGTCCTGTGTGATGAGGGCGTGGATTTCTTCCATACTCTTCCTATAGAATCGCTTGACAGCCATCAGCTCTTGGTTGTCAGGGAACAGACAGGCTATTTCGTTTACTTTGTTCTTGAATGTGTCGAAATAGAACTGGTCTTTGGCTTTGTTCTTCTCCGAATACCCTAATACATACGAGCTGTTGTCATACAAGTAATTGGCTACGGGCGCGCTGGACCTTCCCACATGTTTTTTCACAAGATATGCTCTGGCATGGCCTTTTTCTGTTCTTCCGTCCTCAAAACGTAAGAAGTCACCTTCGGGAGAGATAACGATGAGAAAACCGATCTCCTTCAATTCCATTCCTTCCGGTGGAAGATTTCCACACCGGTGGTAATAATCATATAATGCCTTCAGTATCATCGCAGGACCTCCTTGCTGTCTATCGGTGGAACAATAATCACCCCTCCTTTCATCACGGCCCGGTAGAACAGGGCTTGGATGTCTTTAGGGTTGCTGAAATCCATATCATAGAGCATGAAGCCAAGGTCACGGTCGCCTCCTTGGTCGGCCGACAGAGGAGGAGGCAGCACCTTCACCGTTGGATTTACCAAGCGGAAGGAGGCCGCGAACTCGCGTGTGCCAAGGTAGGGCTGGGTGAAGCACTGTCCTTGTGAGGCCCGGCGCTCAAACATTTGGTAATACTTCATCGGGTTCTCGTCGTTTCCAGGCGGACGCTTGTCGAAGGCCGCTTTCGGACGTTCGCTTACTGGGATGTACACGAGTTGGGCCCAGATGCGGTAGCGCACGTCTTTTAGCAGCAGTGTGTTCTTCTGTTGGCGTTTCTCCTCGATATAGATGCCTGCGCTTTTGGCACTGGCTGTCGCTCCCACCTCGTTTCGTCTGACGGAGGTCCACAGGATGGGATTGAGTACCTCAATCTTCGTCACTTGCCACCGCATGGCGTACTTCTTGAAAAGGACTGCCTCGAAGATGGCACGGGCGGCCGAAGGAGTGATGACATCATAACTGACTCGCTCCACTTTCAGTTCCGGACGTGTGAAGCAGGCAAAATCGCCCCACACCTCCAAGCAGTATTCTTTGTCTGTATGTTCCATAAGTATAGCTTTTTATATAATAATCAGTTCTTCCATCCAGTGGTTGTCCGTCCGCAACCCGATGTTGTTGTCGTACTGCGCCTTGTCGCTTGCCACATATACGCCTTCTATTACTTCGTCAATGGCGCCATAGCCGGCCAGCAGGTTGAAGTCCTGCTGATGTATGCTGACGGTATAGCCGGCCAGCTTTTTCATCAACGGATAGGTGAATCCTTCAGATTTCAGCTGTTCAACGAGTGTCATGCTGTCCTCCCGGTTGATGATGACCGGTACACCGTCGTCTTCAATCAGACGGAACTGCCGGGCCGCTGTGGCAAAACAGATGCCGTTGGGACGGCTGGTCAGGGCCCTGATGTCTTTCTTGTCGAAGGATGTCTGGCGGCTGTACAGTTGACGGAAGTATTCGGTCATGGTTTCCGGTGCAAACCAGTCCTTGGCTGTGTCCACTGCCAGCCGTGCATCGTTGGCGGACCGTAGATGCCCAACTGGCAAGGGATGTTCTTTGTCGAGGCTGAACACGTAGGTAGTGGACAGTCCGAGCCTGCCTTCGCGGTTGCATCGGCCGGCGGCCTGTAGCACGGCATCAAGCCCGGCGGCCTGCCTGAACACGACTGGGAAGTCGATGTCAACACCCGCCTCAACCAGCTGGGTCGCAATGACCCGCACCACCTTTTGTGTGCTGTCGGCCAAGACCTTCCTTATCTTCTCGATGTTTTCGGCCACGTGCCGGGGACACATCATCCTGGAGAGATGAAGCCGCACTCCTTCCTCCGGCAGACGCTCGTAAAGCTCCTTGGCATCACGGCGGGTGTTGACGATGCACAGCACTCGCGGGTGGCGGACCAGCAGACCGGCCACCTCATCGTATGATTTTCCCCTGTCATCTATCTCCAGCCTGACCCGTCGTAGGCTGTCCTGCAGCCGCAGGTCGGGAGGAATGATTTCCCGGATATGGTCGATGGCAGGGAAAGAGGCCTGCGGATGGCAGCCTCTGATTTCTCCGCTCAAGATAGGCTGGCTGGCGGTGGTGAACAGGACCGAGATGCCAAACAGGTGTCGGTACGTCTTTAGCGCGTCCACGATGGGCTGAAGGAAGCCGGTAGGAAGTGTCTGGACCTCGTCAAGCAGGATGACGCTGCTCGCGATGTTGTGCAGTTTGCGGCAGATGGACGGGCGGTTACTGAACATCGATTCGAACAGTTGTACGTTGGTGGTTACGACAATCGGATAGTCCCAATTCTCAGTGGCCAGAAGGGCCTTTTGCCGCAGGCAATCCTTCTGTATGGAAGAAGGGTCGAAGCTGCTGTGGTGCTCCAGCACGTTCTCTTCG
>JAQXRG010000069.1 GCA_029218405.1 Bacteroidales bacterium
CATCTCTTACCAAGAGAAGAAACGCTTTACACAACACCTTATTCTCCCCGTTCATTGATGTGACATGAGTCATGTCACCGCCTATGCTATAACACTGAGAACCTTGCGGTTGGCGCGGTCAACAGGGGTATTCTCGAAGGACTTGAGGTAGATGTATGTGGTGCGTTGGGTGGAATGCCCCATGGCTTCGCTGATGTCGGCCAGGGGGACATCCTGACTCTTGGCGATGCTGGCCCAGGAGTGGCGTGCCACGTAGGAGGTGAGCTTGGAGGAAAGTCCTAACTCTTCGCCTAATTTCTTCAGATAATGGTTGATGAGGTGAATCTTGTTCTGGTATTGCCTTGTCTCGTCCTCGCCGGGATGTGTGATGATGGGCATCAGGTAAGGAGAATCGTCACGCTGGTATTTATCGGCCAACTGCTGCATACACGCCTCCCAACGGATGTTGATGCGTTGTCCCGTCTTCTGGCGGCAGTAAGAGAGGTAACCGCCCTGCAGGTCGCTTTTCTTCAGGTGGGCGATGTCGGTCAGCGACATGCCGCAGGTGTAGAGGCTGAAGAGGAACATGTCGCGCGCGAAGTCGGCGGCGGAATCGGGCGGCAGTTCTTTCGTCTTGATTTTCTGTATCTCCCCGATGCTGACAGCCCGCTACACGGTCTTGGCAATACCCGTATAGACACGGGCGAAGGGATGGTTCTGCAGGGTGATTCCTTGCTCCACGGCCTGGTTGTAGATGGCACGCAGGTTGCGCATATAGAAAGAGGTGGTGTTGGGGCACAGCCCGAGTTTTTTCAGATAGCCCTCATAACCGACCATCAGCGAGGTATCGATGTCCCCGAAGGTGAGCCGACGACCGTTGAGAAAGCGGTGAAGGCTGTTGAGCGAAGTCTTGTATTTGACGGCAAGGGACCCGTGTCCTTCCTCCTTCTTCTGGCTGATAAGCGTATCCGCAAATATCGTAAAATCATCGGACTGTTCCTTTTTCAGCAGACGTTGGACAACATCCTCCGTTTGGTATTCCTTGCGGCTATGGTCGAGCGCGAGGATGATAAGCTGCAGGCGTGACGCATCCTGCCGTAACGCCTCCTGCACGGCATGGAGATAGCGGATACGGTCGGGAACCGTGCCCTTCGGGACCATGACCGATTGTCCGGCGGAGTCCCATTCCTTCTGATAGAGTTTATACCGCGTGCTGACCTGACGCGCCACACGCTTGTGAATCACTTGAATGAATAGTGTGCCCTCTTTCCCCGATACTGTAGAGGCACGGAACTTGAATCTGATAGATGCCATAGAATTCCATTTTTTCACATGTGACCCAAGAATGCAGATCCATGGCTGAAGGTACGGTGGCACCAAGAGAGGGGAGCCTATCATGCAAAAAGTCCCGAAGTGTCATACTTCAGGACTTTGCTTGGTTTCGCATCTTAAATGCGGTGCGTACGGGACTCGAACCCGTGACCCCATGCGTGACAGGCATGTATTCTAACCAACTGAACTAACGCACCTTCCGAGTTTTTGATTCTCTCGACTTTCTCTCTCGATTGCGGTTGCAAAGGTACGACTATTTTTCGAACCTGCAAACTTTTTCGGAGTTTTTTTTGAAAAAAATGCAAGAAAGGGCAGATTTTGTCCCGAAAAAGACCGTGCATTCTGAATTATTCGTTACTTTTGCGGTCAGGAAACTAAATAATAAGAAGACAAACGACCCATGAACGTAGCAATCATTAAATACAATGCCGGCAACATCTTCTCGGTAGATTACGCGCTGAGAAGATTGGGGGTGACACCGGTCATCACCGCCGACCCGGAAACCCTGATGAAGGCGGACAAGGTGATATTCCCCGGTCAGGGCGAAGCCGCCACCACCATGCGGTACTTGCGCGAGCGGAACATGGACCGCCTTATCCGCGAGCTGAGGCAACCTGTGCTGGGCATCTGCATCGGCATGCAACTGATGTGCCGCCACTCGGAAGAAGGCGATGTGGACTGCCTCGGCATCTTCGACACCGACGTGAGACGGTTCCGTCCGCAACGGCACGAGGAGAAAGTGCCTCACATGGGGTGGAACACCCTGCTCGACACGCGAGGACCCCTGTTCCAAGGATTCGGCCCGGAGGAGTTCGCCTACTTCGTGCACAGCTTCTACGTGCCCATGAACGAGCATACCGCCGCCCGGACGGACTACATCCTCAGCTACAGTTCCGCCCTACAGAAGGACAATTTCTACGCGACCCAGTTCCACCCGGAGAAGAGCGGAAAGGTGGGAGAGCGGATTCTGACCAACTTCTTAAACCTCTGACGCACCATGATAGAACTAATACCCGCCATCGACCTGATAGATGGCAAATGCGTTCGCCTGGCACAAGGCGACTACGACTCAAAGAAAGTGTATAACGAGAACCCTGTGGAGGTGGCCAAAGAATTCGAGGCCTACGGCATCCGCCGCCTGCACGTGGTGGACCTGGACGGAGCGGCCTCGCACCATGTAGTGAACTACCGCACCCTGGAGCGCATCGCCAACGCGACGGGGCTCATCATCGACTTCGGCGGGGGCATCAAGAGCGACGAAGACCTGGTCATCGCCTTCGACAACGGAGCGCAGATGGTGACCGTGGGCAGCGTGGCGGCCCGACAGCCGGAACTGTTCGGCAAATGGCTGAATCAGTACGGGCCGGCGAAAATGATCCTGGGCGCGGACGCGAAGGACGGGAACATCGCCGTCAGCGGATGGAAGGAGGAAAGCGGACAACAGCTCCTCCCCTACTTGGACAGTTACGTGAAGAAGGGTGTGACGAAGGTGCTCTGTACGGACATCAGCCGCGACGGAATGCTGGAAGGCCCTGCCACCTCTCTCTACCGTGAGGTGATGGAGGCGTTCCCAGGCCTGCACCTCATCGCCAGCGGCGGCGTAAGTTGCTCAGAGGATATCCTCCGGCTGGAAGAGGCAGGTGTGCCTGCCGTGGTATTCGGGAAAGCGCTCTACGAAGGGCGCATCACCCTCCGTGAACTGGGACGGTTCCTCTAACCTTATTATATATTGGCAACTATGTTAGCAAAACGAATCATACCGTGTCTGGACATCAAAGACGGACAGACCGTAAAGGGAACCAACTTCGTGAACCTGCGACAAGCAGGCGACCCGGTGGAACTGGGCAAGGCCTACAGCGAGCAGGGAGCGGACGAACTGGTCTATCTCGACATCAGCGCCACGCGCGAG